>NZ_JBWKKF010000009.1:0-367427 GCF_056431745.1 Amycolatopsis sp. NPDC045836 | reverse complement strand
TGGCGCATCCGGAAGGCCAGCACGTCGCCCATGGTGAACTTCCCGGTGTTCCGGAGCAGTTCCGCCACCAGCAGCAAAGCCACCAACCAGGCGACGAGGAACCCGATCGAGTAGAGGAAACCGTCGTACCCGTAGACCGCGATCGCCCCCGCGATACCGAGGAACGAGGCCGCCGACAGGTAGTCGCCGGAGATGGCGATCCCGTTCTGCGGCCCGGAGAACGCGCGTCCGGCGGCGTAGTAGTCCGACGCCGTCTTCGAGTTCCGCGACGCCCGGAACACGATCACCAGCGTGACCACCACGAAGGCGCCGAAGATGCTGATGTTGAGCGCGGGGTTCGACCCCTGCACGGCCTGCGCCAGGTTCACCGCGCGCTCCCCTCGAGTTCACCGCGGAGCTGGTCCGCGACCGGGTCGAGGTGGCGGTTGGCGTGCCGGACGTACAGGCCGGTGATCACGAAGGTGGAGACGAACTGGAGCAGGCCGAGCACCAGGCCCACGTTGATGTTGCCGACCAGCTCGGTGGACATGAAATCGTGCGCGTAAGCCGCGAGCACCACGTAGAGCAGGTACCAGCCGAGGAACAACACGGTCATCGGGAAGACGAAATTCCGCAGCCGTTTGCGCAGGCGCCGGAATTCCGGACTGGCCTGGACCCGCTTCCAGTCGGCTTCGGTCATCGGTTCGCCACTGCTCACAGGAGACCTCCCTCGATCAAGTGTCGTGCCGAGGATCATCCTCCTGATGGGGGATGCGCGCAGGCCCCGCGATCGGGGGAAGGCGGTAACTGGAAGTAGATAGTTATTTCCGGTGGCGGCCGCGGCCGGTGCGGGTCTTCTCCTCCACCTGACCGAACCGCGCGACCGCCCGGTCACGCATGAAACCCAGCGGGTCCGGGGCGTGCAGGCGCAGCATCACCGCGTTCAGGTCGTGCGGCACCCGGCGCGCGCTCGCCTTGCTGGCCAGCACCGTGGCCAGGAACGCCGCCGGCACGGTGAACAGGGCGGGCTGCTCGGCGAACCACGGCGCCCAGTCCCCGGTGTAACCGCTGACGATGTTCACCACGAGCGCCCCGAGCACCAGCGTGCCGCCGACGACCATGCCCGCCATCGCCCCGGTCCAGGTCAGCTTCCGCCACCAGATGCCGAGCAGCAGCATCGGGCTGAAGGTGGACGCGGCCAGCGCGAAGGTCATGCCGACGGTCAGCGACAGGTCGTCCTGGCGCAGCGCCAGCGCGATGCCCAGCGGGGCCAGCGCGACCAGCACGGTGGCCAGCCGGAAGTCGCGGACCCGGCCGGGCAGCACGTCGGTGGACAGCACCCCCGCCACGCTGACCAGCAGCCCGGACGCGGTGGCGAGGAAGGCGGCGAACGCCCCGGCGGCGGTGACCGCCCCGACGATCTGCCCGGCCACCCCCGGCAGCATCGCCGAAGGCAGCAGCAGCACCGCGGCGTCGGTCTGCCCGGTGACCAGCAGCTCCGGCACGTACAGCCGGGACAGCGCGCCGAGCAGCGCCGGGAACAGGTAGAACAGCCCGAGCAGCAGCAGCACGTGCACGGTGGTCCGGCGCGCGGCCTTGCCGTCGGGATTGGTGTAGAAGCGGACCAGCACGTGCGGCAGGCCCATGGTGCCGAGGAAGGTGGCGAACATCAGCGAGTAGGTGGCGAGCAGGTCGGTCACGTCGTCGGTTTCGGGCAGCAGCCAGGACGAGTTGTCGGCGACCGCGCCGGCCACCACCGGCACCGCCGAACCCGCCGGGAAGCGCAGCTCGGTGCCCTCGCCCACCTCGGGGCCGGCCTCGGGCGCCCAGAACACCACGCCGTCGGTTTCGGCGCCGTCGAGCACCCCGTCGGCGTAGAGCACGGTCGGTGCGCCGACCTGCAGCTTCACCGGGGTCTGCACGTCGACGGTGGTTTCCTCGGCGAACACCGGCGGCGCCGGGGTGCCCAGCGAACCACCCGCCGCCGTGGCGCCCCCGCCGATGAACACCACGCACAGCACGAACGTCGGCGCGGCGATGGCGAACAGCTTCAGCCAGTACTGGAACGCCTGGACCACGGTGATCGCCCGCATGCCACCGGCGATCACGTTGATGGTCACCACCAGCGTCACCACCACCGCCCCGGCCCAGCCCGGCGTGCCGAGGATGGTGGACAGCCCGAGCCCGGCGCCCTGCAGCTGCGGGACCAGGTAGAGGATGCCGATGAACACCACGAACGCGGTGGCGAACCGGCGCAGCGGCAGCGAACCGAGCCGCGCTTCGAGGAAGTCGGGCAGGGTGTAGGCGCCGGACCGCCGCAGCGGCGCGGCGACGAAGAGCATCAGCGCCAGGTAACCCGCGGTGAAGCCGATCGGGAACCACAGCGCGTCGGCGCCCTCCTTGAGCACGATGCCCGCGACGCCGAGGAACGAGGCGGCCGAGAGGTACTCACCGGAGATGGCCGCCGCGTTGCGCCGGGACCGCACGGTCCGGCGGGCGACCAGGAAGTCGTGCGTGCTGCTGGCGAACCGCGACGACCGGTGGCCGAGGTAGAACGTGACCACACCGACCAGCACGATGGCGGTCAGCGCCCACGGGTTCAGCTGCACTCCAGGATCCTCGCACGCGAGCCGGGGGAACTCAGTTCTCGATCACCTCGACGAAGGCCCGCTCGTGGCGTTCGGCCAGCCGGTTGTACCACAGGCCGACGGCGAGCAGCAGCGGGAACGGGGCCACCCCGAGCAGCAGCCAGGCCACCGGCACGCCGATGATCCGCAGCCCGGCGAACCCCGGCGACAGGAAGAAGGCCAGCGGGAGCGCGCCGAGCAGCACCACCACCAGCAGCGCCAGCGCCACCGCGGTGCGCAGCTGCGCCTTGATCAGGTCCTTGATCAGCAGCTCGCCCCAGCTGGTCTGCTCCTCCAGTTCGACGCGGGCACGCAGGGCGTTGGACTGCTTCGGCCCGGACAGCACCACCCGCTGGCGCCGCGGCCGGGCGTGGTGCTCCGGTTCCGGTGCCTCGCCGGGGAGCTGGCCGGGCGGCACGGGTTCGGTCTTCGAGGTCGGCAGCGGTTCGGCCCGCGGTTTCCCGTGGCGGCCCAGGTTCTTGCCGAGCGTCGGATCGGGCTCGCGCACCCCGCCGATCTGGCGGTACGGGTCCCCTCCGAACGTCATCGCTAGCTGTTCCGCGAGGACCCGACCAGCCGGTCCTTCAGCTCACGGGTGTGCCTGCGGCTCACCGGCAGCAGCTTCTCCTCGTTGCCGATGACCACCTGGTAGCCGCCCTGGCCCATGCGCAGCTCGGTGATCAGCTGCAGCGCGACCAGGTAGGACCGGTGGATCCGGACGAAGCCCGCCTTCTCCCACCGCTCCTCGAGCTGGGCCAGCGGGATGCGGACGAGGTGGCTGCCGTCGGTGGTGAACAGCCGCGCGTAGTCGCCCTGCGCCTCCACCCAGCGCACGTTGGCGCGCGGGATGAGCTTGGTGTTGCCCGCCAGTTCGACCGCGATCACCTCGTCGTCGGTCTTCACCGGCTCCTGACCGGCTGGCGCGGCGGGCGCGGGGGCGGTCTGCAGCGACTGGAGCACCCGCTTGATCGCCTTGTCCAGCCGTTCCTGCTTGCACGGCTTGAGCACGTAGTCGACCGCGCCGAGGTCGAAGGCGTTCACCGCCTCCTCCGGGTGGCCGGTGACGAAGACCAGCACCGGAGCCGGGTTCAGCGTGGCGAACACCCGCGACATCTCCATGCCGGACAGGCCGGGCATGTTCAGGTCGGCGAACACCGCGTCGACCGGGGCCAGGCCGCGGTCCTTGCGGTAGCGCACCTCGGCGTCGTCGGAGGCCAGCAGCCGCAGCGCGTCGGTGGCGTCGGTGCAGGTGAAGATCCGCCGGATGGCCGGGTTGTTCTCCAGGCAGTGGGCGAGTTCGGACAACCCGTGCGGCTCGTCGTCGACGGCCAGCACCAACAGGCCCGAAGTGCTTTCTTGTGTACTCACAGTGACAAGCATCCTGCCTAGTGAAAGTGGTGATGTCCAGCTTCAGTTATAAGCGACGCGGGGGCGAGCTGTCTGCTGCCCCCACGTCGCCGATTGGTCACGGTGCGAAGGTGAACCAGTTGACGTTCACGAAGTCGGCGGGCTGACCGCTGCGGAAGGTCAGGTAGACGTCGTGGGTGCCGGTGACCCCGCTGGTGTTGGCCGGGATCGTCTGCCAGCTCTGCCAGCCACCGGTGTTGCCGACCGCGAACGACCCGATCGGGGGGTTCGACGGGCTGTCCAGCCGCACTTCGACCAGTCCGCTCACCCCGCCCGCGGCACCGGAGGCCACCCGCGCCTTGAACTGCGTGGCCGTCCGCGAGCCGAAGTTGACGCCGTTGTACCTGGCCCAGTCCCCGTTCGCCGCGGTGGCCAGGTTCTGGCCGCCACCCGAATCGGTGGTGGCCTGCGTGCTCAACCCGCTCTGCTGGCTGTAGTTCTCGGCCTGGATGGTGCCGTAGGCGTCGGTGCCACCGGGACCGCCACCGCCGCCACCGCGGGTCCACGCCGCCACGTAGTCGACCACCATCGGCCGCCCCGGCACGGTGGCCGCGGTCGGCGTGCCGATACCGGCCACCCCGTTCGGGAAGGCCCCGCCGATGGCCACGTTCAGGATGATGAAGTAACCGGCGTGGCTGGTCATGTTCGTCCAGGTGCCCGCGTCCACCTGGTTCTGGCTGACCTGGTGGAACTGCTGGCCGTCGACGTACCAGCGCAGCTGGTTGGGGCTGACGCTGCGGTCCCACTCGAAGCTGTAGGTGTGGAAGGCCGACTGGCAGCTGGCGCCGGGGCAGGTGCGGCTGGCGCCGATGCCGTCGTTCTCGTTGCACGGCCCGCCGGGGGCGACCCCGCAGTGCAGCACGCCCCAGACGGAGTTGATCCCGTTGACGTTCTCCATGATGTCGAACTCGCCGATGCCCGGCCAGTTCCACCAGTTGCCGCGGTACGGCGAACCGAGCATCCAGAACGCCGGCCAGTAGCCCAGTGCGGCGTCACCGGTGACGTTCGGCATCTGCAACCGGCTTTCGACGCGCAGCACGCCGTTCTCCGGTGCCTTGAAGTCCTGCTTGTTGGTCTCGATGCGCGCCGAGGTCCAGTTCCCGGCGCCGTCGCGCAACGGCGTGATGCGCAGGTTGCCGCTGCCGTCGAGGCTGACGTTGGCGGGGTTGTCCGTGTGCGCGGCGATCTCGCCGGTGCCCCAGTTGGCGGGGCCGCCGGGGTAACCGTGTCCGAGGCTGAACCGCCAGTTCGCGGTGTTGGGCAGGGTGCCGGCGGCACCGTTGAAGTCGTCGGCCCAGACCTGGGTCCAGCCGGTCGGCGGGGGCGGTACGGCGGCGGTGGCCTGCTGGGTCAGCGGCGCGGTGACCAGTGCGGCCCCGGCCAGGGCGAGGGTGGCGAGCAGCTTTCTCCGGGGAGGGGGAACGGGCATGGGGGTGACCTCCTTGTCAACCCGTACCAGTGGGGAGAGTGGTTTTGTTGTGGCCAACAACAAAGACAGGGTTAAAGAAACCCCAGCTCGGACCCCGGTGTCTGTAGCCCGTTCAGGTGGAAAAGGGACTTAGAGGCCGAAGCGGGACCAAGTCGCCTTCGCGGAGACGGCCTCGAGCAGGGACGCGGCCGGGGCGCCGAGGCCGAGCTTCGCCAGCAGCGGCTTCTTCGGTTCGGCGATGGCGATCTCGGCGTCCGGGTAGCGCTCGGCCAGCACCTCGCGCAGGTTGCCGACCCCGTCGATCAGGCCCAGTTCGACCGCCTTCGAGCCCAGCCAGACGTCCCCGGTGAACAGCTCGCCGCCACCCTTGAGCCGGTCACCCCGGCGCTCCTTGACCCAGCTGACGAACAGCTCGTGCAGCTGCGTGTGGAGCTTCTTGAGCCACTCGACGTCCTCGGGCTTCTCCGGGCTGAACGGGTCGAGCCGCGACTTGTTCTCGCCGGCGGTGTGCAGCCGCCGCTCCACGCCGAAGCGTTCGAGCAGGCCGGTGAAGCCGAAGCCGCCGCTGATCACGCCGATCGAGCCGACCAGCGAGGTGCGGTGGGCGAAGATCTCGTCGGCGGCGCAGGCCAGCCAGTACCCGCCCGAAGCCGCGACGTCCTCGGCGAAGGCCAGCACCGGCACGCCCTTCTTGTCCGCGAGCTGCCGGATCCGCTCGGCGACCAGCCCGGACTGGGTGGGCGCCCCACCGGGCGAGTTGATCAGCAGCGCGACCGCCTTGAGCCGGTCGTGGTCGAAGGCGCGGGTCAGCGCGGTCTCCAGGGCGGACAGGTTGATCACACCCCGGCTCAGCGGCGAAGCCTGCGGGGTGATCACCCCGTGCAGCTTCACCACCGAAACCACGTCCTTGCGCTCCCCGCGCTCGGCGAGACCGGGGATCCGGGCGGTCAGCTTGTCCGTCACGCTCATGCCGCCACCCTACCGGCGGTCAGCCGTCGGCCGCCCCTCACGCGAAACGGACGACGGGCGGTGCCGCGCGGCGTGGCTGCGGGACCGCTGCGGCTGCACCACGGGCTGGTGCACGACGGCCGCAGGCACCGAGTCGGCGGCGGGGTCGCGCTCCGACGCCCCCTCGGTGTACTCCGGCACGCTGGCCCGCACACCACGGGCGTACTTCGGCACGCGCAGCGTCACCTTCATGCCCGCGCCGGGTGCGGTCTCCACGGTCAGCGCGTACTCGTCGCCGAAGAGCTGGCGCATGCGCTGGTTGATGTTGCCCAGCCCGACGTGCGCGCCGGTCTGGTGCGAGTCGTGCAGCTCGGACAGCCGCGCCGGGTCCATGCCGACGCCGTCGTCCTCCACGCTGATCAGCGCCTCGTTGCCGTGATCCTGGGCGATCACGGTGACCGTGCCGCCGTTCGGCTTGTTCCACAGCCCGTGCTTGACCGCGTTCTCCACCAGCGGCTGGATGATCAGGAACGGCACCACCACCGAGAGCACCTCGGGCGCGATCTTCAGCCGGACGTTGAGCTTGCCGGCGAACCGCGCGCTCTCGATGGTCAGGTAGCGGTCGATGTTGCGCAGTTCCTCGGCGAGCGAGGTGAACATGCCGGAGCTGCGGAAGATGTACCGGGTGAAGTCGGCGAACTCCTGCAGCAGCTCGCGCGCCTCCTCGGGATCGGTGCGGATCAGCGAGGAAATGGTGTTCAGCGCGTTGTAGACGAAGTGCGGTGAGATCTGCGCCCGCAGCGCCTTCACCTCGGCCTGCTGCAGCTGGAGCTTGGAGTCCTCCAGCCGGGCCAGCTCGAACTGGGTGCAGACGAACTGCGAGACCGCGTCGGCCATCTCGACCAGCCGCTTGCCGCGGGTCCGGCCGACCACGATCAGCACCGCCTGGGTCTGCTCCTCGACGATCAGCGGCACGATCACCGCGGTGCGCATCAGGCAGTTGCCGCGGTGGTTGCACGGCAGCTTCTCGTGCCCGACCACCTCGCGGCGGTGCCGCCGGATGGTCACCGCGATGGCGTCGCGCAGGTCCTCGTAGTGCTCGTTGGCCTCGCCGTCCCAGGACAGCAGGGTGCCGTCGGCGTCGGTGATGCCGACCGCGACGCACTTGAGCGTTTCGAGCATCTGCGTGGTGATCCGGTCGGCGGAGTTCTCGTCGAGGCCGCGGCGCAGGTCCGGGGTGGCCTTGGACATCCGGCGGACGGCTTCGAGCACCGCGTCGTCGACGAAGCTCGCCGGACGGCGGCTGCGGACGAGCACGACGATCAGCAGGACCACCGCCACGGCGGCGACGCTCCACGGAATGATCTGCGCGAGTGGCAACCCGGACACGGCGTTCATGCTCTGCGCTCCGGCATCCGGGTGCAAGGGTCTTTTCTCCACTTTCCGTGCATGGTCGGCGACTACTGGCTACCCATTGTTACACCACCGGGGGAGACCACAGCGCTGACCTGGGGGTTCGCCGGATTTTCGGGTGCCCGGCCCGGGGGCACGCTCGGTGCATGACAAAGCGATCACGGGGCTTCCGGCCCCGCATCCACCTCGGCGTTCTTCGCGCCGTACCTGGCAAAGCAGCGGTGGGGCACGTCATCCGCTGCCGCCCGGACTGGCCGCCGCGCTCTGCGGGTGCTCACTTCAGCAGGCGCGACATCCGCCGGTCGGCCAGCGGCTTGCCGCCGGTCTGGCAGGTCGGGCAGTACTGGAACGCCTTGTCCGCGAAGGAGATCTCCCGCACGGTGTCCCCGCAGACCGGGCACGGCAGCCCGGCGCGGGCGTGCACCCGCAGCCCGGAGCGCTTCTCCCCCTTGAGCCGCGCGGCGGCCTGGCCGACCGAGCGCTCCACGGCGTCGGTGAGCACCCCGGAGATCGCGCCGGACAGCCGGTCCAGCGCCTCCTCGGAGAGCTTGCCGGTGGTGGCGTACGGCGAGAGCTTCGCGGTGTGCAGGATCTCGTCGGAGTAGGCGTTGCCGATGCCCGCGATCAGCGACTGGTCGGTCAGCGCGGTCTTCAGCCGCTCGGTGCGCCCGGCGAACAACCCGGCGAGCTGCGTCCGGTCCACGGTCAGCGCGTCCGGGCCGAGCCGGGCGATGCTGGGGATCTCCGCCGGGTCGCGGGTGATCCACACCGCGAGCCCCTTCTTCGTGCCCGCCTCGGTCAGGTCGAACCCCGGGCCGGACAGGTGCACCCGCAGCGCCAGCGGCCCCTTGCCGGGTTTCGGCGGCACCGGGGACAGCGAATCCGACCAGCGCAGCCAGCCCGCCCTGGCCAGGTGCGTGACCAGGTGGATGCCGTCGCAGTCGAGGTCGAGGTGCTTGCCGAACCGGCCCGCCGCGGTGACCTCACGCCCGTGCAGCTCGGTCCACGCCGGGCTGACCGTTTTCAGCACGGTCATCGAAGCCACGTCCACCCGGCTGACCACCCGGCCGACGGCGAACTCACGCAGGTGGTGCGCCAGCGCTTCGACCTCGGGCAGTTCGGGCACGGCTACTCCACCGGGTGCAGGGGGCCGTCGAAGTCGGGCAGCGAGTGCTTCTGGATGGTCTTCGCGATCCGGCTCATCTCACCGCGCACGGTGAACATGCCGCGCACCGTGCCCACCCAGCGTTCCGACGGGCGCTCACCGGTGGCGTCGCCCTCGGTCTCGGCGACCACCGTCCACGGGCGCCGCAGGATCCAGCGCAACGGGAAGAAGATGATGATCAGCAGCAGGGCGAGCAGCACCCAGCTGGGCACCACCACGTCCTCCGGCATCCACACCACCAGGATCACCGCCAGCACCACGGTGACGAACAGCATGGCGAAACCGGGGGTGTGGCTGCCCGCCACGTCGTGCTCGAAATCGTCCGCGGTGGCCGGTGGCCGCCACTCCAACTGGCTCCGGAGCACCCATTCACGACCGTCGGCACCGTGTACCAGGCGGTTCATCCACAGCCTCCAGGCGAGCAGCGCGGTATGAGCGAGACCACGGTACCGCGACCGCGTCTCCCCGCGCGAGATCGGGAATTCACCCTTCGGCAGCGGCCGGTGGCGCCTCCGTCACGTCGTCCTGCGGCACCTCGGCACCACTGGTGCTGGTGGGCCTGATGCTGCTGTTGGGGGCCGGGAGCCTCGAGGTCGCCGGTTCGGTCGACTCGGGGGTTTCGGTGGTGCTCAGCGTCTCGTCCGGGCCCGGGTACGGCTCGATGTCGTCGCGCGGGGTGTTGCTCACGCCGGGGTTGTTCGGCTCGGTGCCCACCGGGTCCTCGCCGGGCGGGTCCACCGTGCCGGGCAGCCCGTGCTCACCGGGCACCGCGGGCAGTTCACCGGCCTCCCCGTCCGGCAGCACCGGCAGCTCACCGGGCCCCGGCTGCGGCTGCACCTCCGGGTGCTGCGGCGGCACCTGGTTGACCAGCGATCCGGTGGCCACCACGGGGGGCCGCACCGGCTCCGACGGCGGCACCACCACCGGTTCCGCGGCGATCAGCTCCTGCCCGCCCAGCCCCGGCAGCCCCAGGTGGAACGGCGACGCCGACTCGTCGACCACCGGTCCCACCGCCACCCCGACCACCCCGGCCGCCGCGGTGGACGCCAGCGCCATGCCGACCTTCATCTTCGAGCCGACCAGCAGCCCCTTGAGCCCGGCGAGCAACCCGCTCGCCTGCAGGCCCTCCAGCGACAACGCGGACGCGGGCAGCATCAGCACGATCACCCCGGCGTGCGCGCGCAACGACGAGCAGACCTCCCGCAGTTCGTCCGCGGTGGCGCGGCAGGAGGAGCAGCCGAGCAGGTGCGCCTGGATGCGGCGGGCCTCGGTGCCGGTGACGCTGCCGGCGGTGTACCCGCCGAGCTTCTCGATCACCGCGCGGCAGCCGTCGGCACCGCGGTGCACCGACAGGTGCGCCTGCAGGTAGGCCGCCCGCAGTCCCTGGCGGGCGCGGCGGGCCAGCGCCGCCGTCGCGTTCGCGCTCAGGCCGAAGTGCGGGGCCACCACCGCGGGCTGCTCACCCTCCACCTCGGTCTGCCACAGCACCGTGCGCCAGCGCTCCGGCAGGCTGGTGAAGGCGCGGGTGATCAGCGTGTGCTCGGCGGTGCGGGCGTGCGCGTCGGCCCCCGCCCCGGCCCGGTGGGTCAGCTCGTCCTCGGAAACCGGCACGTCACGACGGGCACCGTGCCACTCCCACGACACGCGGCGCGCCACGGTCAGCAGGTAGGCGCGCACGTTGTCCCGCGGGCCCGAACCCCGGCGCAGCGCCTGGAGCACGCGGAAGAAGGTCTCCGCGGTGATGTCCTCGGCCTCGGACCGGTCCGAGGCCAGCCCCAGCGCCAGCCGCCGCACCGCGGCCGCGTGCAGCTCGAACAGCTCGCCGAACGCCGCGTCCTCCCCGTCCCGGAGTCGTTGCAGCAGCGCGTGCTCCCCGGAAACCGGCGGCGGGACCGTACTCTGCTCGGTCATCCAGCCAGGCACCTCCCCGCCAAACGCTAACCCGTTCGGTTGAATGTGGACACCATACGGAGCGAACTCGTGGCCGTCACCCCTCGTGCGCCAAGGGTAACCAAAGAGCCACAGTCCGGGTGGGTAAAAGTGCCCCCTCCGGGCCGTTGTATAGTTTGCACCGCACCGGCGGAGATCGCCGGGCACGCGGATGTAGCGCAGCTGGTAGCGCATCACCTTGCCAAGGTGAGGGTCGCGGGTTCGAGTCCCGTCATCCGCTCTCGACTCGCTGGTGGCGCCTGGTTGGCGCCGCTGCGCCTTTCCCGTTGGCGATTCTCGAAGTCCCTTTGCGGGACCTGGCTACACACCCCGGCCGGGGGCTCGCCCCCGGACCCCGTCTGGCTGGTCGCCTTGTTCGGGTGGCTTGTGTTTCGCGTCCAAGCTGCGGTCAGGCGGCACGGTGCCCATGTCCCGCACGCACACGGACGGTGGGGCCGGGTTGATCACTGGTTGTGGTGAATGTGGAGGTTCCGCTGGGGGTGTGCGGCCGAATGGGCGGGGTGGGCCGCGAAGGGGGCCACTCAACGTGTGCGGCGGGAGCTTGGTCTAGTCCAATTGTGTTGTGGTCTAGACCATGGTGACAGTGGTCACTTAGACTGGGTGGACTTCAGCTCTCCCCCGAACCCCGCTTCGCTTATCCACCAAGGAGTAAGCATGGCCAAGAAGATCCTGGGCCGAATCGCCGCCATCGCCGCCGGGTGTGTCGCCTTGCCGGTGGTGCTGGCCGGCGTCGCACAGGGGCACGGCTACACGACCAACGCCCCGAGCCGCGCGCTGCACTGCAAGACCGGTGCGGTGAGCAACTGCGGGCCGATCCAGTGGGAACCGCAGAGCGTCGAGGGCCCGAAGGGCTTCCCCGCCGCCGGTCCCGCCAACGGCAAGATCTGCGCCGGTGGCCTCGGCCAGTTCGCCCAGCTCGACGACCCGCGTGGCGGCAACTGGCCCGCCAAGCAGGTGAGCAGCGGCTCGAACCTGACCTTCAGCTGGACGCTCACCGCGGCGCACGCCACCACGTCGTTCCGCTACTTCATCACCAAGAACGGCTGGAACCCGGCCGCCCCGCTGACCCGCGACCAGCTGGAGAGCCAGCCGTTCTACTCGGTCAACATGGGTGGCCAGCGCCCCGGCTGGACCGTCACGCACACCGGCAAGCTGCCCGCGAAGTCCGGCAAGCACCTGATCCTCGCGGTGTGGGACATCGCCGACACCGGCAACGCCTTCTACCAGTGCGCTGACGTGCAGTTCTAGTCAGGCTTCCGGGACGGGCCGGCCTGCTCCCCGCAGCGGCCGGTCCGTCCCGGGTTTCAGAACTCGGCGTAGGCGTCCTCGTCGACCACCGTCGGCACCACCGGCGAGAGGAACGGGTCGGCGCACTCGGTGACCTGGCCGCGGACCATGCGGTACACGCGGAATTCGTTGCCGTGGGCGAAGTCCTCGTCGTCGTGGACGTGCAGCAGCCCGTACGACGCCGGCGCCAGCTCCCCGACCCGGATGAACAGGTGCAGCAGCGAGGCCCCCACCGTGCTGGGCCGCTTGAGCACCCCGCCCAGGTGCAGCACCGGCACCCCGTTGGCGTAGCGGAGGTCCACCAGCTGGGCGTTGCCGAACTCGCGCACCACCCGGCCGACGCGGTCGACCGCACGTTCCAGCAGCCCGTCCGGCTCGTCGCCGTCCGCACCGACCTGGATCGTCACCCACCCGTGGTATTCGAACATGTCAAGAGCCTAGGACCCGCGCTCCCGGCGTCACGCGACCGGTTCCCAGAGGCTGAGGAAGGCGGCGGCCTCGCTGCGGATCCAGTGGTCCAGGCGGTCCCGGTCCCGGCGGCCCAGGGTGTAGGGCTTGGCGCGGCGGACGTCGAGCACCATGGGCTCACCGCCGCCGGGCAGCAACTCCTTCATCCGCAGCTCCATCAGGCGCAGCGCCAGGTGCGCGGCGTCCCGGGTGAGCGGCTCCTCCTTGAAGTACAGGTGCACGGCGTGGTCCTGCCCGTTCGCCGAGCGCAGGCCGAACTGCGGGGTGATGCCGACCTCCAGCCCGCCGCAGCGCCACCGCCCGCGCCCGACGTTCAGCACGGCCGGTTTCCGGCGGCCGAGGTAACGCAGCCAGCCTTCGGCGACCGCCTGGTAGTGCGGCGCCGACCGCGGGGTGGCGTTCGCGATCAGGATGTCCATCGCGGCGGCGTCCATGTCCGCCTCCCGGCCGGTGCGGATCGCCGCCGCGGCCCGCCGGTAGAAGTCGAAGCCGGACGGCTCCGGGTTGTCGTACATCCGCCGTTGCCGCCGCACCAGCGTGGCGCGCTTGGCGCCCGCACTGCTGCTGCAGCTGACGAAGGTGGGCAAGGTTACATAGGCCACAGCGACCTCCAGCTCTCCCGCGCAACTGCTCCAAGTATAGAACACATGTTCGAAAAATGCTCGTTGAGCTGGGGATTTACCCGGTGGGAACCGGACGTACCCGACACCTGTCACGGGGGCTTGCCGACGTTCGGCGGTTGTCGGGGTTTCCGCGGAGTTCGTAGGGTGCGGCCAACACTGGGGAAACATCCGACCGATCAACGGGGTGGCAGATGGCTGGGATTCGACGACGCGACGTGGTGACGGGTGCGGTGGCGCTCGCCGGTGCCGCCGCCATCGGGCTGAACCCGGCGGCCGCCGCGGCGGCGGGCAGGCAGCAGCGCCCCGGCGCGGCGGCCAAGCCGGACCTGGCCTTCGGCGACTACCCGGTGGTCGCCCGGGTGCGGGCGGAACGCGCGCTGGAACACCTCAGGGTGCTCAGCGACCAGATCGGCCCCCGCATCGCCGGCACGGCCGGTGAGCTGAAGGCCCGCGACCACATCGCGAGCACGCTGCGGAAGCTGCGGTACCAGGTGACCGTGCAGCCGTTCCCGATCACGGACAAGTTCCTCGGCCGGATCCGGATCGGCGAGGAGGACTGGCAGACCGGTTCGTCACCGCAGGGCGCGCAGAACGCCACCTTCACCGGCGAGGTGGTCGACGTCGGCAGCGGTGCGCCGGGCAGCTTCCCCGCCGACGTCACCGGCAAGGTCGTCTTCTACGCCGGCGTGACGAACGACCCGAACGCCTACCAGCTGGCCGCCCAGCGCGGCGCGGCGGCGGTGCTGATCGGGCGCCTGAGCGCGACGGCCGACCGGAAGCAGTCCGCGTTCTCGCCGACCCTGCCCACGCCGGTGGGGATCCCGGTGCTCGGGCTGGCGCAGGTGCAGGCCGAGAAGCTGCGTGACCGGATGCGGTCGGGGCCGGTCCGGCTCGACTTGGCGTCGGACCACCACACGAACCTGACCTCGTACAACGTGATCGCCGAGCGCCCGGCCACCGTGCCCGGCGACGACGGCGTGGTCATGGTCACCGCGCACTACGACAGCGTGCCCGGCTCCCCCGGCGCGAACGACGACGGCAGCGGCACCGTGCTGTGCCTGGAACTCGCGCGCGTGCTGCGGCACCTGCCGACGCGCAAGGCCGTGCGGTTCGCGTTGTGGGGTTCGGAGGAGTACGGGCTGATCGGCAGCCGGTACTACGTCAACCACCTGTCCGACGCCGAGGCGGGCCGGATCGCCGGCTGCTTCCAGAACGACATGGTCGCCACCAGCTACGACCCGGCGACGGTCTACTGGCTGCTCTCGGTCGACGGCGCCGACAACGCGGTCACCCAGGCCGTCGGCGCGGCGGCGGCGCGGCTCGGGTACGACCCGCGGGTGCAGGGGCCGGTCGCCCGGGGTTCGAGCGACCACGTGCCGTTCTTCGAGCGGGGCATCGCCTCGGGCAACTTCAGCTGGCGCGGCGAAACCGGTCCGGCCGCACTGGAGCCGACGTACCACACGCCGGAGGACACCATCGCCGGCAACGTCAGCCCGGAGCGGCTGCAGGTGTCACTCGAACTGATCGGCGCCGCCGCCTACGACCTGCTGCGCCGGGAGTGACACCCGCCCTTGCTCGCCCGAAGCCGGAACGGGTGCCCCCGGTCAGTTCTCCGTGACGCCGAGGCCGATGGGGCACGAGACGCCGGTGCCGCCGAGGCCGCAGTAGCCGTTCGGAACCTTGTGCAGGTACTGCTGGTGGTAGTCCTCGGCGTAGTAGAACTCGCCGAGCGGGGCGACCTCGGTGGTGATGGTGCCGTGGCCGGCGGCGGTCAGCGCGGCCTGGAAGCCGGCCCGCGAGGCTTCCAGCTCGGCCCGCTGCTCATCGTCCGCGTAGTAGGCCGCCGAGCGGTACTGGGTGCCGACGTCGTTGCCCTGCCGCATGCCCTGCGTCGGGTCGTGGCCTTCCCAGAAGACCTTCAGCAGCTGCTCGTAGGAAATCCGCGCCGGGTCGAAGACCACCAGGACGGCCTCGGTGTGCCCGGTCAGGCCGCTGCACACCTCTTCATACGTCGGGTTCGGGGTGTGGCCACCGGCGTAGCCGACGGCGGTCGAGTACACCCCGTCCGTCTGCCAGAACAACCGCTCGGCGCCCCAGAAGCAGCCGAGGCCGAACACCGCGGTCCGCAGCCCCTCCGGGAACGGCGGCTTGATGCGGCGATCGGGGAACACCGCGTGGAACTCGGGGGTGACCAGCGGTTCGGCTCGGCCGGGGAGGGCCTCTTCGGCGGAGACCGAGCGGGATTTGTCACGTCCAAACCAGGTCATACCCCCACTGTACGCACCCCGGCGGTGCCGTTCGCCCGACCGATCACGCACCATGAGGACCACCATGGGTGACCGGGGAGGCAAACGCGGCGTGGTCGTGACGGCCGCGCTGCTCGCCGTGCTCGCGGTGCCGCCCACGGCGGCCTGGCTGGTGTGGGGCAGCGGGGCCGATCCCGGCGCCTCCCACCAGCCGACCGAACTGGCCGATCCCGCACCCCGCCGCCCCGGCCCGCCGCCGCTGCCGATGGTCACCCCGCCCGGCGACCTGCTCATCGACCGCGCCGGCCGGGTCTCCGCGCTGGTCACCTACCAGCTGTTCAGCCACGAGGAGATCAGCGAGCTCCAGGCCACCGGGGTGGCCGCCGCGCACCTGCGGATGACCCGCGAGAACGGGGTGAACCTGCTGCTCAGCCGGTTCACCGCCCGCGACGACGCCGAACCGGAGGTGACCAAGGAAGCGCTCGACGGCATCTACGAAGCCGGCGGGCACCGGCTGGTCACCCCGGCACCCGAGGGCGTGACGGTCCGGCGGTTCGCCGAGGCACCCGGCGCGCCGACGATCTCCTACCACGCGCACTACGTCCGCGGCCGCGACGTGCTGCGGATCGACGCCACCGGTGAGGGCGGCGTGGTCGGCGAACCGGTCGACGAAGCCTTCGGCGCGCTGCTCGACCTGCAGACCGGCGAGTTCCCCGCCGGGGAGCCGCGATGAGGACCCCGGTGACCCTGCTCTGCGCGAGCGCGGCCGTGCTGACCGCGTACGGCTACCTGTTCGGGCACTGGGCCGACCTGCACGGCCAGCGGTTCGAGCTGCTGGACGTGACCAGGGCGTGGATCGCCCGTCCGCTGGGGCTGGGTGAGGACTTCGGGCCGCTCGGCCTGATGCTGCTGCTGGTCGCCGCCGGTTACGCGGCCGCGGCCGGGCGCACCCCCGGTGCGCTGTACCCGCTCGCCGCACTGGTGGTGGTGGCGCAGCTGCTGCCGTTCACCGCCGGGCTGGTGCCGCTCGGCTGGGTCGCCGTGCTCGCGCTCACCGGTTTCCTGCTGGCCAGGGGCACCGGCCTGCTGCCCGCCCGCTTCCGCTGGTCCGGGCAGCTGGCGCAGCTGGTGCTCGCGCTCAACGCCGTCGCACTGGCCGACTTCGTGCCGGACCTGTCCGCCGCGGGCGCCTTCTTCCCGCTCTTCGTGGCCGGGCAGCTGCTGCACGCGAACCGGGCCGGGCTGCTCCCGGCCTGGGGGTGCGGGCTGCTCGTCGTCGCCGCGCTGGTGGTGGTGTCGATCGCCGATCGCGTGGTGCCCGAGCTGGACGGCTGGTGGTACCCGCTGGCCGCCACCTACGCCGTGCTGCTCGGTGCGGTGGCCTTCCTGCTGGCCGGGCCGACCGCCGAGCGGATCGCGGCGAACCCGGTGGTGCGCTGGCTCGCCGGGCGCGTGTGGTGGCTGGTCCCGCTGTACGCCCCCGTCGGGCACCCGCTCGCCGGTCTGCTCCCCCAGCCGATCGGGATCCTGGTGGCCGCCGCCGGTGTCGGCCTGCTCGCCGAAGCCGGGCACCGGCTTTCCCGGTTCCAGCGCACCAGGGAGCCGGTGTGACCCGGACCGCCGAACGGCCCGCCCCGGCCGCCGCCCCCGCCCGCGGGGCGCACTACCTGCACGGGCTCGACGTGCTGCGGGTGATCTGCTCGGTCGCGGTCCTCTACAACCACGTCGCGGGCTGGGCCAAGATGCGCGGCTCCGAGGACTTCTGGGTGGCCGACCTGGTCGAAGGCGGGATCGTCGCCTCACTGCACCTCAACGAGCTGCTCGGGTTCGTCGGCGTCGGCACCTTCCTGGTGATCAGCGGGGTGGTGGTGACGCACGTCGGCGCCCGCGAGACGCCGGGGCAGTTCCTCGCGCGCCGCGCGGTGCGGTTGTTCCCGGCGCTGTGGGTGGCCATCCTCCTGGCGTGGGTGCTGGCGCTGGCCGGTGCGCTCGGCGTGAACCAGCCGCCGGACTTCGGCGACCTGCTGCTCAACCTCGGCCTGCTCAACTACAGCTTCGAGGACGCGTCCACGCTGCTGGCCGTCACCTGGACGCTGACCGTGCAGGTGGTGTTCTACCTGCTCGCCGCGGCGACCATCCCGCTGCTGCGGCGGTGGCCGTGGCTGCCACCGGCCATCGCGGCGGCGCTGGTCTCGGTGCTCATCTCGGTCACCGGCGACCCGGCCCCGGGTGGGCCCGCGCACCTGCGGATCATCGCCTCGTTCCTGCCGGTGCTCTTCCTCGGCCAGCTGGTGATGCTGGTGCGCGGCAAGCGGCTGGCCCCGCTGCCCGCGCTCGCGCTCGGGCTGGTGCACCTGTGGCTGGCTGCCAGGGCCGTGGCCACCTGGAGCGACACCCCGGACGGCCCCGCGTACGTCCGCACGCTGGTGCTGATCCTGCTGCTCCTGCTGCTGTGCACCAGGGCGAACGGCCGGATCGCCCGGTCGCGGGTGATCCGGGTGCTGGCCGAGCGCACCTACGCGGTCTACCTGCTGCACTTCGCGGTGGTGCTGAGCGCGTTGAACCTGCTGGCCGGGCCGCTGGGCTTCTGGCCCGCCCTCGGCATCGGGCTGGCGGTGCTCGCCGTCACCACGGAACTGCTGCACCGGTGCGTCGAACGGCCCGTGGCGCGGGCTTTCCGCCGCTGGGAGGCCCGGCGGTCGGAGCGGCGCGTCACCCGTTCCGGTGACCGGTAACCTTCCGGTAGGGCACACTGGTCCCGCCGAACAGACCGACCATGGAGCATGCGATGGGCTGGCAGGAAGAGCTGCGGGTGCTCGACGCCAAGCTGGCCGACGGCAGCCTGACGCCGGCCGAGCATCGCAAGATGCGCGACGAACTGCTGGCGGCGGCCTCCGGCGGCGGGGTGACCTCACCGGTGGCCGCGCCGCGACGGCAGGCGAACGACCCGGCGATGCAGGAAACCACCGTGCTGCCCCGGATCCCGGTGGCCGGCCAGCCGATGCCCGCCGGGCAGGCCAAGCAGCCACCGGCCCCGGTCGCCGGTGCCCGTCCCGCGCCGAAGGTGGTGGAGTCGCGGCCGACGCTGCCGCTGGGCAACCCGGATCCGCGGCAGCCGCCGAACGCCGCCGCGCTGCTCTCCGGTGACCGGCCGACCACCGCGCCGAGCCCGGCCGACCAGCGGGCCACCGAAGCGATGGTGGTGCCGCCGCGTGGGCTGGTGCGCGGGCGCAGCGTGGTCTCACCGGTGGCGGCCCACCAGCCGACCCGGCCGTACGCCACCGAAGCCCAGCGCAGCTGGCAGCACCCGCCTCCGCCGCCACCGGACTACGACCAGAACGACCAGGACGACCACGGCCCGCGGCGCAGCGGCTCGACCTGGCTGTTCCTCGCCGTCGGGGTGCTGCTCGCCGGTGGCCTGCTGGCCGGTGGGGTGTGGTTGCTGTCGAAGGACGAGCCGGCCGGCAACGCCGCCGCGCCGCCGCCGGAACCGGCCCAGTCGAGCCAGTTGCCGCCACCGCCCGCGGACGCGCCGCTCGAACAGCGGCTGCCGCAGCTGCCGGGCACGCAGAACGCGAACAACGCGACGATGCCCGTGGACCGGGGCACCGAGCTGAAGCTGTACGCGCCGGAGACGGCGAACATGTTCAAGCAGAACGGCGCCACCGAGGTGGTCTACCGGTCCAGCTCCGACGGCACCGACGGCTACCTGGTGATGGTGGTGCCCGCCGGTTCACCGGAGGGCGCGAAGAAGGTGGCCGAGGAACTGCGCAAGGCAGCGGGGGAAACCGGGTTCACCCAGCTCAACCTCGGCCTGCCGCCGGGGAAGAGCGCGCTGGCCGGGTCGAACACGGTCGGCCGGATGAACGCCACCTGGTACACCTCGGGCAACCTGGCCATCGCGGTCTGGGTTTCGCAGGGCTTCGACAAGCAGCAGTTCGCCCTCGGCGAGCGGCTGAAGAGCACGCTCGCCAAGGTCGAAGCGGCGCTACCCCCCGGCTGACGGCGGGGTCTGCCCCGGTCGCAGCACGTCACCGCACGAGCCGCGCAGCGAGCCGCCGCGCTCGTCCAGCACGCGGTGCGTCACGATCTCGGCGTAGTCGCGGACTTCCTGCAGCTTCGCCATCGACGGCACGGCGTCCTTGCGCACCCAGTCGCCCTTGGGACCGCCTTCGAACAACGGGTGGTAGTCGCGCGCCAGCCGGGGGTCGCCGGTGATGCCGCTGATCTCCGACCACGGCTGGTGCGTGTGCACGAAGGTCGGCTTGACCTCGTCGAACAGGTAGTCGCGCAGCCCGGCGTGGTTCCCGGCACCGGCCAGGTCGGCGATCCGCGCGTGCGTCAGGCCGACCAGGTCGACCACCCGCAGCCTGCTGGTCAGCGCGGTGCCGCCGACGTCGGGCACGAGCAGCGTGCCCTCGCGGACGCCGAGCACATCGGCGTACCCGTTGAACACGCGGCCGTAGCGGTCGGCCACCAGGCAGGCCGGCACGATCGGCGCCTCGGCGTGCTTGCCCGCGGACTCGGCGAACGCGGCGAGGGTGGGCAGCGAGACGAGCGCGGCCACGGCGACCACCGCCACCCGCCGGAGGCCGCGCACGAACGCCATCGCCTCGGCCAGCACGAAGACCAGCAACAGCGCGCCGATGGCCCAGAACGGCGTGGCGAACCGGAGTTCCCCGTTCGGTTCGGGACCGAGCACGCAGTAGACCACCGCCGCCAGGCCGAGGAACAACAGCAGCACGCTCAGCGCGTCCCGCTTCCCGGACCCCCTGGCCAGCAGCACCCCGACCCCGGCGGCGAGCACCAGCGACAGCCAGGCACCGGCGTACGCCAGCAGGTCGCCCGCCCGCGCGAAGGTTTCCAGCGTCGGGAAGTCCTGGCTCTTGGCGACCGCGGTGTTCGGCACCAGCCTGCCGAACTGGAGGTACCGCCAGAGCAGGTAGAGCCCGTACGGCACGGCGAAGGCGGCCACCGAGACCAGCCCGGCGCGCAGGGCGCCGGGCAGCCGGTACCGGCGCGCGAACAACAGCAGCACCAGCGGGTAGGCGACCACGTACAGCGCACCGTCCGGCCGGGTCAGCGCGGCGAGCGCGGCCAGCGCACCGGCCGCGACCGCGAGGCCGGTGCGGGAGAGGTCGTTGCCGGGCAGCGCCCGCAGGATGATCGCCGCCAGCCAGCAGACGGCCAGCGCGTACAGCGAGTTCTCCAGCCCGGACACCGCCCACAGCACGTAGGACGGGATGACCGCCAGCACCGCGCCCGCGCCGAAGGTGAGCAGCGCGGGCCGCCGGGTGAAGCTCTTCGCCGCGTGGTGCAGCGCGGCCAGCACACCCGCGGTGCAGGCCAGCCCGAGCAGCTTCGGGTAGAGCACGTAGTCCGGGACGCCGAACAGGGCGCCGGTGTCGAACAGGCCGAGCACCTTGCCGGCGAGGAGCAGCAGCAGCCACGCCGGATTGGAGAAGCCCTCGACGGCGTCACCGCCGGGTTGCAGCACGGGACCGGCGCCGTCGGCGAGGTCGCGGGCGTAGGCGAAGGTGATCGCCGCGTCGTCGATGAGCCAGTTGCCGTAGAGCAAGCCGTGCGCGGCGACCAGCGCGGTTCCGCCGCCGACGGCGGCGAGCGCGGGGAACCGGGCCGGATCGGCGGGCTCGGCCGAACCGGCCTCGGCTCTCAGCCCACTGGATGCGGTCAACTCGAAGACCTCCCCCTCTTGCGCGAATACACTCACTTATCAATCACCGAACGCTCGGCATTACGCGCTGGTCGTCACCCGTTCGAAGGGCAGCCCGATCCCAGGGCCGGTCACCCGGGCGTGCACAATGGCGCAGGTCACCGCACCAGTAGTCGCAGGGCGACGCGAGCAGATCCGCACCGCCGGAAGAGAGGGGCCAGAGGGTGTCCTGGCAGGAGGAGCTCCGCAAGCTGGACGAGGAACTCGCCTCGGGCCGGCTTTCCGCCGATGACTACCGGGTTCGCCGGGACCAGGTGCTCTCCTCGGCGGTGTCGCCGGGGGAGAACCCGGCCTCCCCGCAGGCGCCCCAGCAGCCCTACGGCGGCCAACCGCAGCAGTCGCCGATGTTCCAGCCGCCGCAGCAGCACCCGCAGCACCCGCAGCAGCCGGCGCAGCCGCAGCCGGGCAGCGCGGACGCCACGCAGGTGGTCGCCCCGGTGAGCCCGCCGCCGGGCGTGCCGCAGCCGAACCAGGCCGAAGCCACGCAGATCGTCTCGCCGGGTGCGGTCGACCCCGCCGTCGACCGCACGCAGGCGGTGCCGCGCTGGCAGACCCAGGCCCCGCAGCAGCCGAACTACCAGCAGCCCGGTTATCCGCAGCAGCCGCCGAACTCGCCGGCCGGCGGGTTCGCGCAGCCCGGGTACCAGCCGCAGGGCCCGCACTCGGGCGGTTTCGCCCAGCAGCACCCGCAGCAGCACCCCCAGCAACAGCAGCAGCCCGGCTGGAACCAGCCCGAGGGCGACCTCAGCCCGCCGTGGGGCGGCTCGGAGTTCCCGCCGCTGTCCCCGGCGTCCAGTTCGGAGTGGACCCGCCAGGGCCCCGAGCTGTTCGAGGAGTCCAGCGGCAAGGGCAAGGGCGGCAAGGTCGCCCTGCTCGCGCTGGTCGCCCTGCTGGTGGTCGGCGGCCTGGTCACCGGCGGCATCCTGCTGTTCTCCGGGGAGGACGAGCCGACCCCGCCGGTGGCGCAGTCCAGTACGCAGCAGCCCGCCCCGCCGCCCAGCCCGGCCCCGGCACCCAAGAGCACGCCGAAGGCGGTGGACCCGAACGCGCCGCTGATCGAGCGCATCCCGGCGCCGCCGGGCACGCCCGACGGCGGCAGCGGCAAGATCGAACTGGCCCAGCTCGGCGAGAAGTCCATTCTGGACGGTGAAGTGGTGGCCGCGCTGAACTCCAACGGGGCCACCGAGGCCGCCTGGCGCGGTTCGGTCAAGGGCGCCGACGCGAACAGCCCGTACCCGGACAAGTTCTCCATCACCGCGGTCCGCCTGCCGGACGCGGAGAAGGCGCAGAGCGCGCTGGCCGCGATCACCGGCCGGTACGACGACCTCGAATTCATCCCGGTCAAGGACCCGCTCGAGGACATCCCGTCGGACGTGCAGTTCTACAAGGAAGTCAACGAGAAGAAGGCCGCCTACTACGGCGTCTGGGCCTCGCAGGACGTGCTGGTCCAGGTGCACGTTTCGCTGGACCCGCTGCCCTCGCCCGCGCAGGACGCCGAAGCCGCGATGAGCGGCAGCTGGCAGCGCCAGGTCATCGCGACCCTGGCGAACTTCCCCGTTTCGAGCTGAGGCGGCGGTGGGTTCCCGGCTCACCACGGCGCTGGCCGGCGCCATCGTGGCCAGGGCCGGGGACCGGTCCGCCCTCAGCGACGAACTGCACTTCGCCGCCAGGTACCCGGCCGAGCGCCCGCACCTGGACCGGGGCCGGGCCAACCTGCTGCGTGCGCTCGACCTCCCGGCCGGCGCCAGGGTGCTGCACCTCGGTGCGGGCAGCGGCTCGCTGACCAGGTACCTGGCCGAAACGGTGTCCGAAGTGGACGCCGTCGAACCGGACGCCGAACTGGCCGGGATCACCGCCGACCGCACCGCCGGGCTGCCCGGGGTGCGGGTGCTCGACCGGTTGCCCGGCGGCCGGTACGACGTGGTGGTCGCCGTCGAAATGCTGGAAACGCTGGTGGACCCCGGTGAGCGGGTCGCCTTCCTCCGCACCGCCCGCGAGCACCTGGCGCCCGGCGGCACGCTGTGCCTGGCGGTGGACAACCAGTTCGGCGTGCGGAACCTCGCCGGGGCCCCGGACCGGTACACCGGCCGCCGCTGGGACGCGATCGAGGGGCACCCGTTCGGCGGCCCGGCCCGGCTGATCGCCCGCCGCCCGCTGGAACGCCTGATCCGCGAGGCCGGTTTCGACACCACGCGCGTGCTCGGCTGCTTCCCCGATTTCCGTTGCACACGCGTGGTTTTCGACCGCGAACTGCTGGTGGCGCAGCCCCGGCTGGCGATCGAACTGCCGCGGTTGCCCAGTCCCGACGAGGGGTTCGACTCACCGCGCCCGGTCGACGAGGCGAAGGTGTGGGCGCAGCTGGTCGAAGCCGGTCAGGCCGAGGACGCGGCGAACGCCTTCCTCGTGCTGGCCACGGTTTCCGGGCCGTCCCCGCTGTGGCCGGAGGGCAGGCTGGCCAAGTACTTCAACACCGATCGCGCGGCGCGGTGGTGCACCGGCGCGGAGGTGACCCGGCACGAGGTCCGGCGCGAACCGCTGCTCGAACCGGACGGCTCCGGCCCGGTTTCGGTGCAGGCGTGGACCGATCCGATCCACGACGGGCCGACCATGGTCGGGGTGCTCGCCGACCGGCCCTGGCTGACCGCGGAACTGCTGCGGGCCTGGCGCGACCTGGTCCACGAGCGGGCGGCCGAGCACGGCCCGGCGCTGTGGGACCTGCTGCCGCACAACATCGTGGTCACCGGTGACGGCGAACTGCGGCCGATCGACCTGGAGTGGCGCTTCGACGAGGCCACCCCGGAGACCGTGGTGGCCCGCGGCCTGCTGCTCACCGCCGAACGCCTCGCCGGGCTGGCGTGGCCGGGCGCGGGACCGTCGAGCACGGTGCGCGACCTGGCCGCCTGGCTGGGTGCGCTGCTCGGGGTGACCCCGGACTACGTGGACCGGGCCGTCGACCGCGAAGCCCGGTTCCAGGCCATCGGCCGGCACGGGGGTGCACCCGCCGGCGACGCGGTCGGCACAATACGGGCGGCCTGGCACGACCGGCTGGCCGAAGCCGTCGCCGTGCGGGACGAACTACCAGGGGTGGAGAAATGAGCGAAACGCTGGACGAAACCGTCGCGCGCGTGATGGCGGGCGTGAACACCACGATCGCCGACGGCGACAGCATGTTCGCCGGCAGCACCGAGCACTACTTCAGCGTGTCGAAGGACGCCCTGCGCGCGGTGCTCGCCGCGCTG
Source organism: Amycolatopsis sp. NPDC045836 (assembly GCF_056431745.1). Taxonomy (NCBI): domain Bacteria; kingdom Bacillati; phylum Actinomycetota; class Actinomycetes; order Pseudonocardiales; family Pseudonocardiaceae; genus Amycolatopsis; species Amycolatopsis sp. NPDC045836. The sequence goes on along the minus strand of NZ_JBWKKF010000009.1, from coordinate 342,912 downwards.
CACGTCACCGGCAAGCCGGAACCCAAGCGGCTGCTGGACTTCGGCTGCGGCTACGGCCGGGTGCTGCGCTCGCTGCGGGCCGCCTTCCCGGCCACCGAGCTGATCGCCTGCGACATGGACCCCGCCGCGCTGGCCAGCTGCGCCGGGGCGTTCGGCGTGCGGGCGGTCACCGGCGCCCCGGACCCCGACCACATCGAGCAGGTCACCGACGTGGACCTGATCTGGTGCGGGTCGGTGCTCACCCACCTCGACGCCCCGCAGTGGGGCCCGCTGCTGCGGTACTTCTCGCGGGCGCTGGCCCCCGGCGGGGTCGCGGTGGTCACCACGCACGGCCGCCGGATGGCCATGCGCGCCGAGGCGGGCAAGGACTACGGGCTGGACGCGCGGGCCATCGACCGCGTGCTCGCGGCGTACAAGTCCTGCGGCTTCGGGTACAACGACTACGTCGGCTACGACGGCTACGGCATCTCGCTCAGCTCCCCCGGCTGGGCCGTGCAACGCGCGCTGGAGGCCCCCGACCTGCGTCTCGCCGGATACGACGAAGCCGCGTGGGACCGCCACCAGGACGTGATGGTGCTGGTCAAGGACGCCAACGCGACGCTGAAGGCGGACCTGTGAGCGACGGCCCCAGAGTCCACTTCGAACTGGACCACCCGCCCGCCGAGTTCGTGGTGCCGGGTGACGTGCTGCCGGTCAGCGGCTGGGCGTTGCTGGACGGCTTCGCGCCGAGCTTCGCCGAGGTGCTGGTCGACGGCGCGGCGCCGGTGAGCGCCCGCATCCGCATCCCGCGCCCCGACGTGGCCACCGGCTTCCCCGAGTACGGCGAAGCGGGCACCTGCGGGTTCGAAGCGCGGGTGGCGCTGGACCTGCCCCCGGGTGCCGAGCACCGGGTTTCGGTGCGCGTGCGGCTGCGGCACCACGAGGTCGGCGAATGGACCTCGCCGGCGCGGTACTGCACGGTCCGCAACCCGGCACGCGACACCGACGACGAGCAGCTCGCGGCCGAACTGCGCACGCGCTCCGGCAGCCTGCTCACCCGGGTGCGCGCCGAGGCCGATCCGCGTCACGTGCTGGTCTTCGGGCACGGCCTGAACCTCGGCGGCGGGCAGCTGTGGCTGCAGGAACTGCTGAACGGGCTGGTCAAGCAGCACGGCTGGCGGGTCACCGTGGTGGCACCGGTGGACGGGCCGCTGCGGCAGGACTGCGCCGACCTCGGCGTCGACGTGCACCTGACCCGGCCGTACCAGGTGGACACCGTCGCCGCCTACGAAGGCCACGTCGCCGAACTGGCGCTGGTCGCGAAGGCGTCCGGCGCGAGCGTGGCCCTGGTCAACACGATCACCGCGTTCCCCGGGGTGGACGCCGCCCGGCGGGCCGGGCTGCCGACGACCTGGGCGGTGCACGAGAGCTTCCCGCTGGGCACCTTCGCCTACGAGACCTGGCGGTCCGGGATGAACCCGACCGTGCGCGCCCGCTGGGAGCAGTTGTTCGCCGAAGTCGAGCAGCTGACCTTCGTCGCCGATGCCACCCGGGAGATGTACGAGCGGTACAGCCCGCCGCACCGCGGCCGGACCATCCGCTACGGCTCGCCGATGGTGCGGTTCGACGGGCGGACCAGCGGTCGCGTGCGGCACGAGGCCAGGGAACGGCTGGGCCTGCCGCCGGACGCGCTGGTGGTGCTGAACGTCGGCATCATGGAACCGCGCAAGGGCCAGGCCGGGCTGATCGCGGCGATGGACCGGGTGCGGCGGCGGTTCCCCGAGGTGCTGCTGACCGTGGTCGGTTACCACGAGTCGCAGTACGGCCGGGCCACCGCGGACCTGGTGCGGAAGATGGGGCTCGGCGACTGGGTGAACCTGGTCGAGGTGCAGCGCGACCCGGTGCCGTGGTTCCAGGCCGCGGACCTGTTCGTGAACAGCTCGGACCTGGAGTCGCTGCCGCGGTCGATCCTCGAAGCGGTGTGCGTCGGGCTGCCGGTGGTGGCCAGTGACGTGTTCGGCGCGCGGGAGATCGTCGCGGACGGCCGCACCGGCTGGTTGTTCGAGCCGAACGACGTGGACGCGCTGACCGTCGCGCTGCTGCGGGCGCTGGAGACGCCGGCGCCGGAACGGGCCGAGATCGCCGCGCGGGCGTTCGGCGAGCTGGTCGGCTGGCTGGACCCGGCCGGTTACGCCGCCGAATACTCGCAGGTGCTGGAATCGCTGCTAGGGGACCACGATGGGTAACGAAGAAAGTCTGCCCGGCCCGATCCGGGCCGAGCTGACCCGGTTGCGGGCCGAGCGCGAGGTCTACACCGCCGAGCGCGAACGCCTGCGGGGTGAGCTGGCCGAAACCGAGGCGAAGCTGGCCGCGGTCGTCGCCGAGCGGGACGAGCTGGCGGAAACCCTGGCCGGGGAACGGTCCGAAGCGCACTTCGCCGAGCTGACCCAGCGCGCCGAGCAGGCGGAGGTGGTGGCTCGTGAGAAGAGCGCCGAGGCCGAGGCGCTGCGCCAGGAGACCACCGCCGCCCGCGCCGAGCGGGACACCCTGCGAGCCGAGCTGTCCGACCTCCGCGGTGAACGCGACCGCCTGCGGCTGACCCTGCTCGACGCCGAGCTGAGCCTGGCCGGGCAGCCGCTGCCGGTGCGCCGCGCCCCGCGTGGGCCGGTGGACGAGGAACGCGCGGGTCAGCTGGCGGCCGAGGTGGCGGCGCTGTCGAACGAGCTGGCAGCGACCAAGGCCACGATCAGCTGGCGCGTCACCGCGCCGCTGCGAGCCGTGCGGAAGCGGACCGCGCGCTGATGGTGGACCTGTGCTTCGTCTCCGGCATCGGCGGCTCGGTGTTCATGGACGAGCTGCTCGACGTGGTCGCCGACGCCGTGGTCCGGGTGGGCGGGCGCGCGCGGACCGCCTCCGGGCGGTTCCCGGAGCCGCGGGCGGACACGGTCTACGTGATCGTGCCGCACGAGTACTTCATCGTCACCCCGGAACACCTCCAGCCGACGCCGGAGCAGCTGGCCCGCACCATCGGCTTCTGCGTGGAGCACCCCGGCACGCTGTCGTTCGAGCGGACCGCGCGGTTCGTGCCGCGGCTGGCGTGCGGGGTCGACATCAACCTGGACTCGACCGAGGAACTCCGGCGCCAGGGCAACCGCATCGAGCACTTCCAGCTCGGGTACACCCCGCTGTGGGACCGCTGGGGCGGTGACCCGGACAGCCCGCGTGAGGTGGACGTCACCTATCTCGGCACCGAGGAACGACGGCGGTCGCGGCTGATCTCCTCGTACTGGCGCGATCTCGAAGGCGTGCGCTCACGCCTGTTCGTCCCCCCGCACGAGATGATGGGGCCCCCGCGGGTCGACTTCCTGCCAGGTTCGGCGAAGCACGAGCACCTGGCGAACTCGCGCACGCTGATCAACCTGCACCGCGGCACCACGGTCGCGCTGGAATGGGTGCGGGTGCTGGAGGCGCTGTGCAACGGGTGCGTGGTGCTGACCGAGCCGTCGGCGGACATGGCCCCGCTGATCCCCGGTGAGCACCTGGTCGTCGCGCGGCCGGAAGCCCTCGGCGCCGCGGCGGCGGCGCTGGTCGCCCAGCCGTCGCGCGAGCACGACCTGCGGATGGCCGGGTACGACTTCGTGCGGAACAAGCTGGATCTGCCGGGGTCGGCGCGGATGCTGCTCTCGCTGGCCGCCGAGCTGGTTTCGGGTTCTTCCGAACTGGTGGAAACGCCGTTGACGCGGCTCGCGGTCGGTTCGCGGTCACCGGCCGAATCGCTTTCGGTGGACACCCCTTCGTGGGACGTGCGGTTCGACCCGGCTGCCGGTGATTCGGACGCCGCGGCGTGCGCGATGGCCGTCGACCGGATCCGATACGCCCGGCGGGCGGCTTCGCGGCGCTGGGTCCCGGGCACGCCGGTTTTCGCGGAGGCCACCCGAGCCCCCGTCGACGTCCTGCTGGTGCGGCGGCCGGGTGAACCGGACCCGGTCGAGCTGGCGAACGACCTGCTCAACGGCACCGTCCTGCCGCGTCGGCTGCTCGTCGGCGAGGACGGCGCGCTGACCAGTTCGGCGACGCGACCGTATGACGTGCTGGAACACGAATTCGCGCTGGGCCGGGGTTTCACGCGGAACGCACTGCTGGAGCGTTCGGACGCGCCCTGGCTGCTGGTGGTCGACGCGGGACTGCGGGCTTCGCCGGAGCTGCTTTCGCGGTTGCTGGCCGCGGGCACGGAGTCGGCCGTGGTGCACTGCCTGATCGGCGACCCCGTCGAGGGCCTGGTCGCCGCCCTGCCCGCGGAGGCGCGCCGCCTGCGCCGGCTGCCGTACCTGGGTTGCGGCTACCTGGTGCACCGCTCGCTGCTCGACCAACTGGGCGGCTGGACCGAAGAGCCCCTGTTCGACGAGCTGGAGGACCACGTCTTCTGGCAGGGCGTGGCCGAGGGGGGTCACCGGAGCACCCTGGTCCAGCAGGTGCTGCTGCGCCGAACCCGCCCCGATCCGCCACCCCGCCCCCTCGACCTCGACCCGCAACGGGTGTGGGCGGCGGTTCAGGCGAACGGGTGAGGTCGGGCCGTGTCGGGGAACGCTTCCCCCCGCTGCGCGCCCCCATATCGGAACATCCGTTGGGAAAGGAGGCGTCATGTGGGTGGAAATCACCGTGGTCGCCGCACTGGCGGTCGTCTTCTTGATCCGCGTCGCCCGCCAACTCCGCCGAAACTGACCCACCTGCTCACGCAGACGGGCCGGTTGGCCACTCCTGCAGTTCCGTGCCTGTTTCGGCGCCGCTGCCAAATACCCGCACAACTGCTGCCCGGCCGATGCAACACCAACATGCCTCCGCCACTCCCAGGGGGGCGTCCCCAAGTCGATTCCATCGCCGAAAACCCCACTCGGGGGTGCGGTCGGTCGAGGTGTGGATGGTGGCGGGGGTTGTGGACAGCGAAGGTGCGTGTGCGGCTTTCGATTGCTGAATGTCGAGACTCGGCTGCACGGAAGCCCAACTTGGGACGCGTATGTGAGGCTCAGAACGCGGATGGCCGACTTCGCGAACGTTCGAGGTGAACGCTCAAGCAGCGACGACCGCGGTCAACTTGGCTTGGTACCAGTCCGGCATGTGCGCTTCGTCCCGGGGGAACTCGTGTTGTTCGGTGGCGACGTCGTGGTCACCGAGGGGGGCGCGGAAGGCCGGTTCGACGGTGTTGTTGTACTGGATGCTGAACTGCTCGGGACCGTCCAGCACGTAGCGGGCGGCGAACCAGGTGCCCTCCCCGTCCCGGTACATGCCGCCCCGCAGGTCCTGGAAGCGGTGCCAGGTCTCGGCCGGCGGGTTCCACACCTCGGTCTCGCCCGACTCGCCGGTCAGCCCGGTCCGCACGTCGATGTGCGCGCCGACCTGGCGGTATTCGATGGCCAGTTGCTGCCAGCCTTCCGGGAGCGCGGCGAGCACGGTGCTCGTCAGCTGCTCCAGCGTGGCGCGCTGCTGCTCATCGTCGAGAGACGGCCAGGCGGCCATGACGCATCGGTCCCCTCATGATCGAACTACTGTCCGAAGTGACCATATCGCTCCATTGGTGTAACCGCAGCGTTTTCATCGTGAGCTTTGTGACGTTTAGTGAGGGTCCCGAGGTTTGACCAGGCCGGACTCGTAGGCCAGCACCACCAGCTGCGCGCGGTCCCGTGCGGCGATCTTGGTCATGATGCGGCTGACGTGCGTGCGCGCGGTCGCCGTGGAGATCACCAGTTGCTCGGCGATCTCGTCGTTCGACAACCCGCCCGCGACCAGCGCCAGCACCTCCCGCTCCCGCTCGGTGATCTCCCGGATCGCCCCGGTGTCCACCCGGCGGTGTTCCGGTCGCCCGACGAACTCGGCGATCAGGCGCCGGGTCACCGTGGGGGCCAGCAGCGCCTCGCCGGAGGCGATCACCCGCAGGGCCCGCAGCAGTTCCACCGGTTCGGTGTCCTTCAGCAGGAACCCGCTCGCCCCGGACCGCAGCGCCTCGTAGACGTACTCGTCCTCGTCGAAGGTGGTCAGCACGAGCACCTTCACCCCGGCCAGCTCGGGGTTCGCGGTGATCCGGCGGGTGGCCTCCAGCCCGTCCGTGCCGGGCATGCGGACGTCCATCACCACGACGTCCGGCCGCTGCGCCGCGGCCAGTTCGACCGCCTCGGCCCCGTTGCCCGCCTCCCCGCAGACCTCGAAGCCGTCCTCGGTTTCCAGCAGCACCCGGAACCCGGCGCGCACCAGCGCCTGGTCGTCGGCCAGCACCACCCGGATCGTCATGCGCCGTCCTTCCCGTTCACCGGCAACCGCAGCCGGACCTCGAACCCGCCACCGGCCACCGGGCCCGCCTCGACGCTGCCGCCGAGCGCGTCGGCGCGCTCGCGCATGCCACGCAGGCCGTTGCCCAGCCGCGGCGGGGTGGCGCCCATGCCGTCGTCGCGCACGCGCAGCTCCAGCCCACCGCCGGGCCGCCCGAAATGTATGTCCACACTGGACGCTTGAGTGGCGTGCCGGACCACGTTGGTCAGCGACTCCTGCAGGATGCGGTAGGCGGCGCCGTCGGTGGGCGCGGGCAGCTCACCCGGACGGCCGTGCACGCGCACGGTCAGCCCGGCGGCCCTGGCGTGGTCGAGCAGCTCGTCCATCTGCGCCAGCCCCTGCACCGGCCCGCGTTCCTGACCCGAGCGCAGCACGGCCAGCGTGGCCCGCAGGTCCACCAGCGCGGACGCGCTCGCCTCCTTGATGTTGAGCAGCGCCTCCTTCGCCTGCTCCGGCCGCCGGTCGGCGACGTGCACGGCGACCCCGGCCTGCACGTTGATCATCGCGAGGCTGTGCGCGACCACGTCGTGCACCTCGCGGGCGATGCGCAGCCGTTCCTGCTCGGCCAGCCGCTGCTCGTGCTCCCGCGCCTGGTCCTGCGCGGCGCGCGTGGCCACCCGGCGCGCGCGGATCGCCGCGCCGACGCCGACCATCGCCACCGCGGCCCCGGCCAGCGCGCCGGAGGCGGGCGTCGGCAGCCAGTCGCCGGTGGACACCACGTGCGCCGCGTACATCGCGACCAGCAGCGTGCCGCCCGCGATCGCACCCGGCAGCACACCGCGGAGCACGGTCAACACGAAGAGCGAGATCGCCGAGGCCACGCTGACCGGCCCGCCGGGGTAATCGGTCCAGTAGTAGGTGAACGCCAGCGCGGAGCAGACGGCGAAGGCGGCGTACGGGAAGCGGCGCACGAGCAGCAGCGGCAGCACGGCGGCGACCAGCCAGCCGTAGCCGAGTGCGTCCAGCTGGCGGAACGGCTCGGCCGCCGGATCCCACCGGGCCTGCCACCGCGAGGCGCCGGAGGTGAAGCCCACCACGAACACCGTGACCAGCCCGGTGAGCAGCAGATCGCCCCATCCCGGACCGCGTGTTCGACTCCCCGTGACCACCCTTGAAAACTACGGCACCGGATGGACCAGCACGTCCGTTCAAAAGCGGCTGTTGGATTACGACGGGTGCCTTACGCGCGCAGCTTCGCCGCCGTCTCCTCGTTCGCCGGGGTGTACCAGGTGATCCGGCCCCGGCGAGCTGCGCGACCTCCTCGTGGCGCAGCCCGGGCGTGCGACGGCGGGGGTCGTGCGGCAGGCACCCTGACCCCCGCCGGGCTGACCACCGTGCAGCAGACGTCGACGGCGCTGGGCGTGGCCGCGTTCGGCACCCTGTTCGCCGCCGCGGCCGAGCCGTCCGCACTCGGCACGGGAAATGCGTTGGTGCTGATCATGACGATTCAGGTGCTCACTTCGGCGGCATTGTCCATTTTTTCGACTAAATTGCCGGGCCCGCGGTGGTAAAAGCTATTCCCGCCATTCCGAGTGCTGGCGGAGCAGGGCGTCCCAAAGCAATTTCACCGCCGGTGAGGACTCCCCGCGGCGGGCGAAGGCGCCGACGAGCACTTCCAGCCGCGGGTCCACGTCGTTGACCACCGGCACGACGCGCAGGCCGCCGCCCTCGGGGATCCGCCCGTCGGTGGCGGCCTCGCCGATGCCGCGGGTGACCAGCATGCAGCCGCGCACCAGCCCGGAGTGCAGCAGTTCGAACCCGTAGTTCAGCGTGTCGATCTCCGCGGCCACGTCCAGCTTTTCCCGGTAGCCCTGGCCGAACCAGCCACGCAGGATCTCCGCGATCAACCCGGTCGCGGAGATGACCAGCGGCAGCGTGTGCAGTTCCTTCGCGTGCAGCACCGGGCCGGGGAGCTGGGCCTCCGGCAGGTTGGTGATCACCGAGAGCCCGCTGCGGCGCCACTCCAGCACCTGGCACCCGGCGAGTTCGTCGCCGCCGGAGGTGACCACGCTGCCGCACACCACGTCGGCGCGCTTGTCGGCCAGCGCGGGCAGCAGGTCCTTGGTGCGCAGGTGCAGGAACCGCAGGTCCACGCCGAGGCGCGTGAGCTCGCCGGCGATCTGCTCGCTGACGTCGGTGACAAAACCGAGGGTGAACCGGGTGGTGCCGACGGTCAGCGTCTCGCCGGTGCGGCGGCGGCCCTCGTCGATTTCGTCGAGCCAGTCGGTGAGCGTGCGCCGGGCGCGTTCCACCATCGCCTTGCCGGTTTCGGTGAACAGCACGTCCTGCCCGCGGCCCTGCTTGACCACCAGCGGCTCACCGCAGAGCTCGCCGAAGTTGCGGTTGAGCGTGTCGAGCTGCTTCTGGATGCTGGACTGGGCGCGGCCGAGCGCCCGGGCCGCACCCAGCGCCGTACCGGTGTCACGGACCGCGATCAGCGTGCGCAGCTGATCCATCGTGGTGTCCAGCAATGTTTGCGGGCTCTGGAGCAACCGGCTCATATCCCGGAGTGTAGACCGGCCGAAACTGATCCCGGCACCACTTGAACAAATCTCAAAATTACTTCCGACAATTGCTTCTCAACGCCGCCCGCGGCGTGCCAGTATTTCGCCACCGCCAGCTGGTTGCCCGCGAACAACCGGTGTGCGCGCGCCGCGAAGGGGGTTCGTGAGCGGTCAGGGTTCCTCCGGCCACTCACGGGGCAGAGCGGGGCGCAGGTCGGGCCGGGTCGCCGCGTAGCGGTAGGCCCGGTCCTTGGCGGTCCACGGCACCGGGCGGGAGATGATCAGCACCCGGCGGGCCCGGCGCAGCTCGCCGGGTGTCTGCAACTGCCGCAGATCGTTGCCGAGCACCTCGGCGAAGGCGGTCGCCGCGGTGTCCTCGTCCACGAACAGGTCCGTGTACAGCGACTCCAGGATCGCCTCCGGTGGTTCGGGCGCCTCCAGCCGCCGGCGGTACTCGGCCCAGAACTCGTCGGTGTGCGCCGGGTCGAGCGCCCGCCGGATCTCCACCGTCACCGGATACGCGTCCAGCAGGTCGAGCAGGGCGAAGCCGTAGAGCAGCCGGGCGTAGCCGGTCAGGTAGGGCTCTTCGAGCAGCTCACGCGCCCATTCGTGGGCGACCTCGTCGGCGCTGATCTCTTCCCCGCGCGCCAGCCACACCCCGTCTTCGCAGGTCACCTCCCGATCGGCGAGCCAGCTCCGCACGCGTTCGACCACGTCCATGCCGCCAGGGTGCCCACGGGACGGGAGTTCTCACGCGAAGACGTCGGAGTTCCGTGCCACCGGACGACGATGGGGTGGTGAACGAACCCAGGGTGCAGCGGGACCCGGCGTTCGCGCTGCTCGAGCTGTACGACGCGGCGTTGCCGGAGGTCTACGGCTACCTCCTGGCCAGGTGCGGGGACCGGGTGGTCGCCGAGGAGCTGACCTCGGAGACCTTCTCGGCGCGGTCCGCACCTGCCGCAAGGCGGGTGCTGTGCCCGCGAAGAACGCGGGCTGCGCCTGGTGCACGACGAACAACCCGAAACCGTCGACCCGTGGGACGCCGAACTCGACGGGCTGCGGGCGCGGGAGGTGCTCGCTTCGCTCGGCGCCCTCCGCGGTGCCCCGAGCCCGTCGACCCGGACCCGCGATTCGCCGACGAACTGCGCGACCGGTTGCGCCGCGCGGTGCTGAACGGAGGAGAGATGACCACGACAACCGCCGTGACCCGGAGCGAGGTCCGCGCGCTGACCCCGTACCTGGTGGTGACCGACGCCCGGCGGGCGCTGGACTTCTACCTCGACGCGTTCGGCGCGACCCGGCGAGCCGATCCGCTCGTGATGGACGACGGGGTCGGGCACGCCGAACTGGCCATCGGCGACTCCGTGTTGTTCCTCGCCGAGGAGTTCCCCGAGCTGGGCAACGTGGTCGCGCCGGAAGGCGGTGCGCTGATCCGGGTGGAGGTGGCGGACGTGCACACCTCGGTGAACCGCGCGGTCGAGCTGGGCGCCGAGCTGCTGCGCCCGGCCGAGGACCACGGTTACGGGCTGACCGGACACCTGAAGGACCCGTTCGGCCAGCGCCAGCTGGTCGCCCGGGCGGCGGCGCGGCCGTTCGAGGACGCCCGGCGGTCCGGCACGGGCACGCCCGGTACTTCACCTTCCAGGTGCCCGACGACGCCGCCAAGGCGTTCTACGGCTCGGTGCTCGGCTGGCAGTTCAGCCCGGGCAGCGTCGAGCACGGCTGGCGGATCGAGGGCAACGGGTTGCCGGGCGGGCTGTGGGGCGGTGACCGCCGGGTCGGCTGGAAGCTGATGTACGCGGTGGACGACCTGGCGGCCGCGATGGACCGGGTCCGCGCGGCGGGCGGTCGCGTGCTCGACGGGCCGAAGCGGGAACCGTACGGCCTGACCGCCGACTGCGCCGACGATCAGGGGGTCGAATTCTGGCTCCGGGAAGCATGATCCAGCGCCGCGCAGCGGCTCCGTTGAAGGTGGTGGTGGGCTAGCGGCCGACGGCGTATCCCTGCATGCCGCGGGGGTTCGCCGCCGCGCGCAGGACGCCGTTTTCGCTGGACACCGCGGAAAGCCGCCCCAGGCCCCATTCGCCGCCGTCGAGGACCCGGTGGCCCCACGCCCGCAGCTGGTCCACAGTGGACTGACCCAGTCGTGACTCCACCACGATCTCGCGCGGGGTCCACGCCCGCGGGTAGAACGAGCTGGGGAAGGCGTTGGTGTGCCACGCCGGGGCGTCGATGCTCTCCTGCAGGTTCAGCCCGCCGACGGTGTGCGCCAGCCAGAAGCACAGCTGCCACTGGTCCTGCTGGTCGCCGCCCGGGGTGCCGAAGGCGAGCCGCGGCACGCCGTCGCGCAGCGCCATCGACGGCGACAGGGTGATGCGCGGGCGCTTGCGCGGCGCCAGCGAGTTCGGCAGGCCCTGTTCCAGCCAGAACATCTGCCCCCGCGAGTCGAGGCAGAAGCCGAGTTCGGGGATCGCCGGGCTGGACTGCAGCCAGCCGCCGGACGGGGTGGCCGAGACCAGGCTGCCGAACCGGTCGGCGACGTCGATGTGCACGGTGTCGCCGCGGGTGTCGCCGGTCGGCATGACCGTCGGCTCGCCGACCGCGCCGGCGGCGGCGGTCGCGTCCCGCAGCGAGTCGAGGATCTTCGGCAGCTTCGGCGTGCGGCCGCCGGGTGACCCCGGGCGCAGCTCGCCGCTGGCCTCGTCGCCGATCAGTTCGCGGCGCTGGGCGGCGTATTCGCGGGACAGCAGGTCGTCCAGCGGGACGTCCGTGTCGCCGTACCAGGCTTCCCGGTCGGCGAAGGCCAGCTTCGCCGCCTCGACGGCCAGGTGCACCGTGCGCGCGGTCGGCTTGCCATCCACATAGGACAATTCGTCCCGCAGGCCGTCCAGCAGCAGCACCTGCTGCGCCAGCGCGGGCCCCTGGGTCCAGCCGCCGGGCTTGACCAGGCTCCACCCGTCGAGGTCGACCACCACGGCGTCTTCGTAGGTCGCTTCCCAGTTCGCCAGGTCGTCGCCGGTGAGCAGGCCGGCGTGGTCGCGGCCCGAGTCGTCGCGGAAGCGGTGGCGGGAGAACGCGTCGACCGCCTCCGCGACGAACCCCTGCGACCAGGCGCGGCGGGCGGCGTCGATCTGCGCCTCCCGGCCGCTGACCGCCTCGGCTTCTTCGAGCAGCCGCGTCCAGGTGCGGGCCAGCGTCGGGTTGCGGTGCACGCCCTTGGCCGACTTGCCGTCCGGCAGCCAGATCTCCGCCGACGTCGGCCAGTGGTCGGTGAACAGCTCGGCCACCAGGTCGATCGTCGCGCTGACGCGGTCGACCAGCGGAACCCCGTGCTCGGCGTAGGAGATCGCGTAACCGAGGACCTCACGCAGGGACTTGGTGCCGTGGTCGCGCAGGAGCAGCAGCCAGCCGTCCCAGGCGCCGGGCACCGTGGCGGCCAGCAGCCCGCTGCCGGGGATCAGGTCGAGGCCCAGTTCGGCGAAGTGCTCCGGGGTGGCGGCCGCCGGCGACGGTCCCTGCGCGGCGAGCAGGCGCGGCGTCGGGTCGTCCGCCCTGGTGAACAGCGCCGGGACCTGCCCGGCCGGGCCGCAGAGGTGCGGTTCGGCGACCTGCAGCACGAAGCCGGCCGCGACCGCCGCGTCGAAGGCGTTGCCGCCGCTTTCGAGCACCGCCATGCCGGTGGCCGAGCCGAGCCAGTGTGTCGACGCCACCATGCCGTGTGTGCCGGTCAGCTCCGGCCGAGTCGTGAACACGATTCCGATAGTACGCGTTGCTAACGGTTTTGCTGAGCCCCGATCAGGCCCGCGGCGATGCCCTTCGCCGCCTCGACCGCGTCCGGCACCAGGTCCAGCGAACCGGCCACGGTCGCGCCTTCGAGCAGGATCAGCAACGCCCCAGCCAGTTCCTCCGGATCCGGCAACCCGGCTCGCTCGGCGAGTTCGCGCAGGTAGTCACGCAACCAGCGCTTCTGCTCGGCGATCGCGTGCCGGCCGGGGTGGTCGCCGTCGGGCAGTTCGGCGTGTGCGTTGACGAAGGCGCAGCCACGCGGGTTCATCGCCCGCATCCACCGGTCCAGCGCGTCGAAGACCAGCAGCAGGCCGTCGACCGGCGCCGCGTCGCCGACCACGGCGCGCACGTGTGCCCGCCAGCGCTCGTCCCGGCGCCGCAGGTAGTGGCCGATCAACGCGTCCTTCGAGCCGAACCGGTCGTACAGCGTCTTCTTGGTGACCCCGGCCTCACCCGCGATCAGGTCCACGCCGACCGCGTGGATGCCCCTGGCGTAGAAGAGCCTGCCTGCCACTTCGAGCACCCGCTCGGCCGCCGGGGTCAGTTCCTTCGCCGCCATCGTTTGACAGTACACCGATCTGTCTACTCTACTCGCACGAGTAAACCGTTCTGTTTAGTCAGGAGGCCCCGTGCGCACCGGATTCGTGCTGATGTGGAGTTCCGGCTTCGTCGGGGCCGCGCTCGCCGCCGGCACCGCGAGCAGCGGCACCACCCTGCTGTGGCGGTGCCTGCTCGCCGCGGTGCTGATCGGCGGCTGGTGGCTGCTCTTCCGGCGGCGCGCGCTGAGCTTCGCCGAGGTCCGGCTGCAGGTGGTGATCGGCCTGCTCTCCCAGTGCGCCTACCTGGCGGGCATCTTCTGGGCGGTCGGCATCGGCGTGCCGTCGGGCACGGCGGCGCTGATCGCCGCGCTGCAGCCGATCGTGGCCACCGTGCTCGGCCAGTTCGTGCTGGACGAACGCGCGTCGGGCGGGCAGTGGGCCGGGCTGGTGCTCGGCCTCGGCGGGGTGGCGCTGGTGGTCGGCGGTGACCTCTCCGGCGGCGGCGCGCCCGCGCTCGCCTACGCCCTGCCGGGGCTTTCGATGCTCGGCCTGGTCGCCGGCACACTGGTCGAACGCCGCGCCCGGGTCCGCACGCCGCTGGTGGACAGCCTGGCGATCCAGTGCACCACCAGCGCGGTGGTGTTCACCGCGCTGGCCGCCGCCACCGGGCAGCTGGTGCTGCCGTCGAGCGGTTCGTTCTGGCTCGCCATCGCCTGGCTGGTGCTGCTGTCCACCTTCGGCGGTTACGGCTTCTACTGGCTCAACCTGCGGCGCAGCTCGGTGGCCTCGGTGTCCGGCCTGCTCTACCTGACCCCGCCGACCACCATGCTGGCCGCGTTCCTCCTCTTCGACGAGACGCTGGACGCGCGCGGCCTGCTCGGCGTCGCGGTCTGCGCGGTCGCGGTGTTCCTGGTGCTCAGGAAACCGCGGTCTTCGGAAAAAGCGCCTCCCGAGCCCGGCCGATGCCCTGCCAGCTGAGCCCGGCGTCGAGCACCTTCCGCGGTTCGAGCAGGTTGCGGGTGTCCACCACGGCGTCGCCCGCCATCAGCTCGGCCAGGTACACCCAGTCCAGCCTGCGGAACTCGGCCCATTCGGTGAGCACCACCACCGCGTCCGCGCCCTTGGCCACCTGGTACGGGTCGTCCACCACGACCATGCCGGGCAGTTCACCGCCGACGGCCGGGTCGTAGGCGGTCAGCTCGGCGCCGTGCGCGGCGAGCACCGAGGCCACCGCCAGCGCGGGCGAATCCCGCAGGTCGTTCGTCCCGGCCTTGAAGGCCAGCCCGAGCAGGCCGATCCGGGCACCGGCCAGCGAACCGCCGACGGCACCGGCGATCTTGGCGATGATCCGGTCGCGCTGGGCCACGTTCTCGTCGATCGCCGCGCGCAGCAGGCCGAAGTCGAAGTCGGCGGCCTCGGCGATGCGGGTCAGCGCGTGGGTGTCCTTCGGCAGGCAGGAGCCGCCCCAGCCGGGGCCGGGCTTGAGGAACGAGCGGCCGATGCGCCGGTCGTGCCCCATGCCCTCGGTGACCGCCTCGATGTCGGCACCCAGCCGCTCGCACAGTTCGGCGATCGCGTTGACGTAGGAGAGCTTGGTGGCCAGGAAGCAGTTGGCCGCGTACTTGACCAGCTCGGCGCTGGCCGCGTCGGTGACCACGCTCGGCGCGGCCAGCTCGGCGTAGAGCCCGGCCACCCAGTGCGCCGCGGCCGGGTCGTCCGAGCCGACCACGATGCGGTCGGGGTGCAGGAAGTCGGCCACCGCGGTGCCCTCGCGGAGGAACTCCGGATTGGACACCACCGGCACGTCCGCGCGGCCGAGCAGTTCGCGGATCCGCCGCGAGGTGCCCACCGGCACGGTCGACTTGGTGATCAGCGCGCACCCGGCGGGCAGGACGGCACCGATCTCGGCGGTCACCGCCTCCACCGCCCGCAGGTCGGCCGAACCGCCCGCGCCCATCGGCGTCGGCACGCACAGGAAGACGGCGTCGGCCGCGGCGGCCGCGGGCCGCGCGCCCACCACGAAGGACAGGCGCCCGCTGGTCAGCCCGCGGCCGACCAGTTCGGCCAGGCCGGGTTCGAGGATGTCCACCCGGCCGGCGGCCAGCCGGGCCACCTTCGCCTCGTCCACGTCGACGCAGGTCACCTGGTGACCGAGCGACGCCAGGCAGGCGCCCGTGGTCAGTCCTACGTATCCGGTCCCCACCACCACGATCCGAGCTGGACTCATGCTGGTGAAGGTGACAGCCGGAGTTGACCGCGAAACCAACAGCAGCGAACGCACCCGCGTACTGCTGCGGACGGGTCGGCTCGACCGCTGCGAACGAGCGTTAACCTGATGGGGTACTGAGCCAGGAAGGACACAGCGAACCATGCAGATCACCGACACCGCGGCCGTAGTCACCGGGGGCGCGTCCGGGCTCGGCGGCGCCACCGCCAAGGCGCTGGCCGCCGGGGGCGCGAAGGTCTTCGCGCTCGACCTCGCCCCGTCCATCGAGAAGGCGGACCAGGTCGACGGCATCACCTACGTCGAGGCCGACGTGACCCAGCCGGAGCAGGTCCGGGCCGCGGTGGGGCGGGCCGCCGACTCCGGTGTGCCGCTGCGCGTGGTGGTGAACTGCGCCGGCATCGGGCCGTCCGCGCGCATCCTGTCCAAGAAGGGGCCGCACGACCTCGACCTGTTCCGCAAGGTCGTCGAGATCAACCTGATCGGCACGTTCAACGTGGTCACCGTGGCCGCCGAGGCGATCGCCAAGACCGAACCGCTGGCCGACGACGCCCGCGGCGTGATCATCAACACCGCGTCGGTGGCCGCGTTCGACGGGCAGATCGGGCAGGCCGCCTACGCCGCGTCGAAGGGCGGGGTGGTCGGGCTGAACCTCTCGGCCGCGCGTGACCTGGCCTCGCAGGGCATCCGGGTGATGACCATCGCGCCGGGCGTCATCGACACCCCGATGCTGGCCACGGTCAGCGAGGAGTTCCGCGCCGGGCTGGCCGCCGGGGTGCCGTTCCCGAAGCGCCTCGGGCAGCCGGAGGAGTACGCCAAGCTGGCGCTGTCGATCATCGACCACGACTACCTCAACGGCGAGGTCATCCGGATGGACGGCTCGCTGCGGATGGCTCCCCGCTAAAGGTCGCCCATGAAAGGCACGTTCTGCGCTTCGTCGCTCATCCAGCGGCGGAGCGTGAACGTGGCCAGCACGTCGTCCTCGTTGTAGCGCAGGATGCGTTCGGCCTGCTCCGGGCGCGGTTCGTCACCGTCCATGCCGACCGCGTCGCGGTACCAGCGCATCGAAGCCTCCCCGCTGGCCTCCGGGTCGCGCCAGCTGAACCCGGCCACCGGCGCGATCACCTTGAGCCCCTTGCCGTGCGAGCAGAGGAACTGGTCGGAGACCAGCTGGAACAGGTCCACCCACTGCTCGGAATCCACAAAGGACTGGATGGCCGAGCGCGGCGGGATGCCGTCCTGCCCGGCGAAGCGCTTGGCCGTGCCGAACAGCCAGCGGTTCTCGGCGAGCGCGTTGTAGCAGTAGGCGCGGAAGGTCAGCCCGGCCTTCTCGGCGCGCTCCCGGACTTCGGTGAGCCAGCCCCAGAACTCGGCGAACGAACGCGCCTCGTCGTCGGTGGGCAGCGGCTCCCAGGTGGCGAACGCGTGATAGCCCTGGCGCACCCCGACGTCGGCGCCGGAGAGCAGACAACCCCACAGGTAGGCGCCGGAATCGCCGAAGCTCTCCATGTCCACGTCGACCTCGACGTCGGCCCGCGGCACCTCGACCCGGTCCACCTTGCGCACCACGTTGAGATCGGCCAGCCAGGCCCTGGCCAGCATCACCGAGTTGCCGAAGGACTCCCCGGTCA
Source organism: Amycolatopsis sp. NPDC045836 (assembly GCF_056431745.1). Taxonomy (NCBI): domain Bacteria; kingdom Bacillati; phylum Actinomycetota; class Actinomycetes; order Pseudonocardiales; family Pseudonocardiaceae; genus Amycolatopsis; species Amycolatopsis sp. NPDC045836. The sequence continues at coordinate 325,928 of NZ_JBWKKF010000009.1, read as the reverse complement.
GCGGCACCGGCGGTCCATCGGCCGGGTCCAGCGCGGCCAGCTTGTCCACAGTGGACACCCCGGCGCGGCGCAGCTCCACGCCGTCCTCCCCGCGCACCACCAGGCTGACGTCCCTGGCCGCGAGCAGCTGGTCACCGCAGATCGGCCACCACGGGCAGTGGCGGCACTCGAGCACGCGCGACGGCTGCGCGAGCGCCTCCTGGCCGGTGGCGGCCGCCTTGGCCACGGCGAGCCGATCGGCGAAGCGGGCGTCGTACTCGTCCAGCGCCCCACGGCCACCGGGCCAGGTCGGCGCGTTGAGGTCGTGCCAGAGCACCACGTCCGCGTCCAGCCCGATCACCCCGCCGAGCGCCCGCGGATCGGCCAGGCCCTGCTTCTGCAGCATCCGGCGGATGTGCGCCAGGCGCAGCTGGTCCCGCGGGTGCGAGCGGACCTTGCGCGCCGGGTCGGGGGTGGCGTTGTCCGGGTCGAGATCGGTGAGGCCGGTGGTCATCGCGCCCTCACCGCGATCGGTGATGCGGTGGCGCACCACCAGCACCGGCACGTACCCCGAAGCCGTGCGCACCAGCACCTCGACCCCGCCGCGGCGGCCGCCGTCGGGGTCCACCGGCAGCAGCGCACCCCAGATGAACGGCGCGCGGGTGGCCAGCGCGGATTCGGTCAGCGCGGCCCGGTCCGGCACCGGCAGCTCACGCGGCACGCTGGCCCAGCCCTCGCCGGTGGCCGCGATCAGCCGCCGGGCGATCTCGTCGCGGTGGGCGGCGGCGTCGGCGATCCGCTGCGCGGCGGACGGGTCCTGCGGGGCGCGCGGCACCTCGCGCACGGTCGGGTCGTGGTCGAGGTGCACCCGGCGACGGCAGCGGGTGACCGCTCCCGCGTCCAGCAACACCTCGTTCTCCATCCCCCCACTCTAGGTCGCGGGTACGACAGAAGATCACCGCCCACCTGGTGCGTGCCGAGGTGCTCCGGCCGGGGCAGGGCAGTAAGTTCTCGGTGGACACGGGAAGGTGGCGAGCGATGGGCCGCAGGAAGATCAAGGAAGAGGCCGAGGGCCTGTTCACCCCGAAGAAGGCCCGCAACGCCCTCGCAGTGGCGAAGGTGGTCGGGCCCGCGGTGCTCCCCGTGGTGGCGCCGTTCGCCGTGCGCGCCGCCGGGGCCGCCAGGGACGCCTACGACCGGTACCAGGCCCGCAAGCTCGGCGTCGACGTCGGCAGGCTCGGCGAGTTCACCGGCCGGGGCGCGCGGCTGCACGCGCGCATCGCCGGGGTCGGCGAGGGCCTGGACGACCTGCGTTCCGCCGCCAACGCCTCCCCGGAGGACACCAGGTTCGCCGACCGCGCCGCCGGCACGCTGCACCAGCTGGCCGCCTCGGTGCGGGCCGCGGAACGCATGCCGGCCGCCCGGCGCCGGGCCGCCCACCGGGCCGTCGCCGGCGAACTGGACCACCTGGAAGGCCAGCTGCTGCACCGCCTGGGCATCTGACCCGGCGAAGAAAGCGGGGCACCCCCTGGCCGGGGCTGCCCCACCTGCTGCGCTCAACCAGCCGTGACGAAGCCCTTTTCGACCATCCAGTCCCTGGCCACGGCACCCGCGTCCCGACCTTCGATGTCCACCTTCTTGCCCAGCTGGATCATCTGGTCGTTGGTCATCTCCGCGGCCACCGGCCGCAGCACGTCGGCGATCTCCGGGTGGGCGGTGAGGTAGTCCTGCCGCAGCGTCGGGCAGACGTTGTACTGCGGGAAGAACTTCTTGTCGTCCGCCAGCACGGTCAGGTTCAGCCCGGCGATCCGGCCGTCGGTGGTGAAGACCTCGCCGAACCGGCAGGTGTTGTTCGCGATCGAGGCGTAGATCGCCCCGGTGCCGAACTGCTTGACCTCGGTGGCCGGGAAGTCGTAGGTCTTCTGCACCCCGGGGAAACCGTCCTGGCGGCTGGCGAACTCCGTCTCCACGCAGAACACCGCCTCCTGCGGGTTCTGCTTGAGGAAGTTCGTCATGTCCGTGGTGGTCTTCAGGTTGTGCTGCTGCGCGAACTCCGCCGTGGTGGCGAAGGCGTAGGTGTTGTTCACCGGCGAGTAGTCCAGCCAGGCGATCCCGTTCTGCTCGAGGTCCGCCCGCCGCACCGCCTCGTACTGCTGCTGCTCGTCCGGGATCGGATCGGTGTTGCCGAGGTAGTTGATCCAGCCGGTGCCGGTGTACTCCCAGCTCATGTCGACCTCACCGGCGAGCAGCGCCTGCCGCGCGTTCGTCGACCCCTTGATGTCGGACAGGTCGGTGACGTCCATGCCCGCCGCCGACAACGCCAGTTCGGCCATGTAGGCCAGCAGGATGTTCTCGGTGAAGTCCTTCGAGCCGACCGTGACGTCCACACCGGACAGCGCGGGCACCGCCTTGATCGAGCCCGGCCCCACCGCGTACGGCAGCGCGGCGTTGGTCTCCAGCCCGCACGCGCTCACCGAGGCGGCCAGCAGCACGGCACCGAATACCGCCTTGAGCCGGTTCATCGCAGTCCCTTCGGTCCCAGGTACTGCTCGGCGACCGCGCCGAGCCAGTCCACGATCAGCGCCGTGCCCACCGCCAGCACCGCGCCCACCACGATCACGCGGTTGAGCTGCAGCTTGTACCCGGTGTCGATGAGCACGCCGAAACCACCGCCGTTGACGAAGACCGCCAGCGTCGCGGTGCCCACCGCGAGCACCAGCGAGGTCCGCAGCCCGGCCAGGATCAGCGGCACGGCCAGCGGCAGTTCGATGCGCCGGAGCACCGCCGGGGCGGACATGCCGATGCCGCGCCCGGCGTCGATCAGCGCCGGGTCCACCTGCTGCAGGCCGACCATGGTGTTCCGCAGCACCGGCAGCAGCGAGTAGAAGGCCAGCGGGATGGCGACCACCCACAGCCCCTCCCAGCCGGTCCACAGGAAGAACAGCACCAGCACACCCAGCGCCGGGGCGGCCTGCCCGATGTTCGCGATGGCCAGGAAGAACGGCGCCGCCGGTTTCGCCCAGCGCCGGGTCAGCGCGATGCCGAGCGGCACCGCGACCACCACCACCATGGCGGTGACCACCACGGTGATCAGCAGGTGCTCGCCGAGCGTGGTGAACAGCGTGCTCGCGTTGAGCGTCTTCTGCTCGTTCGGCTTCAGCTCGCTGGAGAACACCCACGCCAGCACCGCGCCGACGACCAGCACGACCACCAGCGGCTGCGCGAACAACCGCACCCGCTCGGCGCGTGCCGAACCCGATTCGGTGGTGAACCCGGAGGTGTCGGTCTGCGCCGCCGTGGTCATGCGTCGTCCCCGTGCTCGGCCCGCAGCTGCCGGACGGTGTCCATCACGGTCTCGATGTCCACCCCGCCGACGTACTCGCCACGCGGTCCGGTGACCACCGCGCGGCCGCCTTCGGTGAGGATCGCCTCCAGCGCGTCCTGCAGGGTCGACTGGGTGCTCACCGAGTCACCGATCGGCCGGGCCACCGCGCTCAGCGAACCGGCCGAGACCAGGTCGCGCACGTGCACCCAGCTCAGCGGGCGGCGCCGGTCGTCGAGCACCAGGCCGTAGGTCTTGCGGGCCTCGGTCAGCCGCTTGCGCGCCTCGGCGGGTGAATCGCTCAGCGACAGGGTGGGCAGGCCGTCGTCGCGGTAGTCGATGTCCCGCACGCGCAGCAGGGTCAGCTGCTTGAGCGAGGCACCGGCCCCGACGAACCCGGCCACCGTGTCGTTCGCCGGATTGGCCAGGATCGCGTCCGGGGTGTCGTACTGCAGGATCGACGACCGGTCACCGAGCACGGCGATCTTGTCGCCGAGCTTGACCGCTTCGCCGAAGTCGTGCGTGACGAAGACGATGGTCTTCTTCAGCTCGGTCTGCAGGCGCAGCAGCTCGTCCTGCAGGTTGCCGCGGGTGATCGGGTCGACCGCGCCGAACGGCTCGTCCATCAGCAGCACCGGCGGGTCGGCGGCCAGCGCGCGGGCCACCCCGACGCGCTGCTGCTGCCCACCGGAGAGCTGCCGGGGGAACCGGTCGCGGAACTGCGCCGGGTCCAGCCCGACCAGGTCCATCATCTCCTCGACCCGGTTGGCCACCTTCTGCTTGTCCCAGCCGAGCAGGCCGGGCACCACGGCGATGTTCTGCCCCACGGTGAAGTGCGGGAACAACCCGGCCTGCTGGATCGCGTAGCCGATGGTGCGCCGGAGCCGGTCCGGGTTCAGCGAGAGCGCGTCCTGACCGCCGATGGTGATCTTGCCCGAGGTGGGCTCGATCAGCCGGTTGATCATCCGCATGGTGGTGGTCTTGCCGCAGCCGGACGGCCCGACGAAGATGACGATCTTCCCGGCGGGCACCACCATGGAGAAGTCCTCCACCGCGGGCTGCTTCTGCCCGGGGTAGCGCTTGGTGACCTGCTCGAGCTGGATCTCCACCCCGGAGACCCCTTCGCCGCTGTCGGCGGCGGTCGCCGATGTAACCACGTTCTCAGCCACGGACACCCCTTGAGATGGTGAAACGGGAGATCAGGAAGTACACGCCCTCGAGCAGCAGCGCGAGGATCACCACGCCGATCGTGCCGACCAGCGCCTCGTTGACCGCGTTGGCGCTGCCCGCGCGGACCAGCCCGGAGAACACCTCGTCACCGAGGCCGGGCCCCTTGGCGTAGGCCGCGATCACCGCGATGCCCATCAGCATCTGGGTGGCGACCCGCATCCCGGCCAGGATGGCGGGCCAGGCCAGCCGCAGCTCCACCCTGGTCAGCACGCCGAACCGGCTCATCCCGATGCCCTTGGCCGCGTCGGCGATCGCCGGGTCCACCCCGCCGAGGCCGACGATGGTGTTGCGCACGATCGGCAGCAGGGCGTAGAGCACCAGCGCGATCACCGTCGGCTCGGTGCCGAGGCCGACCACCGGGATGAGCAGGCCGAGCAGCGCGAACGACGGGATGGTCAGGATCGCGCTGGCCAGTGCGGTGGCCACGGCCGAGCCGATCGGGGAGCGGTAGACCGCCACCCCGGTCAGCACGCCGAGCACCGCGGCGATGACCGTGCACTGCACGACCGCGCTCACGTGCAGCCACGCCTCGACCGAGATCCGGTCCCAGCGGTCGACGACGAACTCGAAGACGTTCACGGCCGGCGGCCCTTGAGCAGCCGCCGCCGGGGCCTGGCGCCCCCGCCGGTGCGTTCCTCGTGGATCTCTTCCAGTGACCTCATCATCTCGTCCTCCCGCAGTACCAGCGGATCACGGCGCAGGTCGCGCCAGACGGCGACGCAGAGACCGATCATCACCACCACGAACGGCACGGCGATGAGGATGGTCAGGTTCTGCAGGCCCTTCAGGCCCTCGTTGCCGCCGACCAGCAGCATCACCGCCGCGACGGCACCCATCAGCACGCCCCAGAAGATCACCACGTTCTTCTTCGGGTGCACCGAACCGCGTTGCGACAGCGTGCCCATCACCACCGACGCGGCGTCCGCGCCGGAGACGAAGAAGATCGACACCAGCACCATCACCAGGATCGCGATCGGGAGGAACCACGGCAGCGTCTCCAGCAGTTCGAAGGTCGCCGACTGCTCGCTGCCCGCACCGGCGATGTCCACCCCGTTCTGCTGGCGGTCGATCGCCGCGCCGCCGAAGATGGCGAACCAGATCAGGCTGACCACGCTCGGCACCGCGATCACGCCGATGATGAACTGGCGGATGGTGCGCCCGCGCGAGATGCGCGCGATGAACATGCCGACGAACGGCGTCCAGGAGATCCACCAGGCCCAGTAGAAGACCGTCCAGCCGGACAGCCAGGTCTGCATCTCCTCGCCGCCGGTGGCCCCGGTCCGGCCGGACATCTCGGCCAGCTCGCGGAAGTAGTCCCCGATCGCGCCGGGCACCAGGTTGAAGATCAGCACGGTCGGGCCGACCACCAGCACGAACAACGCCAGCACCGCGGCCAGCACCATGTTGGTGTTGGACAGCCACTGGATGCCCTTGGCCACCCCGGACACCGCCGAGGCGATGAACGCGATGGTCAGCACGGCGATGATGGCCACCAGCACGCCCTTGCCGGGGTTGTCGATCCAGCCGACCGCGCCGAGACCGCCGCCGACCTGCAGCGCACCGAGGCCCAGCGAAGCGGCCGATCCGAACAGCGTGGCGAAGATCGCCATCACGTCGATGGCCTTGCCCAGGGGACCCTCGGTGCGGCGCTGCCCGAGCAGCGGCGCGAACACCGAGCTGATCAGCTGGCTGCGGCCCTTGCGGAAGGTGCTGTAGGCGATGGCGAGGCCGACCACCGCGTAGATCGCCCACGGGTGCACGGTCCAGTGGAACAGCGTGGTCGCCATCGCGGTGTGCACGGCCTCGTCGGAACCGGCCGGGGCGGTGCCCGGCGGCGGGCTCGCGAGGTGCGAAACCGGTTCGTAGACGCCGAAGAACATCAGCCCGATGCCCATTCCGGCGCTGAACATCATGGCGATCCACGAGGAGGTGCGGAATTCCGGGCGTTCCTTGTCCTGGCCCAGCGGAATGCGGCCGTAGCGGCTGATCGCCAAGCAGACGGCGAACAACACGAATCCACTGGCGGTGAGCACGAATGCCCAGCCACCGTAAGGAATTACCGCTTTGTTGAGCAGGGTCTTGGCGACCGACGCGAGGCTCGACGGGGACGACACGCCCCAGGCGATCAGGGCGAGGGCGAGCACCGCGGCGACCCCGAAGACGACCTTGTCCGTCTCGGCCGGTCTCTCCGCGGCGAGTTCGAGTGGGATGTGCTCCTCTGGGCTGTGACCTGCGCCGGTGGTGTCCGGCGCGTTCGCGAGGTCGTGGGTGTCCGCGCGGTGCGCGCCCCCGACCTCCGCTTCGCCTGGCTTGCCGTCCTGCGAACCCGTAGTCATGTCCACACGCCGACGAATCGGCGCGACCTCCTTCCGGCCCCGTGGGTAACCCGTTCGGTGCAGCACCCTAACCCGTACCCCGTACGCGGCGTGCCTCGAATCGCTGACCAGGTCAAGCCGCCATTGGGTGGGACCACATTTGCGGAAGATCACCCGCTCGGCAAGCACAACGGCGTGTCAATCGGAACCCGATTGCCGCCGTCCGCCGTTCCAGCTGCGTGAATCTGGTATTTCTGCCAGTCGCGCGCCGGATTTCTCCACCGGTGCTCATCTCCCGGGAGGGGCTTCGCCGCAGGTGGGGCGGTCCCATACGCTGTTCTGGTGAGCAGGAGCCGTGAGCACAGCGCGTTGCGCGTCGTGCGCGGCGTGTTGCTGGCCTCGGCGTCGGCGGCGCTGGCGATCACCGCTCACGCACTGGCCGACGGCGCGGTGCCGAACTTCTCGCTCACCCTCCTGCTGACCGCCCTGATCGGGTGGACTTCGACCGCGCTCGCCGACCGCACGCGCGGCCTGCCCGGCATCCTGGCCGTGCTGGCGCCCGCGCAGGTGGTGATGCACTTCGTGCTCACCGAGCTGGGCGGGCACGCGGCGGCCCACGGCGTCCCGGCCGCTTCGCTGCCGATGACCGCGGCGCACGCGGTGGCCGTGCTCGGCACGGCGGTGCTGCTGGCCCGCGCCGAGTCGCTGCTGCTGGTCGTGCTGTCGAGCCTGCGGCTGCTGCTGCCGGTGGCCTGGTCGGCGCTCCCGGTGCGGGGTGAGCCGGTGCGCCCGGTCACCGTCCACCCCGAACTCTCCGCCGGGGCGGTCCCGGTGTTCCTGCGGACCGTGCTCGGCAGGCGCGGTCCGCCCGTCGCTGCCTGAACCAGCCCCTTTCGAAATCCCCCCTGTTCAGGAGCGAATCTTCATGTCGACGAAGCGATTTGTGCAGCGTGCCGCGGTGCTCGCGGGCGTGGCCGGGCTCACCGGCCTGATGGGTGCCGGACTGGCCTCGGCGCACGTCACCGCGGACTACTACGGGCAGGCCCCGCAGAAGGGCGGCCGCGCGCTGATCCTGCTGCGCGTGCCCAACGAGGAGGCCGACGCCGGTACCACCAAGGTCGAGGTCGCCTTTCCGGCGGAGTACGGCATCACCTCCGCCCGCACCAAGCCGGTGCCGGGCTGGACCGCCGAGATCGCCAAGGTGACCCTGCCCACGCCGGTGAAGAACGGCAAGGGCGCCGACGTCAGCGAAGTGGTTAGCAAGATCACCTGGACCGCGCAGGGCGGGACCAAGATCGCCGCCGGTTCCGGCGAGTACCAGGAGTTCGAGTTCAACGCCTCCACCCTGCCATCCACTGTGGACACGCTGGTGCTGCCGGCCACGCAGACCTACGAGAACGGCAAGGTGGTGGCCTGGGACGCGCCGCCGCCCCCGGAGGGCGGGGAGGAGCCGGAGCACCCGGCGCCGACGGTCAAGCTGGCCGCGGCGAGCAGCGGTGGTGACCACGGGCACGAGGCCGCGAGCCCGGCCACGGGCACGGGCTCGGGTGAGCAGGCCGGATCCGGGCACACCGACCAGGCCGCTTCGGCCACCGACGACACCGCCCGCTGGCTCGGCGGCGCCGGCCTCGCCGTCGGCGCGCTCGGCCTCGGTGTCGGCGCCGGCGCGACCATCCGCGCGCGGAAGTCGTCGAGGGCGGGCGCATGAAGCGGCTCCTGGTCGCGGTGCTGACCGCGACGGCCCTGCTCGGCCTGGCCTCCCCGGCGCTGGCGCACAACGTGCTGGTGTCGTCCGATCCGGCGAAGGGCGCGTCGCTGCAGGAAGGGCCGCCGCGGGTCACGCTGACCTTCGACCAGTACGTGCAGTCGGCCGACGTGAACCAGGTCGCGGTCACCGGCCCGGACGGCTCGCAGTGGGCCGAGGGCACGGTCGAGGTCAAGGGCAACGTGGTCAGCGCGCCGCTGCGCCCGCTCGGCCCGGCCGGTGAGTACACGCTGGGCTTCCGCATCCTGTCGGCGGACGGGCACGCGGTGACCGACGAGATCAAGTTCACCCTGGCGAAGGCGGGCAACGGCACCCCGGCGGCCGCGGACGCCGCCCGATCGGGTGACACCGGCGGCGGCACCGCGGACAGCGGTTCCGGCGGGGTGCCGCTGTGGGTGTGGATCGCCGGCGCCGTGGTGCTGCTCGCGCTGGGCCTGGTGTTCGCGTTGCGGGCGGGCAAGGAGCCGACGAAGTCATGACCCGGGCCGAGACCACCTCGCCGGTCCGGTACACCACGCTGGTCTGCGTGGTCGCCGCCGCACTGCTGGGCGCGCTGGTCGGCGTGGCCCTGTCGGCGACCGCGCCGATCCCGGGGGTGACCGAGGTCAGCGAGGCGGTCTCGGTGGCCATCCCGCTCGTGCGGGTGCTGCTGGACCTCGCGGCGGTCACCACGATCGGGTTGTCGCTGCTGTCGGTGCTGGTCGGCTACGACCGGCCGAAGCTGACCGAACCGGTGCTGCGCCTGGCCCGCCCGGCGGCGGTGGCCGGCGCACTGGTGTGGTCGGCCACCGCGTTCGTCGCGCTGGTGTTGCAGACCGCGGAGTTCCGGCCGCAGTCGGAGACCATCGGCGCGGGTGACGTGTGGGACTACATCGTGCAGATCGGCGCCGGGAAGGCGCTGCTCGTGGTGGGCGTGCTGGCGCTGGTGCACGCCGGGCTGGGCGTGCTGACCCTGCGCCACGGCGAAAAGGTGCCCGCCGAGGTGCGGGTCGGGCTGGGCCTGTTCGCGCTGCTGCCGCTCCCGGTCACCGGCCACGCGTCGAACTGGGACTACCACGACTACACGATGATCTCGATGGAGCTGCACGTGATGAGCGCCGTCGCCTGGACCGGCGGCCTCGGCGCGATGGCGGTGCTGCTGATCGGGAACCGCACCCTGCTCGCCCACGCCCTGCCGCGGTTCTCGAAGCTGGCCACCCTGTGCCTGCTCCTGTCCGCGGCCACCGGCCTGTTCAACGGCGTCGTCGAAATCAACCTGAACCCGACGATGGACCTGGTGACCGGCCTGCTCACCACCCCGTACGGCCAGCTGGTGCTGCTGAAACTGGTGTGCACCGGCGTCATCGCCCTGCTCGGCGCCCACGTGCGGTGGCGCCTGATGCCCCGGATCCTGCGCCACGAACGCACGGCACTGGCGATGTGGGCCACGCTGGAACTCACGGTGATGGGACTGGCCTTCGGTTTCGCGGTGGTACTGACCCGGGCACCGGTCGCCTGAACGATCCCTTGCGTCGGCAGTAGTGGACTGACTGCGTGCCTGGCCTGTACCGGGGGCGCTCAGCTGCCGCCAGGGTCTGGGTTGCCGCTGGCAGAGGTGCTTGCGATGCAATCACGGGTAGCCTGTGGAGGTATCTCTTCGCGGAGTACACGCCCCCGGTCGACGGGCCGGGGTTCCGCGGAGGGGACGAGCGCGAAGAGGTGCACTGATGGACGCTGACCTTGGCCGCCGCCTGCGCGAAATTCGAGAATGGCGAGGGCTCAGCCTTCGCGCTGCCGCCCAGTTGTCCGGCTATTCGTTCACCTACCTCGGCGAGCTCGAACGCGGTGACAAGCCGTTGAACAACCGGAAAGTCCTCGAAGCCCTGGCCCGCACGCTACGAGTCTCCCCCACGGAAATCAGCCAGCGCCCGCACCTCAGCGCCGACCCGCTCAGTGCGAGTGCTCGGGCTTCACTTCTGCGCATCGAGGCCATCCTCACGGAATGGCACCCGGGCGAAGTTCCGGACGATTACCCCCCACGTCCCTGGGAAGAGGTGTGGTCCGAATCCAACACGCTGGTCAATACCCTTCGCCCGGCCTCGGACTACGCCGGGCAGGGGGAGGTCCTGCCGAACTTGATCCACGATCTTCTGTGCCACGCCGCGCCCGCCAGCGAACATCGGACACGGGCCCTTCGTGTGCTGGTCGCCGCCTACCACGCCGCGGGCAACCTCGCCGCCAGAATGGGCACCAGGCACTTGGGATATGTCGCCGCCGACCGGGTCACCCAGGCCGCGGAGTTGCTCGGCGAACCGGAATGGCTCGGGGTCGCGGGGTGGACGCGCGCTCAGTTCCTGTCGTCGATCTCCCGTGCGCGTCAGTACCGCCTGGCCGTCGCCGCGGTCGACCTGCCCGGTGCCCGACTTGAGAGCCGTGGCATGTCCCACCTCACCGCTGCGCTCGCCGCGGCTGCCACCGGAGACGACTCCATGGCTCGGACGCACCTCGACGAGGCCGAGGCCATGGCCAACTGCCTTGACCTGGACAACTCATCGTGGGGAGCGGGCACGATGAATTTCGGGCGCGCGAACGTCGGCATCTGGAAGATCAGCATCGGCGTCGAGGTCGGTGACGGCGGGAGGGTCGCCGAGATCGCCAACGGAGTACCCCTGGCAACCGTGCCCACGTCGAGGCAAGGCGCGTTCTGGATAGACCTCGGCCGCGGTCTCATCGCCGAGAAGAAGACGCAGTCCGACGGGCTCCAAGCGCTGCTCAAAGCGGAAGAGCTGACCCCCCAGCAAGTCCGGAACAACAACTTCGCGCGAGAAGCAGTCGCGGCAGTTCTCCGTGTCGCTCGGCGAGACGCTGGGGGCCGCGAACTGCGAGGTTTGGCGTGGCGGATGGGAATTGCCCCGACTGGGTGAAACCGGCGGGTGTACGCAAGCAGCGTACAAAGCGCCCGCAGGGAGTCTTAGCGTCACCTCCTGATCACAAGGAGGTGCTCGACGGTGAGCGCGAAAGTTCAGTTACCGGTCTTGCGATGTGACGACCCGGTGGGCCGAGTGGCGGCGCTGCGCTGGTGGCACTCCTGCCGCCGGTGCCGCATGGTGGGCCGGTCGATCTTCGAAACCCTGCTGTCCCAACAGCAGTGCCAGGACGGCACCCCGTGAGGACCGGCAACTCCGGTGTCGGTGATCGCTGCGCTCTGACCCCTTGTCCCGTCGAGGAGGGCAGCGAGCCTGACAGCCCCGACTCTCCGCAGTCGGTTCTCGACGACCTCGTCAAGGCCGGATTGAGCTCCGCAATTCCGTGGGCCACCGATGAGGAAGTGGAAGCGTTCTGCGATTCCTCGCTTCGAGGAATGGCGCCATGACTTCGCCATCGTCGACGTTCTCCGAGGCGCGCCAGAAACAAGTCGATCGACTCGTCGCTCGATATCGCGCCCTGGCAGTCAGGCAACCGCCGGAGGTTGTGCGGAACACGATGCTGGACGAGCTGAGCCGGGGGCCAATGTGGTGGAGACCCAGGGCCTGGTGGAAGCCCGCGTGCAGGCGGCGCGTCGACCAATACGCGCTGCTGATCGTGGCGGTCGAGCGCTTGGCGGCCGGGTCATGACCTTCCAACGCGAACTCGGCCGGAACTTGCGGATGGAGCGGGTCAGGGCGGGCCTGAGCCGTGAGGACGTGGCGGCGCGGATGCTGACCGAGGTTTGCGCGGCCACGATCGGGTCGTATGAGACAGGCGCACGGTCGATCCCGATCGACAAGCTGCTCGAATACTGCCGGGTGATCGGCCAGCCGGTCCAGGTGGTGTGGCCGATGGCGGGGCGCCGGGTACAGGTGGTTCACACCCGGCGCTTGCGCGCCGTCGACGACCCGCGGTTGCAGCCCCTCGCGGCTTGGGCGAAGAACTACGGCAACGGCCTGATCCGATTGACACCGCAAGCCATCGAGGCGGCCGCACAGCTCTGCGGTGTACCGCCGGACTGGCTGCAACGGCGGTTGCTGGAGATCCAGCGCTTTTAGTCGCTCCGATTCCGCAGGAACGAGCGCGTCATTCCATCAGAACAGGAGTCGAGTGAACAGCGAGCGTGCACCGCGTTTCAACCCAGGAGGGTCCATGTCGATCTCCATCCAGGGCCGTCGGCCCGAACTCGGCGCTCTGTTCCGGCAACTCCGCGAAGGAGCCGGCGTCTCCCGCGAACAAGCCGCCGCCGTCCTCGGGTGCACGACCTCAAAGATCGGCGACCTGGAACTCGCGCGCTCGACCCCGAAACCGGCCGAGGCGGAGAAGCTGCTGGAGGAATACCGGGTTCCGGACGAACAGCGCGCCCGGATCCTGGCGCACGTGCGGCGGCAGGCCGGGCGCAAGCGGTACGGCACCTACGGCGACTACGTGCCGCCACCGCGGCTTCGCCGCATCGTCGAACTCGAAGCCCAGGCCGTCACCGCCTGCTACTACTCCGGCGAGGTGATACCGCCCCTGCTGCAGGTGCGGTCCTATGCCGAGGCGCTGAGCGCGTCCACCGAACCGACCACCCGCGGGGCCACGGACCTGGCGGAGTTCCAACTCACCCGCCAGCACCTCCTCCACCGGCCCGATACCAGGCCGCCGCTGCACTACCGCTGCTACCTCGGTGAAGCCGTGCTGCACACCAAGATCGGCGGCGAAGCCACCATGCGCGAACAACTCGCCCACCTGCGCGACCTCGCCCTGGACCTGTCCAACTTCGAGCTGCACCTCGTACCGTTCAACGTCGGCAGCCACCCACTGCTGGGCTGCTCCGCGACGCTCTACCACTTCCCCAGGCCGGCCCCGCCACAGCTCATCTCCGAAGTAGCCGGCCACAGCTTCACGCGCCGACACGGAGCTTCAACACTCAACCCGAGCGATGCGTTCGATCAGCTGGCCAAAACGGCCCTCAGCCGCAACGACACCGTCCTCCACCTGAGCACCCGGACCGGTTCCGCGCTCCCGACCCGTCAACTCAGCCCCGGTCGAAGGTACGCAACAGGGCCGTTCGGGCGGCGGGGATTGGGCTGAACGGGCGGACTCCCGGGCGAAGCCCGCTGTGGGGGGAACCACACGCCCGGATCGCTCGTCTGGACGCGTGTGCACAGCGGAGCAGCAGGCGTGAGCCCCAGCCCGAACCCCAGTCCCAGCCCGGCCGGCCAGGTCACCGCCCCGGCGCCGCGGCGGTCGCCCGAGGCGGAGCCGGTGGTGCCCAGGGAGTTGGAGCAGCCACCCGCCCACTTCACCAACCGCACCGAGCAGCTCGCGGTGCTCGACCGGTTGCTCGACGAGCCCGCCGACCGGCCGCTGGTGCAGGTGATCTGCGGGCTCGGCGGCATCGGCAAGTCGGCGCTGGCGCGCCACTGGGTGCACCGCGTCCGCACCCGCTTCCCCCGCGGTCAGCTTTACGCCGATCTCGGCGCCTTCAACGCCACCGGTCCCACCGAGACGGGTGAACTGCTCAAGCGCTTCCTCGTCGCCTTCGGGATCGACGCCAAGAGGCAGCCCGCCGGGCTCGACGAGCTGAAGGCGATGTACCGCACCGAGACCGCGGGCCGCCCGCTGCTGGTGGTGCTCGACGACGCCGTCTCCTCCGAGCAGGTGGCGCCGCTCATCCCCACCGCTCCCGGCACCGTGGTGCTGGTGACCAGCCGGTTCCGCCTCGGCGGCCTGCGTGCCAGCCACGGCGCGAAGCGCCTCGAACTGACCAAGTTCGAGCACGGCCACGGCATCCAGCTGCTCTCCGCGATCGTCGACGACGAGCGCACCGCCGAACCCGATCCGCACCTGCAGAAGATGGTCACCTTCTGCGACGGCCTGCCGATCGCGCTGCACGTGCTCGGGGTGAAGCTGGCCAACCAGCCCCACCTCTCCGCTGCGCGCGCGGTGGCCCAGCTGGAACGATTGCGGCTGGCGGCATTGGCGGACCAGAAGGAGAACCTCTCGGTGACCAGCACCTTCGACCTCTCGTACCAGGACCTGTCCCCCGACGCGGCGCAGCTCTACCGCGCGCTGGGCCTGCACCCCGGGCCCGAGTTCGGTCTCGGCGCGGCGACCGGGGCCGCCGGGCGGTCGGTGGACGACACCGAGGCGCTGCTCGGGGAACTCGTGCAGTCCGGCCTGCTCGAAGCGCAGAAGGGCCGCTTCGGCTTCCACGACCTGGTGCGCCTGCACGCCGAGGACAAAGCCGCCGAGAACCCCGAGGAAGCCGAAGCCGCACGGCGTCGCATCCTCGAGTGGTACCTGCGGGCCGCTCGCCGCACCGAGGACACGCTGACCGTGCCCGACCAGGACCGCATCCCGTACGAGTTCGGCGACCGCGGCCCCGACCCGGAGTCGCTGCCCGGCAACGACGACGCGTTGCCCTGGCTGGAACGCGAGCGCCCCAACCTGATCGCCGCCATCCAGACCGCGTACGAGCAGGAGCTGCCCGAACTCGCCTGGCAGCTGGCTGCCGCGATGTGGCCGCTGTTCCTGCTGCGCAAGCACTACCGCGACTACCTCACGGTCAGCCAGCTCGGGGTGAAGTGCGCCGAGCAGTGGGGCAACCCCTCGGCCAAGGCGCTGATGCTGAACCGCTCGGCGGGCGCCTGCCGCGGCGCCGGGCGGTTCGAGGAGGCCATCGAGTACTACAAGGCGGGCAAGGACGCCCTGGCCGGCGGCGGTGACCAGGCGATCGCCATCCGCTCGGTGGAGGGGCTGGGCCTGGTCGCGCTGGCCCAGGGCCGGGTCGAGGACGCGCTGACCCACTTCGAGGAGGAACTGGCCTACGCCCGCCGCCTCGAACGCGCCCACGACGTGAACCTGGCGCTGATCAACCTCGGGGCGACGCTGGTCAAGGCCGGTCGTGGCGCGGAGGCCGCCGAACGGCTGGCGCAGGCCAAGTCGCTGCTCGACGCCCAGGGTGACGTCTACAACCGCGCGCGGGCCCAGATCGACCTCGGGCGGGCGCTGGCGCACGACGAACGGTTCGGCGAAGCGCGTGCCGAGCTGCACGAGGCCCTCGCCACGATGGAATCGGCCGGTTCGGCGTTCGAACAGGCGCGGGCGATCCACGCCCTCGGCGACGTCGCGAAGCTCGCCGGCGATATCGAAGAGGCCAAGTCACGTTACGAAGCGGCATTGCCCATTTACACAGAGCTGAACCGGCCCGAGGCGAAACCGCTCGCGGAAGAGTTGCGCTCACTCCCCTGAGCAGGCAAGACGATCTTCGCCACCGGTTTTCGGTGGCGGTGGGTAATCAGTGCGCGTTCATTCTGCGTAACGAATGCTCGAGAAGGGGTGATCGGTCGGGCCGAATTCACTGCCTGCAGCTTGCCGTTCGGGCAGAAACGACGAACGGTCATTCCCCAGCGCCGAATGTCGCGTTTTTTACGACCGTTCAGCGGTACCGGCTCCACCGGGTACCGGTCCGCCCGGCCCGCAGGTCGGCCAGGCGCATGCGCAGCTGCCCCCGGACGTACGGGTGGCTGCGCAGGATGGGCAGCACGCTGGTGGTCAGCTTGAGTTCACGGGCGGCCCGCAGCGCCGGGAAGCCGGACCAGCGGGTCACGTCGAAGCCGTAGCCCTCGACCAGCTCCCGGTAGCGCCCGGCCGGATCACCGAACCGCTCCCGGCCGACGGCCAGCGGGATCAGGTCCCACTCCGGCGGGCCGACGCAGGAGGAGTCGAAGTCGCACAGCACCGGGCCGTCCGGCCCGGCGATCACGTTGCCGGGGTGCGCGTCGCCGTGCACCAGCGCGGCGGGCAACGCGAATTCGACCTGGGCCAGCTGTTCTTCGACCTCGGCGCACCGGTCCAGCAGGAACCGCCGGTCGCCGGGCGCCAGTTCCTCGGCGTCGGCCACGCGGGCGCGGACGTCGTCCAGCGGTGCCCACCCGCCGACGCCGTCCGGTGGTTCGAGCTGGTGCACCCGGCGCAGCAGCGCGGCCAGGTCGGCGGCCGTGCCGTGACCGGCCTCGCCCGGCACCCGCTCCCACACCGTCGCCAGGTGTTCGCCCAGCTCCAGGGGTTGCGGCAGGTCACCGAACAGGCGGATGGCCGGCACGCCGTGCCGGGCGAAGTGCTCGGCCACGGCGACCACCTTGTGGGCGCGGTGGCGCAGCGTGCGGGACCCGACGATGCGCACCACGATCGGCGCCCCGGCCAGCGAGTACACCGCGTTGTTGGTGAAGCGCAGCAGCCGCGCCCCGTCGGCGTCCACGCCGAGCAGGGCGCACGCCCGAGCGAGCGCCCCGTCCAGCTTCTCCCTGGTGAACCGGCCGTCCAAAGCGCCTTCCAGAGTCGCCGACACCGGGTCCCGCCCGCCTCGCTCAGGCGGCGTAGAACGCGTTGATCCGGTCGGCCAGGTCGCGGGCGTCGGCGTTGTTCCGGCGCCGTTCGGCCTCGACCTTGAGCGGCATCATCCGGTCCTTGATCCGCGCCGACTTCAGCCCCTCGGCCGCGTCCAGCGCCTTGCCGCCCACCTTCGCGCCCTGGTCGAGGTCGCCTTCGAGCAGGTGGTTGGTGGCCAGCGCGCTCAGGTTGAACACCCGGCTGCGGGCCATGTCGTCGCCGTAGGACTCGACCGCCCTGGTCAGCGCCGGAATGGCGTACTTGGTGTGGTCGGCCTTGCCCTCGATGGCCAGCGCGGTGTGCACCGTGCCGATCATCGCGTAGACGTCGGTTTCGTTGAAGAACTGCACCCAGGACTCGGCGTTGGCGATGTCCGCGCGGGCGAACTCGTCCTTGGTGCGGCCCAGCAGCTTGAGCGCCTGCTCCTC
Organism: Amycolatopsis sp. NPDC045836; assembly: GCF_056431745.1. Classification (NCBI taxonomy): domain Bacteria; kingdom Bacillati; phylum Actinomycetota; class Actinomycetes; order Pseudonocardiales; family Pseudonocardiaceae; genus Amycolatopsis; species Amycolatopsis sp. NPDC045836. The sequence continues at coordinate 308,564 of NZ_JBWKKF010000009.1, read as the reverse complement.
GTTGCCCATCATCGCGTAGGCCCACGCCTGGTTCGCGCAGAGCACGGAGATGGCCAGCTCGGAGCCCGACTCCTGGGCCGCGATCTGGCCCAGCTGGAACAGCTTGAGCGCGTCGTTCGGCGCGTCCTGGTGCAGGTAGACCCGGCCCATCCGGTAGAGCACGTTGGCCACCAGCGGGTTGTTGTCGCCCTGCTTGGCCAGGTCGAGCGCGTTGGCGAAGTGCCCCCGCGCCGAGTCGACCAGGCCGGTGTCGAACGAGGTCCAGCCCGCCAGGCTGTGCAGGTCGGCCAGTGCCACGTAGAGCCGGGACTTGACCAGTTCGGCACCGCTGGATTCGAGCATCTGCTGTCCCCAGGACAGCTGCGCCACCACCGCGTCGCGGCAGAACCCGCCGCCGTACTGGTAGTCCAATGCGCGCAGCGCCCGGGTGGCGGCCTCCATCTGCCGGACGTCGGTCATCCCGATCCGGCCTGGCGCCGGTGTCCTCGCGGGACGCGTCGCCCAAGCCTCGGACGCCGGTCCGAAGACCGCTGCACCCATGGTGACCTGCGCGGCGTGCGCGAGGAACTTCCGCCGTTTCACGGACTCGTCCTCCTCAGCCTGCGGGCCGTCGGCGTTGCCGACGACCTGTATCGCCGTGGCCTCGTCGTAGGCGAGGCCCATGTATCCCCTGGCGACACCCAGGCCGTCGGCGATCCGGACCAGGACGTCGTAGGCCATCACCTGCCGTCCCTTGAGGATCTCCGACACCTCGGACTGCGACTGGCCGGTCATCGCGGCGATCTGGCGCTGGGACACACCGTGCTTGCGCAGCTGGCGGTAGACCGAGCTGATCTCGCGAGCGGCGAGCGCCTCTCGCATCTCCGGCTGCTCCCAGGCAGTCGGCGGGATGGGATGACCAGCCTGTCCCTGGTGGGACCCAGTGCTGTTCATGGCGTCCATTCGCGCCCCCTCACAGTCCGTCGGGCGTCTGTCCACAGCGTAGGCACACCCATTCAACCGTGCGAAACGCCGATTGCCGAGCCTGATCGGCCGGGGTGAACTCCGCCGACCGCTTATCGTGGAACTCAGGCCGGTCGCCGCTATGACTGCGGTGCAGGGTTCTTTCCGCCTCGCTTTCACCGCAATGTAGATCTCAGTTCTCCGTGAGCGGTCCGGCACCCCGGGTGATCACGGACAGCGACCACCAACGGCCGCCCTTCACGGAGAGCTACGAAACACGGATATTGCGAGCGACGAGCAGAGCGGAGTAGCCGGTGGAGTTCCTGGACTCGATCCCGACAGGTCGTACGGCCACCGTGACCCCTGTGCGTTCTTCCGTCCCGCGCGCCGTGCCACAGGCGGTCGACCCGCGCTCGGCGAACCTTCGCCGGCACGAAGGCGGGCAGACGGTCTGGCGCGTGCAGTGCGGTGACCTGATCAACCGCGAGCGCTGCGTCACGGTTTTCGTCGACGACAGCCAGGTCGTGCTGGTCGGCCCGCCCGGTGAAACGGCGCGGATGACCGGCAGCCAGCTCGGCCAGCTCCGGACCGCGCTCAACGAAGCCGCCAAACTGGCGGAAAGGTAACGGTGAGTTCCAGGTGGACCAGATCCTCGGGCAGGTGCTCCGCAATGCCGTGTGGGAGCGCCTCGACATGCTCTCCGACCTCGCCAACCGCGCGGACGCGCAGTCACTGGTCTCGGTGGCCCGTTCCGAACTGCCGCGGTTGACCGAGGGGTGGCGCGCCATGCTCCGCGCCCACGAGCCGGACGAGCGCGGTGACTGCCCGACCTGCTCCACCCGGTGGCACCGCTGCAAGGCGCCGTGCTCGGTGTGGCAGGTGGCGCACGAGCACCTGGTGGCGGGCGGGCTGGCCCCGCAGCCGGACGTGCCCGGCCGCCGCGGGGGCCGCGTGCCGGCGCAGAACCGCGCCGAGAGCCGCGCCCCCGGCCGTCACGCGCTGGTCACCTCGCCGAGGCAGGCGATCGCCACCACCTGACCACCCACCGGTGAGCCCGATCCCCCGCGGGCTCCTCCCCGACCGGCGGTCGGCTCATCCGTACCCCCGAGCGAGATGAGTCGACCGCCCCCCAACTCCCCGATCCCCGCCGGTTCTACGATTAATCGTAGAAATTACGTGAATCGGCTAGCCAGCGCAGTAATCGAACGCTAACGTGAGCGTCAAGCCCACGGGCGCAAAATTGCACAACGCAACCCGTGGTCTGTCCCGCCCTCCCCCGAGCGGGCCCCGAAACCCCGCGGACCGGTGCCGTTGCACTCCCCCTCCCCCTCCCCCGACCGGCACCGGTCCGCGGTCCCAATCCCGCTTCTGGTCAGCGCACTGATCGGATTCGAGTGATCACCACCCCGGCCAGTCCGGTGGCCACCGCCGAAGCGGCGAACAATCCGGAATAACCGCCCAATCCGGCCAGGATGGCGGTTGCCAGCAGCGGGGCGGCCACCTGCGGCAGCGCGTTCGCGATGTTGACCACACCGAGGTCCTTCGCCCGGTCCTGGGCGGCGGGCAGCACCTGCGTCAGGATCGCCATCGCCACCGCCCAGTAGGTGCCGAACCCGATGCCGAGCAGCGGGGCCGCAGCCAGCGCGGCGGGCCAGGTCGGCGAAACGACGAGCAGCAGCGCGGCCAGCGCCATCGCCGCCGACGCCCAGACCACGTACGGCTTGCGGCGACCGGAGCGGTCCGACAGCACCCCGGCCCCCAGCGCCCCGGCGATCAACGCGACCCCGTACAGGCCCATCAGCACCAGCAGGCCGGTGTCCGGGTCCGGGTGGCCGACCGCGTCCTTCAGGAAGAACAGCAGGTAGAGCGTGCCGAGCGCGTTGCCGAGCCCGATCAGGAAGTGGCAGCCCCACGCCCGCGCGAAGTCCGGGTGGCGCCGCGGCGAAATCCACATCCGGCGTGGCAGCTCCCGCAGTGAACCGCCCGGCCGCCAGGCGAGCGGCAGGGCGGCGTCCGGGGTGCGCAACACGAACGCGGCGGCACCGGCGAGCACGACCAGCGCGCAGGCCAGGTAACCCCCCGGCAGGCCGGTGACCAGCACGGTGACCAGCACCGCGCCGAGCACCGTGCCGAACATCTGGCTGATGCCGATGAAGCCGCCGATCCGCGCGCGCTGCCCGACCGGCACCCGATCGGGCAGCGCGGAGGTCAGCGTGGCGAGCATGCCGTTCAGCCCGGCTTGGACCAGGCACCAGCCGACCGTCATCAGCAGCACGTCCGGCGCGACGGCCAGCAAGCCGAGACCGGCGGCGCCGACCAGCGCACCCACCGCCGTCCACGGGTGGCGTCGGCCGAAGCGCGAGGTGGTGCGGTCCGAGAGCAGGCCGATCGCCGGATTGGCGACCAGCGAGACGACCGCACCGACCCCGGTGACGACACCGAACACGAGTTCCTTGTGCGCCGCGTCGAGCAGCTCGGCCTGACGCGGCAGCAGCACCTGGATGGGTGCGTAGAAAGCCAGCCACAGCCCGAAGTTCGCCAGGAACAGCAGGCCCGTCCAACCCGGACGGACCCGGTCCACCGGTTCGGTGAGCGCCGCCGGCCTAGTGTCCATGGGCCGCGATCACTTCGCGGAACCAGGAGAAGGAGTCCTTCGGGGTGCGGACCTGGGTTTCGTAGTCGACGTGCACCAGGCCGAACCGGGGTGCGTAGCCCTTGGCCCACTCGAAGTTGTCGAGCAGGGACCAGACGAAGTAACCGCGGACGTCGACCCCGGCGTCCATCGCGGCACGCACCGCCCACAGGTGCTCACGCAGGAAGTCGATGCGCGCCGCGTCGGGCACGCGGCCGTCGGGCGTGACCTCGTCGGCGAAGCTGCAGCCGTTCTCGGTGATGTGGATGGGCGGGAGGCGGTCGCCGTAGCGGTCCTTGAGCTGCACCAGCAGTTCGCGGAAGGCGTCGGGCACGATCGGCGAATCGTTGGTGGTCTTCGGATATCCCTCGATCGGGCGGAGTTCGAAGGGCAGCGGGTTGCCCTCGCCGGGAGCGGCGGCGCCCTGCGGTTCGTAGTAGTTGACGCCGTAGAAGTCGAGCGGCTGCGCGATGACCGGCAGGTCGTCGGCGAATCCGGCGGGCAGGTGTTCGTGGAATTCCGCGGGGTACTCGCCGAGCAGCACCGGGTCGGCGAAGAGGCGGTTGAGCAGCGCGTCGAGCCGGCGGGCGCCCTCGACGTCGGCGGCGGACCCGGTGGCGGGCCAGATCGGCGAGTGGTTGTTGGCCGTGCCGATGGTCTTCGCCCCGGCAGCCCGGAGCGCCTCGACCGCGAGCCCGTGGGCGAGGTGCTGGTGGTGCGCGGTGGGGATGGCGCCGAGGAGCAGCGTCCGGCCGGGCGCGTATTCACCGGTGGCGTAGCCGAAGATCGACATGACCATCGGCTCGTTGAGCGGGATCCACATCTTCACGCGATCGGCGAAGCGCGTGCCGAGGACCTCGGCGTACTCGCCGAAGCGCTCGGCGGTGTCGCGGGCGAGCCAGCCGCCGGCGTCTTCGAGGGCCTGCGGGGTGTCCCAGTGGTAGAGGGTGGCGACCGGGTCGATGCCCGCGGCGCAGATTTCGTCGAGCAGGCGGTCGTAGAAGGCGAGGCCGCGGGGTTCGGGGGCGCCCTTGCCGGTGGGCTGGATGCGGGGCCAGGCGAAGGAGAACCGGTAGGCGTCGACGCCGAGCCGGGCCATCAGCGCGACGTCCTCGCGGTAGCGGTGGTAGTGGTCGGCGGCGACGCGCGCGTGCTCCCCGTTCGCGACGCGGGTGAATGTGTCCCAAATGGACGGACCGCGACCGTCCTCGGTGACCGCGCCCTCGATCTGGAAGGCGGAAGTGGACACGCCCCAGCGGAAGCCGGGCGGGAAGTTCGGGTGCTCCACCAGCTATTCGCCTTTCGCCCAGGCTTAATGTGAATAGTTCTCATATCCTAACCCGTTCCCTCGACCGGGGGGAAGGGTTCGCACGCGGTAGGGTCCTGACCAGCGGGGAGCGACATCGGCAAGATCGAATGCCGGGGCGTTGCGGCTGGGAGGAGCAGGACGTGTCCGAGAACAAGGCACCCGGCGCGGAAGCCACTCCACTGCGCCGCCAGCCGGTGCAGCAACGCAGCGCGAAGCGGGTCGAGCAGATGCTGGACGCCGGGGCCGCGCTGATCGACGAGGTCGGTTACGACGCGCTGACCACCACGCTGATCGCGAAGCGGGCCGGGGTGGCGGTGGGCTCGCTGTACCAGTTCTTCCCGGACAAGCGGGCCGTGGTGCAGGCGCTCACCCAGCGGAACCTGGACCGGTTCATGGCCGCCGTCGGGGAGCGGCTGAGCGGGGTTTCGCACTCGCACTGGTGGGACGTGGTCGACTCGATCCTGGACATCTACCTGGACATGCACCGGAACGTGCCCGGCTTCTCGAAGGTCCACTTCGGCGACGTCGTCGACCGCCAGTTGCTGGACGAAAGCCGGGACAACAACCGGGTGATCGCGGACGCTTTGACGGAACTGCTCTCGGAATACCTGGATGTGCCGCAGGAACGCCTTTGGTTCGCCATCACCATCGCGAACGAAGCCGCGGACTCGCTGCTGAAACTAGCCTTCCACCGCGACCCCAACGGGGACGCGGAGGTGGTGGAGGAAACCAAGTACCTGATCAAAACCTACTTGGCCAGCCGCCTAGGCGATTGACCCTTCGAGCCCGCAGCGAACTCACCCACAAGAGGCATCAGCGAGCAGAAGCCGCGAGATTCCTGCGAAAAGACCTTCGCAAGAGCCTCCGCAAAAGAATCACAAGGCGCCTCAACCGAGGCTTCTCCAAAGGAATATTCGCGAGGGGCGGCACCCAACGCAACCCACACCCCACCCCATCCCCGGTGCACAGCCCAAAACACGGTGGGGATTCCTTTGTCAAGGTACTCTTTCCCGCCTTGACAAAGGAATCCCCACCGTAGTCACAATTGAACACCGGGGTGGCCCAATCCCCTCCCCCATCCACAGGCAACCCCCACTGTGGACAACCCCGTCAAAATCCGGATCCGCCAAGGCCCCCTCGGATAGAGTGGACTTGGGAACGCCCCCCTGGGTGCGGCGGGGGCTGGAGTTCGAATTTTTGGGGTGGCGTGGAACAGGGGCTCGGCGCCTGGGAGGGCGGGTCAGGCGCGGCAAGGTGGGCTCAGCGAACTTGGGCATCGGCTACGTGCAGCAGGGCTGGCGAACTCGGCTGCCTCGATGCGTCAGTTGCACGAGCGTGGGTCGGATGCCTGAACGTGGGATCCGGCTCCGCGCGGGTGCCTCAAGGCAGAACGGCGCTGTACGACCATGCGGCTCGACTGCACAAGCTTGCGACTCGGTGCGCGAGCACGCGACTCGAAGCGGCCCCACGCCGCAGAAGTGGAGTGCGGCTCCCGCGCTCGCCAAGGTGAGGCACCGGGAAGTCAGCCGAAGTTCCGCTGTTCCCCCCGATAAGTGGGAACGGTTTCGGTCACGCGATCCCCCTGCACCAAGTGGTAGTGGGTGAAGCGTTCCGCCAGTTCCCCCGCCTTGGCGTGGCGCAGCCACACCCGGTCCCCCACGGACAGGGTCCGCGCGCCCTTGCCCGAGACCGGCGTCTGCACTTCGCCGGCGCCTTCGAGGGCGAGCAACTTCAGGCCCGCGGGCAGGTGGGGCGAGGGCAGGCGCGAAGCCTGCGCCGGGCCGGAGGCGACGTAGCCGCCGGCGAAGAGGGTGGCGATGGAGCGGGTCGGTTTGCGGACCACCGGCAGGGCGAACAGCGCTGCCGGGCGCGGGCGGAAGCGGCTGTAGCCGTCGAACAGGGTGGGGCCCAGCAGGCCCGAGCCCGCGGCGATCTCCGTGACCGCCCCGTCCGCACCGGTGAGCTCGACGCTGCCGGTGCCGCCGCCGTTGACGAACTCCAGGTCGGCGACCTCCCGCACCGCGCGCACCGCGGCACCCCGGCGTCGCAGCAGTTCCGCTGCCGACTTCCGCTGCATCCACTGGACCAGGCCGGACTGCGCGCGACCGCCCGCCGCGTCCGGGAAACCGGCGATCTGGCCTTCGTAGGCCATCATGCCCGCCAGCCGGAACCCCGGCCGCCGCGTGATGACCGCGGCGAAGTCGCGGGCCTGCCGCGGGGTGAACACCGGCGACCGCCGCGTGCCGACGTGCAGGGCAGGCAGCGGCCGCCACGAAGCGTCCAGTTCCAGGCAGACCCGGATCTCCGGGTGCTCCATGCCCACCGCCGAGTCGACCAGGTCCAGGTGCGCCGGTGAATCCACCATGATGGAAATGGCCGCGCGGGCCCGCTCGTCGGCGGCCAGGCGGCGCAGGGCGGCGTGGTCCACGGTCGGGTACGCGACCACGACGTCGTCCGTCGTACCGCTTTCGACCAGCCACAACGCCTCGGCCAGCGAGTAGCACATGACCCCGCGGAAGCCCGGCTTCGCCAGCACGCGTTCCAGCAGCGCCCGGCAGCGCACCGACTTGCTCACCACGCGGATGGGTTTGCTCGCCCGTCGCACGAGGTCGTCGGCGTTCGCGTCGAAGGCCGCCAGGTCGATGACCGCCAGCGGTGGATCGAGGTCCTTCGTCGCCAGTTCGAACGCCGTGGCGTCAGGGAGGGTCACCCCCGATACGGTACGACAAACAGGCTTGAAACGCGAATACTATTCACTTATCGTTCGCTTACCCATCCAGCGACGGGATCAGTTGATGACACGGTGGACGAACTGGGCAGGCACCGCGACGGCCAGCCCGCAACGCGTGCACAAACCGCGCAGCGTCGCGGAAATCGCCGAAGCCGTGGCTGATGCGGCGGTGGACGGCCGCCGGGTGCGCGCGCTCGGCAGCGGGCACTCGTTCACCCCGATCGCGGTCGCCGACTCCGACGCGATTTCACTCACCCAGTGGACGGGCTTGGCCTCGGTCGACCTCGACGCCAAGCGGGTCACCGTGCGCTCCGGCACCACGCTGCGCGAGCTGACCGCCGAACTCGACCGGCTCGGCCTGGCGATGACCAATCTGGGGGACATCGACGCGCAGACCATCGCCGGTGCCATCTCCACCGGCACGCACGGCACCGGTGCCGCGTTCGGCGGGCTCGCCACCCAGGTCGCCGCGCTGGAACTGGTGCTGGCCGACGGCACGGTGGTCGGCTGCTCGGCGGACCGGCGCCCGGAACTGTTCCAAGCCGCCCGCGTCGGCCTCGGCGCGCTCGGGGTGATCAGCACGGTCACCCTGCAGTGCGAACCGGCCTTCGTGCTGACCGCCGAGGAACGCCCCGAACCGCTGGAGGGCGTGCTCGAATCCTTCCACGACCAGGCCGACGCCAACGACCACTTCGAGTTCTACTGGTTCCCGTACGGCCGGAACGCGCTGGTCAAGCGCAACAACCGGCAGCCGGCCGGCACCGAGCCCGAGCCGCTGAGCCGGGCCAGGCAGTTCGTCGACTACCGGATCGTGGAGAACACCGCGTTCGGCGCGTTGTGCCGGATCGGCCGCACGGTGCCGGGGCTGGTCCGGCCGCTGGGGAGGTTCGCCTCGTCGGTGTTGTCCGCTCGCGAGTACAGCGACACCTCGCACCGGGTTTTTGTCACCCATCGGGGGGTTCGGTTCGTCGAATCCGAATTCGCCGTTCCGCGTGAATCCGTGCACGACGTGCTCGGTGAACTCCGCGCGCTGGTGCCGAAGCTGGAGAACCCGGTGGCCTTCCCGGTGGAGGTGCGGGTGGCCGCGGCCGACGACATCTGGCTGTCCACCGCCCACGGCCGCGACTCGGCCTACATCGCCGTCCACCAGTTCGTCGGCATGCCCCACCGCGAGTACTTCGCCGCGTTCGCGCGGATCGCGGGTGCGGTCGGCGGCCGTCCGCACTGGGGCAAGATGCACGACCTCGATGCGGCCGCGCTGCGTGAGCGGTACCCCCGCTTCGACGACTTCCTCGCGGTGCGCAAGGAGGTCGATCCCAGCGGGGTGTTCACCAACGCCTACCTGGACCGCGTACTGGGCCCGCGCGACTAAACCCTTTCCAGGGCTTCCTCGATCGGTGTGTGGCCGCCGACCAGTTCGAGGGTGCGGCGCACGGTCCGGGGCTCGTCCAGCAGCGCGACCAGCACGGCGGCCACGTCGTCCCGGGTGACGTCGCCGCGGTCGACGGACTCCGCCAGGTGGACCTGGCCGGTGCCCGGGTCGTCGGTGAGGCGGCCGGGCCGGAGGATGGTCCAGTCCAGGTCGCGGGCCCGCAGGTCCGCCTCGGCGGCGGCCTTGGCCTTCAGGTAGACGGCGAAGACCTCGTCCATGCCGGGGTCGTCGGCGCGGTCCAGGCCCATCGCGCTGACCTGGAGGTGCCGCCGGACCCCGGCGCGCTCGGCGGCGTCGGCGAACAAGGCCGCCGCCGCGCGGTCCACGGTGTCCTTGCGGGCGGTGCCGCTGCCCGGACCCGCGCCCGCGGCGAACACCGCGGCGTCGGCGCCCCGCAGGACTTCGGCGACGGCGTCCGGTTCGGCGTTCTCCAGGTCGAGCACCACCGGCTCGGCGCTGGAGTCACGCAGGTCGGCGGCCTGGTCGGCGTTGCGGATGAGGCCCACCGCGTGGTCCCCGCGCGCGGCGAGCAACCGCTCCAGCCGCAGCGCGATCTGTCCGTGTCCGCCGGCAATCACAACTCGCATGCCACCGACCCTAAGCGGAAACTCAGTCGACGGCAGCGGGCATCTCGTGGGCGAGCAGCAGCTCGTAGGCGACCTCGTTGACCCAGCGGGAGATCGGGTCGCCGGTGACCAGCAGCCGCTCGTTGTGGCCGAGCAGGTCGGTCCGCACCTCACCCTGCTCGTCGGCGGTCAGCACGGCCATGCCGTAGGTGCGCGCCCTCGGCAGGCAGTTGTCCACGTAGTCCTCGGTCAGCGTCGCGGCCGACGGCAGCACCATCGCGGTTTCGCCGTATCGGGCGAACGGCACCAGCGCGGCCAGGCCGGTCCGCCAGTGGCGCTGCACGGTGAGCACGCCGGTGATCTCCACCGCCGCGGCCGGCGCGCTGCCGACGAACTCGGGCCAGGTCCAGGTGTCCACCACGGCGCGGTCGGTGACCGGCGCCACGCCCATCGCGATGCGCTCGGCGTGGGCCACCGTGCGCAGCCGCGCGACCAGGTTGACCTTCCGCCCGAGCAGGCGGACCTCCGGCAGCACGACACCGGGCCAGCCGAGCCGCTCGGCGGCCGGGCGGGCCAGCTCGTCCGGCGTCGCGGGCAGCTGGTGCGGCGGCACGACGCGGCTCGGCAACGACCGGGTGCCGTTCGCACCGCCGGTCACCGCGACCTCTCCTGGTGTCACCGCCACGGGTCCGCCTCCTCTTTCCCTCGTCCGCAGGTTTCACGCGCCTCGTGAAAAGAGGCACATGGATTTGGTACCAGGGCCCCCAGCCGAGAGCGCCACGCCAACCGGTCACCTGCGATCGGCGGCACCCAGCCATCGGTGACCGGTCGACGGGCGGTCATCGGACTTCGGTCCTACGGTGCCGCCAAGCGGGTGAGGGACCGCCGAACGGCTGCTTCGCCGGGCTCAGTTCCATTCCGCGGAATTGAGCGCCGCCTCCAGTCCGGGCACGTTCCACTCGTCCGCGATCACCACGTTCTCCGAGGGCACGAACCAGATTCGCTGGCTCACCTCGACCCCGCTCGCAGCCGTGCCGGAACCACGCGGAACGCATTCCACGGTCCACCGCTCGAACCGCGCTTCCCGGCCGCCGACCTGCGTGGTCTTGCTCTCGTCCAGGGTGGATTCCCCGTCCTGCCACAGGTCCTTGCGGCCGGCGGCATTGCACGCGCGGCCGTTCGCGCTGCGGCGATAAGGCTTTCCCGGTTCATAAGCGGGTTGTTCCGCATTCGCTTTTGTGTTGTCGGTCACCATGAAGTAGCGGCAGTTGAAGTACTTGATCGGATCGGCGCATTGCGTGGTGTCCACCACCACCCGTTCCAGTCCCTGCGGGCGCTGGGTCCAGGTCGAGGGCGCTTGAAAGGTGAGCGGGCCCACATCGAGCGCGTCACCGGGGGCACCGGCACTGGCACTGGAACTGCTGGGCGGCGGCGCGGCGCCCACCCTCGCCGGCAAGCCGGGCGGGAGCAGACCACCGAGGCGGTCGTAGGAGACCTCGCTGTCGTTGACCCCGCACGCGGTGGAGCCGCCGTAGGACTGCATCTCCACGGTGAACTCGACGCCGTCCGGGGTCAGCATCGCCTCGAACGGGCGCTCGATGGGATCGGCTTCGGTCACCGTCTCGACCGGAATGGCCGGTCTGGTGGTCCGTTCCCCGCACGGGTCGCCGTCCGGCCAGAGCACCTCGGCCAGCTCCGCCATGCCCGCCGCGGTCAGCTTCTCCTCGGCGAGCGGGCTGACCACTTCGCCGGTGCGCAGGTCGAAGGTCAGCGCCGAACTCTTGAACATCCAGGTCGAGTGCGGTGGATTGGTCACCTCGTGCTGGTAGCGGATGGACAGCAGGTCGTCGTTGTGCAGGCCGATCACCGGCTCGGTGCCGATCACCGGCGGGCCGCCGCCGTTCTGCTCCCAGTCCGCCGCGGACCGGCTGACGTAGGCGACCCAGCGGTCGACCGGCTCCCGCAGCGCGGTGTTGATCCGCTGCACCACGGCCGGGTCCGCCCCACCGCCCACGCTGAGGAACTGCGCGCTGACGTCCACAGTGGACCCCGGCGCGCGGTCGGTGGTGGTGTTGGTGTTCACCTGCAACGCCACGTTCCGCACCACCGGCGGCGGGTCGTCACCGGCGTTGCCGACCACCACGATCACCCCGGTGCCGACCAGCGCCACACCGGCGAGGATCGCGCCCGCCTTCACCAGCACCCCGCCACCGGCACCCGCGGCGGCCACGCCACCGGAACCGGCGACCGCGGCACCCGCACCGGCGCCGGCCGGGGCCAGCACGGAGGCGCCCGCGAGCATGGCCAGCGGCGACAGCGCCAGCAGGGCACCGGCGCGTTGCGCGAGACGACCCCAGCCGCGTTGCTCCCAGTCCCGGCCGTACGCGGCGGCGGCGGTCGATTCCAGTTCGGCCAGGAAGGCGTCGGCGGAGGCGGGCCGCTCGCCCGGGTCCTTCGCCATGCCACGGGAAATCAGGCCGCGCACCGGTTCCGGCGCTTCACCGAACGGGATGGGCGCGTGTTCGTGCAGGGTGCGCAGCACCTCGGTGCTGTCCGCTTCGAACGGCCGGTGCCCGGCGACGCACTGGAAGAACACGCAGGTCGCCGCGTAGACGTCGGTCGCGGGTGAAGCCGTGCCACCCGACCACTGCTCGGGTGCCATGTACGCGGGCGTGCCGACGGTGAGCCCGGTCTGCCCGGCGAGCACGGCGATGCCGAAGTCGACCAGCTTGCTCCGGCGCTGGGTGTCGACCAGCACGTTGTCCGGTTTGTAGTCGCGGTGGACGATGCCCGCGTGGTGCGCGGCGGACAGGCCGAGCAGCGAGCCCTTGAGCACCGCCAGCGCCGCTTCGGGTTCGAGGGTGCCGTCGGTTTCCAGCAGCCCGCGCAACGGCACCCCCGGCACGGCCTCCATCACGATCGCCGCGCCTTCCGGCGTTTCGACGAACTCGTGCAGCTTCGCCACGTGCGGGCTGTCCACCTGCGACAACACGCGGGCTTCCTGGCGGAACGCCGCCACCAGCCGGGGGTCGGCCAGGTGCTGGGCGAACAGGTACTTGATCGCCACCGGGTGCCCGGTCCGGTCCTGGCGGGCCAGCACCACGCGGCCGAAGCTGCCCTCCCCCAGCCGGTTCACCTCGGTGAACCCCGGCAGCGCCCATTCGCCGCTCACCGCCACTTCGCACGCTCCAGGATCTCGTCCAGCCCGGGGGTGTTCCAGTCGTCGATGAAGGTGATGCCGGTCTTGGGCAGCACCCACGACCGTTCGACGAACTCCGCACCGCCGGAGCAGGTGAACCGCCACTCCTCGTAAGCGGCCTTCTTCGTTCCGACGGGGCGCAGGTCCTGCCGGATCCGCTCGGCGCCGGTGGTGAACTGATCCGGCGCGTTCGCCGGGGTGCACAGGCGACCCGGCACGTGCTCGCCGAGGCTGGCTTCGTAGGCGATCCGCACGCCGGGGCAGCCGTCCAGCACGCAGCCGTCGGAGTGCGCGAGGAGCGGGCCGGTGCTCGCCTGGTTGGCCAGCCGCCACTGCACCGGCACTTCGAGGGTGACGGAGCCGAGGTCGATCCGCTGGGTGGCGGGTGCCGGTCCACCGCGGTTCAGCAGTGCCGCGGTTTCCGGGGTCATCAGGTCGGCCACCTCGGCGTACGGGACCACGACCGTGAGGTGGTCACAAGCCATCGGACCGCCGAAGGCCGGGCCGTAGACGTCGAACTCGACCGCGTCGGCGGCGAAGATCGCCTGGACCGCCGGGTCGCCGTCGCCGGCGGTGTAGGGCTCGGTCAGGTGCCCCGGCTCCAGTGGACGGCGTTCGTCGGCGGGCACCCCACTGCAGAAACCGCCGGGTGAGCGCGCGAGCAGCCGGTCCTCCAGCGCGGTCGCCCCGGACCGGGTGGACGCGGCGTCGGCGAACACCTTGGGCGTGTCCAGCACTTCGCCGGTCTTCAGGTCGACGGTGACGCCGCGGATGCTGAACCCGCCGCGGTTGCCGAACTGCGGGGAATCGATCCTGCGGATGTAGCGCACCGAGACCACCCGGTCGTCCTGCCGCCGGATCTCGGCCTGCGTGCTCAGGTGCGGGGTGTCGGTGGCCGGATCGATGCCGACCTCGCGGACGTAGCCGATCCACTCGTCGACCGGGACCATCAGCGCCTGGTTGACGCGCTCCTGCACAGCCGGATCACCGATGCCGCTGATCGCCACGTACTGGCCGTTGAAGTCGAAGGTGCCGAAGTTCTCCGTGCGGGTGCGTAGATCGGCGGTCAGCGCGACCTGCTCGACGGCGGGCGGGGCGGCCGGCGGCGGTTCGTCCCCGGTGGTCGTGTTGACCACGATGACCGCGCCGGTGCCGACCAGCGCCGCACCGGCCAGGATCGCGCCCGCCTTGACCAGCAGGCCACCACCGGCGCCCGCGGCGACCACCCCGCCAGAACCGGCGACCGCACCCGCACCGGCGGGCGCGAGCATCGTCGCCCCGGCGAGCATCGCCAGCGGTGACACCGCGAGCAGCGCCCCCGCGCGCTGGGCCAGCCGCGTCCAGCCGCGGTTCTCCCAGTCCCGGCCGTATGCCTCGACCGCCACCGTCTCCAACTCGGCCAGGAAGGCCGCCGCGGTGCCCGGCCGTTGCGCCGGATCCTTCGCCATGCCGCGGATGAGCAGGCCGTGCAAGGGTTCCGGCAGTTCGCCGAACGGAATGGGCGCGTGGGTGTGCAGGTTGCGCAGGGTTTCGCGGTCGTCCGCCTCGAACGGCCGGTGCCCGGTGACGCACTGGAAGAACACGCAGGTGGCCGCGTAGACGTCGGTGGCGGGCGTGGCCGCGTTCCCGGCCCACTGCTCCGGTGCCATGTACCCCGGTGTGCCGACGGACAGCCCGGTTTCCCCGGCCAGCACGGCGATGCCGAAGTCGACCAGCTTGCTCTGGCGGTCCGGCCGCACCAGCACGTTGTCCGGTTTGTAGTCGCGGTGCACCACCCCGGCGGTGTGCGCGGCGGACAGGCCGAGCAGCGAGCCCTTCAGCACGACCAGCGCGCCTTCCGGGTCGAGGGTGCCGTCGGTCTCGAGGATTTCCCGCAGCGAGACGCCCGGCACGGCCTCCATCACGATCGCCGCGCCCCGCGGGGTCTCGATGAACTCGTGCAGCTTGACGACGTGCGGGCTGCTCACCTGCGCCAGCACCCGCGCTTCCTGGCGGAACGCGGCCACCAGGCGCGCGTCGGCCAGGTGCTCGGCGTACAGGTACTTGATCGCCACTTCGGCGCCGGTGCCGTCCTGGCGCGCCAGCACCACGCGGCCGAAACCGCCTTCCCCCAGTGCTTTCAGTTCGGTGAAGCCGGGGAGCGTCCAGTCGCTCACCGCCAGACCGCCTTCGCCAGCGCCGACTCCAGTTCGGGCACGCCCCACTCGTCGGCGATCACGTAGTTCTTCGACGGCACGAACCAGACCCGCTGGCTCAGCTCGGCTTCGGCCTCGTCGGTGCCGGGCCGGACGCACGGCACGGTCCACTTCTCGTAGGTGGCGTCCTGGTCGCCGACCTTCACCGTGGCGCTGTCGACCAGCGTGGGGGTGCCCTGCTGCTTGAGGTCCTTGCGGCCGACGGCGTTGCAGGCGCGGCCGGTCGCGCTACGGACGTACGGTTTGCCCGGTTCGTACTTCGGCTGCTCGACGCTGGCCTGGGTGTTGTCGGTGACCAGGAAGTACCGGCAGTTGTAGTAGCGCTTCGGGTCCGGGCAGCCGGTGCCGTCCACCACCACCTTCTCCAGGCCCTGGTGCTGCAGGGAGAAGCGGGTCGGCAGGCGGAGGTTCAGCGGGCCGAAGCGGAACGGCTCGTCCTTCGGCGGCGGGGTGGTCGTGGTCGGTGCCGGCGGCACCGAACGCTGGTCGGGGAGCAGTTTGAGTACCTCCGGGGAGAGCAGGTCGGTCATGCGCGCGTACGGGAGCACGACGGTTTCCGGCCGGCAGGCCAGCACGAACACCACGCCGTCCGGGGCGAGCGCTACCACCAAGTCGTCGGCGGTGAGCTTTTTGTTCTCGCAGCGGCGGGCGAGGTCCAACCGCTGGGACAACTGGTTGAGGCCGTCGCCGGTCAGCGCTTCGGGGGTCAGCAGTTCGCGCAAGCCCAGTGGCCTGCCGTCGTCGAGCGCGATGGTGGTGGTCCGGGTGTAGGGCTGCTCACCGCCGTAGGAGTTGTCGTAGCGGACGGACAGCAGTTCGTCGGTGTGCAACAGGATCTGCGGCTTCGAGGTGGACGGCTTGCCCGCCGGCTCGCCGTCGGCGTAGGCGGTGCGCGAGTTCGCCCGGTGGTCGTCGAACGGCTGGCGCAACGCCTGGTTCACGCGATCGCCGACGACGGGGTCGGCGTAGCCGTTGACCCGCACGATCGCGCCTTCGATGGTGAAGGCGTCCTCGCGCTCGGAGACCGGCTGCTGCTCGACGGTCAGCACCTGCTGCAATGGTTGCGGTGGGGCCGCGTGCGGTGGCGCGTCTTCCGCCGTCACGACGAAAACGACTCCGGCGGCGACCACGGCCAGGCCGAGCACCACGGCACCGCTCTTGAGCAGCAACCCGGTCGCGGCCGGTTCGACCGGCTCGGCCGCCAGGATCGCGCGGCCGCGGCTCTCCCACTTCTTGCCGTAAGCCTCGGTCGCCACGTTCTCCAGTGCGTCGGCGAACTGCTCGGCGTTGGCCGGCCGGTACGCCGGATCCTTCGCCATGCCCCAGTTGAGCAGGCCCCACAACGGTTCCGGCACCTCGCCGAACGGGATGGGCGCGTAGCGGTGCAGGTGCACCAGCGCGTCTGGGTCCTCGGCTTCGTAGGGCGGGTGCCCGGTGAGGGCCTCGAAGAACACGCAGGTGGCGGCGTAGATGTCGGCGGCGGGGGTACCGGTCTCGCCGGCCAGCGCGGTGATGCCGAAGTCGACCAGCTGGGTGTGCCCGTCGTCGGCGACCAGCACGTTGGCCGCCTTGACGTCGCGGTGCACCAGTTCGGCGGCGTGCGCGTCGGCCAGGCCGAGCAGGGTGTTCTTGAACACCGTGAGCGCGGCTTCGGGCGGGAGCGCGCCCCGGTCCCGGAGCACGCGGTGCAGCGAGACGCCCGGCACGGCCTCCATCACCAGTGCCCGCGAGGACTCGATGAACTCGTGCAGGCGGACCACGTACGGGCTGTTGAGGCGCTGCCAGGCGGCGGCTTCGCCGCGGAACTCGTCGAGCGGGTACCAGTCGAAGAGGTGCTTGACGGCGACCAACGCGCCGGTGCCGTCCTGGCGGGCGAGCACCACCCGGCCGAAGTTGCCGTCGCCGAGGGATTCCAGCTCCGTGAACCCCGGCTCGCTCACCCTGCCCTCCCGTCGCCCACCGCCACCCTCAATGGAGCCGCTTCGCGGCACTGCGCTTCCGTTCCGTCGCCCACCGCCACCCTCAACGGAGCCGCTTCGCGGCACTGCGCTTCCGTCCCGTCGCCCACCGCCACCCTCAACGGAGCCGCTTCGTGGCGCGGCGATTCCGATTGCCCCTATTGGAGGTGATGTGCACCGCAGCGGTTCCCGGCATCCAGGGTTAGGGTTACCCGTCGGTACGCCAACCCGCTGGAGGTTCGATGCGCTCGCCGAAGGACTTCTTCGCCCCGCTGGCCGTGGGCGCGCCGGAGCCGGTGCGGCAGATCCCCGCGCTGCCGTCGCGGATGATCCACTTCTTCGACCCCAGCAACGAGAAGATGGCCGCGAAGGCGCCGGAAATCGCCAAGAAGGTCGACGTGCTGCTCGGCAACCTGGAGGACGCGGTCAGGGCCGACCGCAAGGAGGCCGCGCGCGCCGGGCTGGTCGAGATCGCCAAGGCCAACGACTTCGGCCGCACCCAGCTGTGGACCCGGGTGAACAGCCTCGATTCGCCGTGGGTGCTCGACGACCTGATCACCCTGGTCACCGAGATCGGCGACCAGCTCGACGTGATCATGGTGCCGAAGGTGGAGGGCGCGCAGGACATCCACTACGTCGACCGGCTGCTGGCGCAGCTGGAGGCGCGCGCCGGGCTGACCAGGCCCCTGCTGGTGCACGCGATCCTGGAGACCGCGTCCGGCGTGGCCAACGTCGAGGAGATCGCCGGGGCCAGCCCGCGGATGCAGGGCATTTCGCTCGGACCGGCGGACCTGGCCGCGAGCAGGCGGATGAAGACCACCCGGGTGGGGGGCGGACATCCGGGTTACCTGGTGCGCACCGACCCGGTCGGCGAGGACCTCAACGCCGGGCGGACCACCTACCAGCAGGACCTGTGGCACTACACGGTGGCACGCATGGTGGACGCGTGTGCGATGCACGGGATCCTGCCGTACTACGGGCCGTTCGGGGACATCCGCGACGTGGTCGGCTGCGAGGACCAGTTCCGCAACGCGTTCCTGCTCGGGTGCGTGGGCGCGTGGAGCCTGCACCCGGCGCAGATCGACATCGCGAAGCGGGTGTTCTCGCCGTCGCCGGAGGACGTGGCGTGGGCGCGCCGGGTGATCGCCGAGATGGGTGACGGCACCGGCGCGGTGATGATCGACGGGAAGATGCAGGACGACGCCTCGGTGAAGCAGTGCCGGGTGGTGGCGGAGCTGGCCGACGCGCTGGCCGCTTCGGACCCGGAACTGGCCGAGGCCTACCGGGAGGCGCAGTCGTGAGACCACGCAGGTCCGTGCTCTACATGCCCGGCGCGAACGAACGCGCGCTGGAGAAGGCGAAGACGCTGCCCGCGGACGCGCTCATCCTCGACCTCGAGGACGCCGTCGCGCCGGACGCCAAGGAAGCGGCGCGGGAACGGGTGTGCGCTTCGGTGTCCCAGTACGGCTCGCGCGAGGTGACGATCCGGATCAACGGCCTGGACACCTCGTGGCACGACGCGGATCTCCGGGCCGCGGCCCAGGCGGGTCCGGCCGCGGTGGTGGTGCCGAAGGTGAACTCGCCGGGCGACGTGCACAACGTCGAGCGGGCGCTCGAGCTGGGCGGAGCGCCGGCCGGGACGAAGATCTGGGCGATGCTGGAAACCCCGGTCGCCATGCTGCGGGCCGCCGAGATCGCGGCGGCTTCGGACCGGTTGACCGTGCTGGTGATGGGCACGAACGACCTGGCGAAGGAGCTGCACGCGGAGTTCGTGCCGGGGCGGGGTCCGCTGCTGGGGAGCCTCTCGCTGGCCCTGCTCGGCGCGCGGGCGGCGGGAAAGGTCATCCTCGACGGCGTCTACAACGACGTGAAGGACGTCGAGGGTTTCGAAGCGGAATGCGTGCAGGGCCGCCAGTTCGGCTTCGACGGCAAAACCCTCATCCACCCGGCGCAGCTGGAGCCGTGCAACCGGATCTTCGCCCCCTCCGCGGACGAAATCGCTTCGGCGCGGAAGATCACCGCCGCCTTCGAAGAGGCACGGGCCGCCGGCCGCGGCGTGGTGACGGTGGACGGGCGGATGATCGAGAACCTGCACGTGGAAAACGCCCGCCGAATCCTGGACCTGGCCGAAGCCATCGGCAAGGCGGAGTGACGGGCGGACCGCCTAGAGTTGGCGCATGACCAGCGGGCTGCGTTCGATCGAGATCGAGGGGTTCACCTCGATCCGCTCCGCCGCGGTCGAGCTCGGGGCCCTCAACGTGCTGGTCGGCGCCAACGGCGCGGGCAAGAGCAACTTCGTGCACGCCTTCGAACTGCTCGGCCGGATCGCGGACCGCCGGCTCGGGATGTTCGTCGGCCTCGCCGGGGGCGCTTCCGCGCTGCTGCACCACGGCGCTGAGGAGAAGCGGATCGGACTCGAGGTGCACGCGGCTGACGGCGACTACCTCGCTGTGCTGGTCCCCGCGGCCGACGATGAGCTCGTTTTCGACATCGAAGCTTTCTCGGCCGGGACTTCACAGGAGCCGCCGGACCGCGGCGGTCACCGCGAGTCGCACCTGCACGACGAGCCGATCCTCGAACTGCTCCGCGCCTGCCGGGTCTTCCACTTCCAGGACACGAGCCGCGACGCCCCGGTCAAGCAACGCGTACCGACCGCCGACAACCTCTCCCTGCGCAACGACGCCGGGAACCTGGCGGCCGTGCTGCTCGGCCTCCAGTCCAGTGAGAACACTCAGGAACGGGCTGCCTACCAGCGCATCGTCCGCACCATCCGGCTGATCGCCCCGTTCTTCGACGATTTCGTGCTGGTTCCGGAGAGCAGCGAGCGCGTGTTGCTGCGCTGGCGTCAGCAGGGGTCGGACGCGGTGTTCTCCGGCAACCAGATGTCCGATGGCACCCTTCGGTTCGTCTGCCTGGTGACGCTGCTCCAGCAGCCGAACCTGCCCGCCGTCGTGGTGCTCGACGAACCGGAACTCGGTCTGCACCCGTCGGCCATCGTGTTGCTGGCGGACCTGATCAAGCAGGCGTCCGCGCGCAGTCAGGTCCTGCTGGCCACCCAGTCGGTCACCCTGATGAACCAGTTCAGCGTGCAGGACCTGATCGTGGTCGAGCGGGACGAGCGAGGGGGGTCGGTCTTCACCAGGCCCGACCCGGACCGGCTGCGGGACTGGCTGGACGAGTACTCCCTCGGTGAATTGTGGGAGAAGCACCTGATCGGCGGACAGCCGGGGACGCGAGGCAGCATCACCGATGCCTGACCGGTTGCACCTGCTGGTCGAGGGGCAGACCGAGGAGGAAGTCGTCCGGCTCGTGCTCCGGCCCCACCTCGCCGCCCGGGGCTGGCTCGTGACCTCGTCGATCGTGCGCACCCGGCAGGCCGCCGATGCCCGGCGGGGTGGGGTGACCAGCTGGGCCAAGATCGAACGGGACATCCGGATGTTGCTCGGCAGCACCAACCTCCGGAGGTTGACGACCTTGTTCGACTACTACGGCTTCCCTGCCGACGCACCCGGGATGGCGGATCGTCCCGCTTCGTCCGCGGTCGAGCGAGTGCGCCACGTCGAGCGGGCGCTGGCGGACAAGATCGGTGACCACCGGTTCGTCCCCCACCTGGTGCTCCATGAGACCGAGACCTGGGTGTTCGCCGCCGGGGCGGAGTTGGCTGAGTTGCGCGGCACCCCAGAACTGGCCGAGCGGCTCAGAGCCGACATCGCGGCGGCGGGTGGAGCCGAACTCGTCAACGACTCACCCGAGACCGCGCCGTCGAAGCGGCTCGGCGCGTACTGCGACGGCTACGCGAAGGTGGTCGAGGGGCCGTTGGCCATCGAAGACCTGGGAATCGATCGGCTCCGGGAGGGTTGCCCGCACTTCGCGGAGTGGCTGGGGCGTCTCGGCTGACCTGGTGGGCCGGGGGTGGAGGGGATGGCCGACAATCGGGGGAAAGCGGACCCTCCCCGTTAGGAAGTACGTTGACCGATCTCACCGCGTTGCGGGCAGAGCACGAGCGGCTGTGCGCCGAAGGACTGAAGCTCGACCTGACCCGTGGCAAGCCCGCGCCCGACCAGCTGGAGCTGTCCACCGCGTTGCTCGACCTGCCGGGGGCCGCCGGGTTCCGGGCGGCGGACGGCACGGACACCCGCAACTACGGCGGGCTGCAGGGGCTGGCCGAGCTGCGTGAGATCTGGAGCGAGGTGCTCGGCATCCCCGCCGCGCAGTTGATCACCGGGGGCAACTCCAGCCTGGCGGTGATGCACGACGCGGTGGTCGCGGCGCTGCTGAACGGGACCACGGACGGACCGGCGTGGGCCGGGCAGCAGATCAAGTTCCTCTGCCCGGTGCCCGGCTACGACCGCCACTTCGCCATCTGCGAGCAGTTCGGCATCGAGATGATCCCGGTGCCGATGGACGAGCACGGCCCCGACCTGGCCGAGGTCAAGCGCCTGGTGGCCGAGGACGCGCAGATCAAGGGCATGTGGTGCGTGCCGAAGTACAGCAACCCGAGCGGCATCTCCTACTCCGACGAGGTGGTCGCCGAGCTGGCCTCGATGCCGGCCGCGGCGCCGGACTTCCGGCTGTTCTGGGACAACGCCTACGCGGTGCACCACCTGACCGACACCGCGGTGGAGATCGCCGACGTGCTGGCGCTGGCCGCCGAGGCCGGCCACCCGGATCGGCCGTTCGTGTTCGCGTCCACCTCGAAGATCACGCTGGCCGGTAGCGGGGTGTCGTTCTTCGGCGGGTCCGAGGCCAACGTGAAGTGGCTGCTCGCGCACCTGAGCAAGCGCACCATCGGCCCGGACAAGGTCAACGAGCTGCGGCACGCGCGCTTCCTGCCGGACGCCAAGAGCGTCACCGAGCACATGCACCGCCACCGCGAACTCATCCAGCCGAAGTTCGACCTGGTGCTCTCCATCCTGGACGCCGAACTGGGCCAGGTGGACGGCGTGAGCTGGACCAAGCCCGAAGGCGGTTACTTCATCAGCCTCGACGTGCCGGACGGCTGCGCCAAGCGCGTGGTCGAGCTGGCCGGTGACGCCGGGGTCAAGCTCACCCCGGCGGGCGCGACCTTCCCGCTGGGCCAGGATCCGCGTGACCGCAACATCCGCCTCGCCCCGACCTTCCCGAAGATCGACGAGGTCGAGGCCGCGACGCGGGGACTCGCCGTGTGCGTGCGGCTCGCGGTGGCTGAAGCCCAGCGTTAAACCGGTGGCCCCATCCCCACGTAACGAATAACTTCGTGGGGATGGGGAAACAGGGGGCGCCGCGCAGCGGCTCAGTCGAGGGCGGTGGCGGGCAGGCGCCTGGGCTCGGGGGCGACTTCGCGCGCCTGTGGTCGGCGAACGCGGCGACCAACATCGGGGACGGGGTGGCGCTGGCCGCCGGTCCCCTGCTGGTGGCCTCCCTCACCAGCGATCCCCGGCTGGTGGCCGCCGCCGCTTTTGCCCAGCAGTTGCCGTGGCTGCTGCTGTCCCTGGTCAGCGGCGTTTTTGTGGACCGGCTCGATCGGCGGAAGCTGATCGCCGCGGTCAACGGGTTCCGCGCGCTGGTGATCGGCGGGCTGGCCGTCGCCATCCAGGCCGAGGTCGCCACGGTGTGGTTGATCTACCTGGCCTTCTTCCTGGTCGGCACCGCGGAAACGCTGGCCGACAACGCCTCCAGCACGATCCTGCCCAGCCTGGTGCCGGAACCGCTGCTGCCCAAGGCGAACGCCCGCCTGGTCGCGCTCCACATGGTCGCCAACCAGTTCGCCGCGCCCCCGCTGGGCGCGGCGTTGTTCGCGCTGGCCGCGGCGGTGCCGTTCGGGGTGAACGCGGTGATGTTCGTGGTCGCCGGGCTGCTGGTGCTCGGCATCAAGGGCGGGCAGCGCACCGAGCCACCCGGGGAGAAGCGCCCGATCCGCACCGAGATCGCCGAAGGCGTGCGCTGGCTGGCGAACCACCGGGTGCTGCGCATGCTCGCGGTGACCATCTGCCTGATGAACGTGACGCTGATGGCCGCGTTCGCGATCCTGGTGCTCTACGCCCGTGAACGGCTGGGCCTCGGCGAAGTCGGCTTCGGCCTGCTGCTCACCTCGACCGCCGTCGGTGGCCTCGCCGGGACCGCGCTGGTCGGGCCGATGCGGGCGCGGTTCGCCGATTCGACGCTGCTGCGCGTCGGGCTGGTCGTCGAGACGCTCACGCACGTCGGCCTCGCGCTCACGCAGACGCCGTGGGTCGCCGCGGTGACGCTGGTGGTCTTCGGGGTGCACGGCTCGATCTGGGGCGTGATCGCGATTTCCTGGCGCCAGCGGGTGGTGCCGGAGAACCTGCGCGGGCGCGTGCACAGCGCCTACATGCTGTTCTCCATCGGCGGGGCGGCGCTGGGCAGCGCGATCAGCGGCCCGATCGCGAGCCGGTTCGGCATCACCGCACCGTTCTGGGGGTCCGCGGCGGTGATGGGGTTGGTGACGTTGGTGGCTTGGCGGTTGCTGAAATCGGTCAGACCGGCCACGGACGTTGCTCCGGCCGAAGCTGCTCCACCGCGGTAGCCAGCCGCAGCACGCCGAGGTCGTCGAACCGGCGGCCCGAGATCTGCAAGCCGATCGGCAGGCCGTCGGCGGTGTACCCGCAGTTCACCGAGATCGCCGGTTGCCCGGACATGTTGTACGGCACGGTGAACGCGATGTGCTCGAACGGCCGCTCCGGATCGTTCGTCGGCGACGCGTGGTCCGCCGGTGGCGCGGAGACCGGGCAGGTCGGCGACAACACGAAGTCGTACGGCTCGGTGGCCCGCAGGGTCCTCGCGCTCATCACGTCGATGCAGGAGAACCCGCGGTACCCGGTCAGCCCGTCGACGCCGACGGCTCCCCGGGCCCAGTCGGCGATGTACGGCAGCACCTTCGCCTGGCGGTCGGCGGGCAGCGCGCTGATGTCCGACCAGGCCCGGATGCGCCAGAACACGTCGAGCCCGTTGAGCAGTTCGCTGGTCAGGAACGGTTCCACGGGTTCGACCGCGGCACCCGCCTGCTCCAGCCGCCGCGCCACCTCGGTGACCGCGGCCAGCGTCGCCGGTTCGACGGACAACCCGGCACCCGGGTCCACGTGCAGGCCGATGCGCAGGCCGCGCACGTCCGGCTCCAGCTCGAGCCACGGGATCTCCGCTGGCGGCAGGCTCAGGTGGTCACGTGCGTCCGGCCGCGCGATGACGTCCATCAGCAACGCGGTGTCGGCGACGGTCCGGGTCATCGGCCCGGCGACCCGGCCGATGTACGGCGGATCGACCGGCACCCGGCCGAAGCTCGGCTTCAGCCCGGCGAGCCCGCACCAGCCCGCCGGCAGCCGGATCGAGCCGCCGATGTCGGTGCCGACGTGCAGCGGCCCGTAACCCGCGGCCGCCGCCGAACCCGCACCGGCGCTCGAACCACCCGGCGTCCTCGCGGTGTCCCAAGGATTGCGGGAAGCGGTGTGGAAGCTGGACAGGCCCGAGGTGAGCATGCCGTAGTCGGGCATGGTGGTCTTCGCCAGCAGCACCCCGCCGGATTCGCGGATGCGGGCCGCCGCCGGGGCGTCCTGGCGCGCGGGCCGGAGTTCGGTGGCGGCCGTGCCCAGCGGCACCGGCGTGCCCTCGGTGGCGATGTTCTCCTTGAGCGTCAACGGAACGCCGTCGATCGGGCCGAGCGGTTCACCCGCCTGCCAGCGCGCCTCGGACTCCTTCGCCAGTGCTCGGGCGGACGACGGGTCGTAGGCGTAGAGCGCGTGCAACTCCGGTTCACGGGCTTCGATGCGGGTGAGCACCGCGTCGGTCACCTCGACCGGTGAGACCGTGCCCGCGCGGTAGGCCGCGACGAGTTCGGTGGCGGAGAGATCGGGCAGGTCGGTCATGCGTCCTCCAGCAACTCAGGCGGGCGGGGTGAAGCGGCCGTCGACGGCGGTCCAGCCGCCGTCCACCGCGAGCACCGAGCCGGTGACGAAGGTCGACGCGTCGGAGGCCAGGTAGACCACGGCGCCGGCGAGTTCCTCCGGTTTCGCCCACCGGCCGAGCGCGCCCTTGTCGGCGTACGCCCGGTACCAGTCGGCGTCGGCCTTGATCTGGGCGGTCAACGGGGTTTCCACCACACCCGGCGCGATCGCGTTCACCCGGACCCCGGCGGGCCCGAACTCGGCGGCGGCGGTGCGGAAGAACTGCACCAGCCCGGCCTTGGTCGCCGCGTACACCCCCTGCCCGGGTTCGACCGTCGTGCCGCGGATCGACGAGAAGCCGATGATGCTGCCGCGCCCGCGGTCCACCATGCCCGCGCCGAACGCCCGCACCACCTCGAAGGTGGCGCCGAGGTTCAGCCCGACCACGCGGTCGAACTCCGCGCGGGTGTAGTCGAGGATCCGCTTGCGCACGTTCATCGCGGCGGTGAGCACCACGATGTCGATGTCGCCGAGGTCGGCGGCGGCCCGGTGCACGGCGTCGGTGTCGAGCAGGTCGACCTCGTAGGACTCGCCGCCGATCATCTCGGCGGTGGCGATCGCGGTCCCGGCGTCACGATCGGCGCAGACCACCGACGCGCCCTGGGCCGCCAGCGCTTTCGCCGCTTCACGCCCGATCCCGCTGCCCGCGCCGAGCACCACGGCATGACGGCCGTCGAGCCGGAACAGCTTTTCGTAGTTCACGGCCGGATCACCGCCATCCGCGTCACCGTCAGCTCCTCGACGGCGAACCGCGGCCCTTCCCGCCCGATACCGGAGTCCTTGACCCCGCCGTACGGCATCGTGTCCGACCGGAACCCCGGCACCTCGTTGACCACCACACCACCCACTTCCAGCTGGTCCAGCGCCCGGAACGCGGTGTGCAGCGAGCGGCTGAACACACTGGCGTGCAGCCCGTACCGCGACGCGTTGACCAGTTCGAACGCTTCGTCCACATCGGACACGCGGCGCAGGCACACCACCGGTCCGAAGATCTCCTCCGCCCAGCAGTCGGCGTCGTCCGGCACGTCGGCGAGCACCGTCGGCCGCACGACCGGCCCTTCGGCACCCCCACCGCCGAGCACCTTCGCACCCGCTTCGACCGCCTGCTCCACCCATTCCAGCACGCGCCGCGTGGACCGTTCGTCGATCAACGCGGACACGCGCGTGCTCTCCTCGCGCGGATCACCGACGACCACTTCGTCCAGCCGCGCCAGCAGCTTCGCGGTGAACTCGTCGGCCACCGCGTCGACCACCAGCAGCCGCTGCACCGAGATGCACGCCTGGCCGGAGGCGTAGAAGCCACCACGCAGCACGGCGTCCGCGGCGGCGTCCAGGTCGGCGTCCTCGGCGACCACCAGCGCGGCGTTCGACCCCAGCTCCAGCAGCGTCTTGCGGGGTGCCGCGTCCCGGGCGATCCGGTGCCCGACCGCCGCCGAACCGGTGAACGACACCGCGCCCACCCGCGGATCGGTGACCAGCGTCGAGCCGACCTCCACGTCGCCGGTGACCAGCTGGGCCACCGGCACCGGCGCGCCCGCTTCCGCCGCCGCCTCGCGCACCAGGTGGACCAGCCACAACGTGGCCAGCGGGGTGGCGGGCGCGGGCTTGGCCACCACCGGGCAGCCCGCCGCGATCGACGGCGCGATCTTGTGCGACGCCAGCAGCAGCGGGTAGTTGAACCCGGCGATGCCGACCACCACGCCGATCGGCTTGCGCACCCAGAAGCCGACCAGGCCGTCCCCGGAGGGCAGCAGGTCCAGCGGCACCGTCTCGCCGTGCAGGCGCGCCACCTCCTCGGCCGCCGCCTCCCAGGTGACCAGCGTGCGCGCCACCTCGACCCGGCAGTCCACCAGCGGTTTCCCGGTTTCGGCGACCAGCAGCCCGACCAGTTCGTCCTGGTGGGCGGCCAGCCGGTCACGCACGCCGGTCAGCACCGCACGCCGGACGCGCGAGGGCAGCGCCGCCACCGCGGGCGCGACCGCCACCGCTTCGTCCAGCGCCCGCCGGGCCAGTTCCGCCGTGCCCACCGGCGCCGTGGCGACCACGCTGCCGTCGTACGGGAACCGCACCGGCTCGGTGTCCGGAGTGGACACCCAGGCGGTGCCGATCGGCAGGCCGTCCGGATAGCGCATCAGTTCTCCCCGAGTTCGCTCAGTACCGCCCGCAACGTCGGCGCCGCCGCGATCAGGTCGCGGGTGTACTCGTGCGACGGCGTGTCGTAGACCCGGTCGACCGGGCCCAGTTCGACGATCTCGCCCGCCCGCATCACCGCCACGGTGTCGCAGAGGTGCCGCACCACGGACAGGTCGTGCGAGACGAACACCAGCGTCAGCGCGAAGCGGTCGGCGAGATCGGCGAGCAGGTCGAGGACCTGGCCGCGCACCGAGACGTCCAGCGCGCTGACCGCCTCGTCGGCCAGCAGCACCGCAGGCCGGGGCGCCAGCGCGCGGGCGATGGAGATCCGCTGCCGCTGCCCGCCGGAGAACTGGTGCGGGTAGCGCTGCCCGGCGTCGGCGGGCAGGCCGACGGCGTCGAGCAGTTCGGCCACCCGATCCGCCCGGTCCGGCGACCGGCCCAGCGGTTCGGCGATGATGTCGCGCACGCGCATCCGGGGGTCGAGCGAGCCCATCGGGTCCTGGAAGACGAGTTGCAGCGAGGACCGCAGGAACCGCAGCCGCCGCTCCGGCACCCCGTCGATCCGCCTGCCCTGGAAGCGGATCTCGCCGGAGGTCGGCTGGTCCAGCGCGGCCAGCAGTCTGACCAGAGTGGACTTGCCGGACCCGGATTCGCCGACGATGCCGAACCGCTGCCCGGCTTCGACGGTGAACGAGACCCCGCGCAGGGCTTCGGCCCGCTGGTAGACCCGCCACAGGTCACGGACTTCGATCATCGCCGCGCCTCCAGGTCCGAGGCCGCCAGCAGCTTCTTCGTGTAGTCGTGGGCCGGGTTCAGGAACACCTCGCGCACCGGGCCCTCCTCGACGATCCGCCCGTCCAGCATCACCAGCACGCGCTGGCACATCCGCGCCACCACGGCCAGGTCGTGCGTGATGAACAGCAGCGCCTTGCCGTCGACCCCGGCGCGGATCAGGTCGAGGACCTGCGCCTGCACGGTGACGTCGAGCGCGGTGGTCGGCTCGTCGCAGATGAGCAGCGCCGGATCGTTGGCCAGCGCGATCGCCAGCACCACGCGCTGGCGCTGCCCGCCGGAGAGCTGGTGCGGATAGGCGCGGGCGATGCGTTCCGGCTCGGGCAGGCGCACCTGGTCGAGCAGGTCGATCGCGGCGCGTTTCGCCGCCTTCCGATCGGGTTGCGTGCGGTGCACCCGCATCACCTCGGCGACCTGGTTGCCGACGCGCATCGACGGGTTGAGCGCGGTCATCGGCTCCTGGAACACCATGGCCAGCTCGCGCCCGCGCAGTCCGGACAGCTCCCGCTCGGACGCCCGCAGCAGGTCGCGGCCGCCGAGTTCGACGGTGCCGGTGGCGGTCACCCCGTGCGGCAGCAGGCCGAGCACGGCGGACGCGGTCAGCGACTTGCCGGAACCGGATTCACCGATCAGCCCGACCCGTTCACCGCGGTCCACGGTGAACGAAACTCCGTGGACCAGGCCGTGGCCACCGGTGGACAGGCTCAGCCGCTCAACCCGCAACACGGCGCACCTCCAGCTTCGGGTCGAACCGGTCGCGCAGGCCGTCACCGAGCAGGTTGAAGCCGAGCACCGCGACCGCGATGGCGATGCCGGGCACCAGCGCCAGCCGCGGTTGCACGGCCAGCAGTTCCTGCGACTCCTGGAGCATCCGGCCCCACGACGGCGTCGGCGGCCGCGTGCCGAAACCGAGGAACGACAACGCCGCCTCGGCCAGCACGGCGATCGCGAACGACACCGACGCCTGCACGATCAGCAGGCCGGAGATGTTCGGGAACACGTGCCGGACCGCGATGTGCCACCGCGAGCGACCGGCCGCACGGGCGGCGAGCACGTACTCCGTGCTCATCACGCGCAGCGTGCCGGACCGGGCGATGCGCGCGAACGACGGCACGGTGGCGATGCCGATGGCGATCATCGCGGTGAGCGTGTCGGCGCCGAACACCGCGCCGAACAGGATGGCCAGCAGCAACGCCGGGAAGGCGAGCACCAGGTCGTTGACCCGCATGATGAACTCGCCCAGCCAGCGGTGCGACATCCCGGCCAGGATGCCCAGCGGTGTGCCGAGCACCGCGGCCACCCCGACCGCCACCACGCCGACGTACAACGTGGTGCGCGCGCCGACCATCAGCTGGCTGGCCACGTCCCGGCCGAACTTGTCGGTGCCGAACAGGTGGTCGCCGGTCGGCCCGAGCAGGCGTTCCCCGGCGCTGACCGCGGTCGGGTCGTACGGCGTCCAGAGGAAGGAGAGCAGCGCGGCGAGCGCCACGAGAACGACGAGGAGGCCACCGAACTTCACCGCGCACCTCGCAGCTTCGGGTCGAGCACCGTGTAGAGCAGGTCGACCAGGAAGTTCACCAGCAGCGCGCCGGCCACCAGCACCAGCACGATGCCCTGCACGGTGAGCAGGTCGCGGGCGGACACCGCGTCCAGCAGCATGCTGCCGAGCCCCGGCAGCACGAAGACGCGTTCCACCACCACGGCGCCGACCAGCAGCGTGGTCAATTGCAGGCCCAGCACGGTGACCACCGGGATCGCCGCGTTGCGCAGCCCGTGCCGGACCAGCGCCCGCCCCGGCATCAGCCCCTTCGACCGCGCGGTCCGCAGGTAGTCCTCCCCGAGCACGTCGAGCACCGACGACCGGACGTAGCGGGTCAGCACCGCGCCCTGCACCACCCCCAGCGACAACGCGGGCAGGACCAGCCCGCGCAGGAACTCGCCGGGGTCCTGGACCGGCGGTGTCCAGCCACCGGAGGGCAGCCACTGCAACCGCACCGCGAACACCTGCACCAGCAGGATCCCGGCGAGGAAGGCGGGTACCGCGATGCCGAGCTGGGAAGCCGCCGACACGACCGTGCCGCTGGCCCTGCGGTGGCGGACGGCGGCGAGCGTGCCCGCCGGAACGGCGATCAGCAAGGCCACCAGCATGCCCGCGCCGACCAGCCACAGCGTCACGCCGAGCCGGTCGGCGAGCTGCGGCCCGATGGCGTCGCGCGTGACGTACGACCGGCCGAAGTCGCCGGTGAGCACCCCGCCGATCCAGTCCAGGTACTGGGTGGGCAGCGCCCGGTCGATGCCGAACTCCTGCCGGGTCTGCGCGAGCAGTTCCGGGGTGGCGTTGACGCCGAGCGCCACCTGCGCCGGATCGCCGGGCAGCACCGCGGTGAACACGAACACCACGATCGACGCGGCCAGCAGGCTGACCACGAAGATCGCCGTGCGGCGCAGGATCCGGGCGGTCACTCGGACCTCCCCAGCGTGGTCAGGTCGAACGACTCGCTGACCTGGTTGCGCACCAGGCCGGTCACCTTCTTCTTGGCGGCGACCACGTTCGGGAACAGGAACAGCCAGTCGGCGGCGGCGTCCGCGCTGAGCGTCCGCGCCACTTCGCGCATCGCGGTGACCTGCTCCTCGGGGGTGCCGGAGTCGGCCTTCGCCAGCAGGTCACGGGTTTGCCGGCTGTCGTAGCCCCAGTAGAACGACGGCCTGCCGAAGGTGGTGATGTCGCGGGCTTCCACGTGCTGGATGATCGACAGGTCGTAGTCGTGGTCGGTGAACACCTGCTTCAGCCAGACCGCCGGGAAGTCCAGCGGCTCGATCGTCACCGTCACCCCGACCTCGGCCAGCTGCGACGCCACCACCTGCGCGCTCGACACCGCGTACGGCAGGTTCGGAATGCGCAGCCGCAGGTTCAGCCGGGGCTTGCCCGCCTCGGCGAGCAGGGCGCGGGCCTGCGCCGGATCGTGCGGGTAGGCGCCGGAAAGGTCTTCGTACCAGGGGTCCGTGGGCGGGACCATGCTGCCGATCAGCGTGCCGCGCCCGGCCCACGCGGTGTCCAGCAGCGCCCTGCGGTCGATCGCCATGGTCAGCGCCCGCCGCACGCGCACGTCGTTCAGCGGCTCCTTGGCGTTGTTGAACGCCAGCACCACCTCGCTGTTCGTGGTGCCCTGGAGCACGTTGAACCGGCTGTCCGCCTCGAACTGCGGGATCGAGTCGGGTGCGGTGATCGTGCCGATCACGTCGATGCCGTTGCTCAGCAGGGCGTTGTTCAACGCGGTCGGGTCCTTGTAGTACTTCAGGTAGACCGTGCGGTAGGCCGGCTCGGGGCCGCGGAAGCGCTGGTTCGCCCGCAGCACGACCGAATCGCCGCGCCGCCGGGAAGCCACCTCGTACGGCCCGGTGCCGACCGGCTTGTTCGCCAGGTCCGCGATGCCGGTGGGGGTGAACATCACGCCGACCCGGCTGGCCATGTCGAACAACCACGCGTTGCTCGGCTTGCTCAGCACCACCCTGGCGTGCCGCGGGCCGAGCACCTCGACCCGGTCCACGACGTCCATTTTGGACTTGATGGAAATGGTCCAGTCGGTCTTCACCCGGTTGATCGAGAACTTCACGTCCTCGGCGGTGAACTCGGTGCCGTTGCTGAAGACCACGTCCGGTTTCAGGGTGAAGTCGTAGGTGAGCCGGTCCGGGCTGACCGTCCACGATTCGGCCAGCAGCGGGACCACCCGGCCCTGGTCGTCGAGCTTCACCAAGCCCTCGTAGACGTTGTACAGCAGCGCCTGCGGAATGGCGGCACCATCGGTGCGGGTGAAGTCGAAGTTCTGCGGTTCGGCGGCGAAGCCGACGGCCAGCGTGGACCCGTCGTCGGGCACGAAGGCGGACGAGCCCGCGGAGCAGCCCGAAGCCACCAGCAGCAGCGTGAGCGCCGCGGCGAGAAGTCGGGCTTTCATCACTCCTCCAACCCAGTAGACTGGTCGGACCAGTAGCCGTTAGCGAAGCACCGCCGCCACCCCGAGGTCAAGAGGTGCCCGAGATGGAGTTCGAGCCGGTCGCCCCGGTCCGCGCCTACGAGCGGGTCGTCGAGCAGGTGGAGCAGGCCGTGTTCACCGGCCGGTTGAAGGCCGGGGAGCGGCTGCCCAGCGAGCGCGAGCTGATGGCGCAGTTCGGGGTGAGCCGGTCGACCGTGCGCGAGGCGCTGCGGGTGCTCCAGGCGGGCGGCATGATCCGGTCGAAGCCGGGCGATCCGCGCGGGCCGGAGATCCTGCCCGCGTCGCCGGTGAACCTGCACAAGTCCATGCACCGGCTGGCGCGCGCGGAGAGCATGAGCCTGGCCGAACTGCTCCAGTTCCGGATGCTGCTGGAGGGTTCGGCGTACCTGCTGGCCGCGCGGTTGCGCACCGACGAGCAGCTCGCCGAACTGGACGCGGCGATGACGGCGATGACCGCCGCGGCCGGGCGCGGGTACGAGGAGTTCAGCCGCGCGGACGTCGCGTTCCACGAGACCATCGCGCGAGCCACGCAGAACACGCTGATCGTGGTGTGCGGTGAGGTGGTGCGCGGCATCGTGCTGGACCTGATCGAGGACAAGCTCTCGCACGCCGACGACCGCCGCGCGCTGATGTCGGCCTGGCTGGCGCACCACGCCGAAGTGCTGGAAGCGGTGCGCGCCGGGGACGGGGTGCGGGCGCAGCACCTGGCCAGGCGGGCGATCTACGACCACTACTCCGATTACGTCCCGGAATCGGCTCGGAGCTTGCTGGCCCCCCTGCTGGAAGCGGCAGAATGAGCCGGTGACCACTGACAGCATCGGGCTCTGCCTGTCCGGTGGCGGATTCCGCGCGATGCTCTTCCACACCGGCGCGCTGTGGCGGCTCAACGAACTCGGTGTGCTGTCCCGCCTGGACGTCATTTCCAGTGTCTCCGGCGGTTCGATCACCGCGGGCGCGCTCGCCAGGGCCTGGCCGGAGCTGGAGTTCGAAGACGGGGTGGCGGTGAACTTCGTGCCCGCCGTCGCCGAACCCCTGCGGCGGCTGGCGAACCGCAACATCGACGTGCGGGTGGTGCTGCGCGGCCTGCTGCTGCCGGGCCGGACGGCCGGCGACGAGGTGGCCACGGTGTTGCGCGAGCACCTGCTCGGGGAGCGCCGGATGAGCGAGCTGCCGGAGTCGCCGCAGTTCGTGTTCAACGCGACCAACCTGCAGAACGGCGAACTGTGGTGGTTCTACCGCGACAAGGAGCCGCCGACCGCGGCCGGTGAACCGATCCTGCTGGCCACCGCCGTCGCCGCGTCCTCGGCGTTCCCGCCGTTCCTGTCGCCGGTGCTGGTGCCGACCAGCGCGAGCGAGCAGGAGAGCGGGTTGCCGGACAAGGCCGTGCTCAGCGACGCGGGCGTGTTCGACAACCTCGGCCTGGACCCGGTGCTGCCGCGCTGCGACACGGTCCTGGTCAGCGACGCCGGGCAGAAGTTCGACTTCCACCGGCGGGTCAAGCGGAGCTGGCCGATGCAGCTGCTGCGCGTGCTCGACGTGATCGACAACCAGGTGCGCTCACTGCGCAAACGCGGCCTCATCGAGTGCTACGTCGAAGGCGAGGCGTCGGGCACGTACTGGGCCGCGCACAGCGACATCGCCGACTTCGAGATGCCGGACACGCTGCCGGTGCCGAAGGAGCGCTCGGACCAGCTGGCCGCCGTTCCCACCCGCCTGCACCGGCTCGACCAGGAACTCCAGCGGGGCCTGATCAACTGGGGCTACGCGGTCACCGACGCCGCCCTCCGCAAACACGTCCTGGCCGACGCCGAACCCCCGGCGGACTGGCCGTACCCGGAGACCCCGCTGGGTTGAGCACGCGGCTAACCCAGTGCCCTTTGCAAGTCGCGCCAAAGGTCTTCGGGATCTTCGAGGCCGACGGAGAACCGGATCAGGCCCGGGGGCACGTGGGCGTCACCGGCCAGCCAGGCGCGGCGTTCCACGCAGCTCTCGACGCCGCCGAGGCTGGTGGCGTGCCGGATGAGGCGCAGGCCGGTGCACACCGCGTCGGCTGCTTCGGCGCCGTCGAGTTCGAAGGCGATCATCTGGCCCGCGCCCGGGTAGCGCACGCGCGTGACGTTCGGGTGCCCGCGAAGGCGTTCGGCGAGGAACTCCGCGCTGCGCGACGCCTCGGCCAGCCGCACCGGCAGCGTGCGCAGGCCGCGCAGCGCGAGGTAAGCCTCCAGCGCACCGGGTGTCGCGCCGTTGCGGGTGCGGGCGTCGCGAAGCGCCTTCGCCAGCTCCTCGTCCTTCGTCACGGTCAGGCCGAGCAGCAGGTCGCTGTGCCCGCCGATCAGCTTGGTCGCGCTGTGCACCACGATGTCGGCGCCCCGGTCGAGCGGCTGCTGGCCGAGCGGGGTGGCGAAGGTGTTGTCCACCACCACCTTCGCCAGGTGTCCCTTGGCCGCTTCGGCGACCGCGCCGATGTCGATCACGTCCAGCGTCGGGTTCGTCGGCGACTCCAGCCAGACCAGATCGGCCCACTCGGCGGCGGCCGTCCACGCGGCCAGGTCCGACGGCTCCAGCTCGACCGCCCGCAGGCGCCCGTTCTTCGCCGCGTGGCCGAGCAGGCCGCGCGTGCCGGCGTAGCTGAACCGCGGCACGGCCACCTCGGCCCCGACCGGCAGCAGGTCGATCACCGCCGCCGCGGTCGCGATGCCCGAGGCGAAGGCGGTCGCGTGACCGCCTTCGAGCAGGCCGATCGCCTCCTCCAGCGCCGCCCAGCTCGGCGTACCGTCCTCGCGTGAGTAGGCCCGCGCACCACCGGCGTGGAAGGTGCTCACCGGCACGATCGGGGTGTTCAGCGGCTCCCCCGGCTCCTGCGGCCGTCCCGCCGCCACCGCCCGGGTCCGGGGTGACCAGTCGTCGAAGTCCACCCGGTCAACCTAACCGCAGGTCAGCACTCCCGCTGGGGGACGGGTGGCGCCTAGTGACCGTGCACACTCGCCACCTGGCTCCGTGAGGCCACGGGCCCCGAGTACTCCGGTGCCTTCAGCTTCGCCGGGGACGAGCCGGTCAGCACGGACTGGACCTCGGTGGCCACCCCGACCATGCCCGACCGCCGCGGGTGGTAGTTCAGCGCGCCGAGCAGGTTGATGTCCTTGCCCTGGATCCACGCCGCCCCACCGGGTGCGCAGGCGTCGTGCCCGAGCGAAGCCGGGTACATGTCGACGAAGGTGGTGTCGCCGTCCTCCGCCGCGGCCTTCTCCAGCGCGCCGTTCAACGCCTGCTCGACGCTGTCCAGCCACCGCAGGTCACCGTCGGCGAAGGGCAGGATGTTCGGGCAGGTCCCGGTCGGCGGCCCGATCCGCGGATAACCGACCAGCACCACCTTCGCGTTCGGGGACCGCTCGTGCACGCCGTCGAGCACCTCGGTCACCCGGGTGCCGGTCTGCTCGATGCGCTGCTTGATGGTGTCCACACCGTCGACGGTGAACTTCTCCCGGCACGGCGAACCGGTCGGGTCCTGCTCCCGCAGCGGCGGGCAGTCACCGATCAGGGTGCCGAACACGCCGTGGTCGTTGCCGCCGATGCCGATGGTGACCAGGTCGGTGTCCGCCTTGAGCGCGTTGAACTGCGGCGGGTTCGAGCCGAGCGGCACCGACTGCGCGTTGGTCATGTTCGTGGTGTCCGCGCCGCCGCAGCTGACGTCGGTGAACGAGCCGACGTCGAGGTTGCGGGCCAGGTAGGCGGGGTAGTTGTTGGTGGACCGGGCGCAGCCCAGCGGATCCAGGCGCATCAGCGGGATCAGCGGGCCGGAGGTGTAGGAATCCCCCAGCGCGACGTAGTTCTCGTAGGCCGGAGCCGCCGAAGCGACCCCGCTCCCCGCGGAAATCCCCGCCAGCAGCGCAGCGGCGACCAATGCACCTTTTTTCATCACGCCCAACTCTCTGCTTGACCCTCAGTTAGCGCTCGAACTCACCCAGTATCGGCAGGTCGAAGCCGTCCGCACACCCCCCATCAGGCTGTTCCTCGCCGGGCGGCGAACTCGACCACCTGCTGGTAGGTGGGCCGGTTCTGGGTGCTGATCTTGTCCTGGGTGATGCCGCCGAGCGGCCGGTGGATCAGCGAGTCGGCGCACCACTGGTCGCCCGCGGCGCAGTCGGCGTCGCCCGGGTAGACCTCGTTGATCGGCTGGGCGGCGGCCTGCTTCACGGTGTTCAGCAGGATCGCCCGGCACGCCGCCACGTCCCCGCCACCGCAGTACTCGGCGCCGAGCGGGCCAGCCACCTGGTCCCCGAGCACCGCACGGAGGTCCTTGTGCACGTAACCCCACCAGCCCGACTGGTACGCCGAACCCTGGTGCCCCTGCCCGACGTGCTTGCCCGGCACCTCGTTCTGCCAGCCGGACGGTGACTCGTTGATCTTGAGCACGCCCGTCATCGCGTTGAACGCCGGTGTGCCGAGCCCCGGTTCGAACTGGGCGCGCACCAGCAGCGGCCACCAGGCGTCCATGATCTTGATGGCGTCCGCGTCGGCGTAGGTCTTGCTGCCGGGGCTGGTCGTCGCCCGCAGCGCGCCCCGGCCGAGCCAGTCCTTCAGCTTGGTGACCGCGGCCGCGGCGGCCGGATCGGTGACCGGCGCGCTTTCGACCACCCGCAGCAGCTGCGGCAGGACCTTCTCCGCCCGCAGGTCGGCCAGCCCCGCCTCGGCCATCGCCTGGGTCAGGTTCACCCTGGTCACCTTGGTGCCGCTGTCGATCAGCCCGCGGACCCGGCGGTCGAGCAGATCACCCCGGTGCACCGCCGACTTCTCGTACCCGCTGGCCGCGTAGTCCCTGGCCTGCGCGTTGTTCCAGCTGATGTAGTAGTCCTGGTTGATCGAGTTCGGGTGCTGCTCGAACGGCGTGTAGTCGGCCCGGTTGGTGGCCGCGTTCCAGTTGCGCCACTCCAGCCCGGCGCCCGCCTTGATCGGCATGCTCGGATCTGCCGCCGGGTGGCGCACCGGGTTCGCGCCCGAGTTGTAGTAGGCGGTGTCGTTCGCGTCGGCGTAGAACCAGTTGAACGTGTAGTTGATGTGCGAAGCCGCGCGCTGGAAGTCGGCGGCGGACTTCACCGCGTCCGGATCGTTGAACTCCTGGAACCCGATCAGCGCGTCGACCTCGTGGAAGTAGCTGGTGCGCAATGCCGCGTAGGCGACCGGCTTGCCGTCGACGATCGCCCGGTGCGTCACCGGCCCGTACTTCGTGCGGAAGGCGCGCAGCGTGTACGAACCGGCCGGGGTGCCGTCGGCGATGGTCGGCTTCCACGAGTTCTTCCGCTCGATGACCTCCATCGGCGTGCACTGGCCGCCGAACAGGTAGGCGTTGGACTCCTTGGTGGCCGGTGCCCCCGAGGGATCGCACAGCTCCAGCGCGTAGGTGTCGATGATGTCCTGGTTGGCGCTGGTCGCGCTCCACGAGTAGTCCTGGCCGCGGCCGAGCAGCACGTACAGGCTGACGCCGGCGAACGAGGCACCGCGCGCGCTGATCCCGGGGCCCTGCAGTTCCTGCAGCATCAGCAGCTGCGGGGCGAAGTAGCTGGTCTGCGGGCCGAACACGGCGACCGGGTGCCCGCTGGCGGTGT
This sequence comes from Amycolatopsis sp. NPDC045836, assembly GCF_056431745.1. NCBI lineage: Bacteria > Bacillati > Actinomycetota > Actinomycetes > Pseudonocardiales > Pseudonocardiaceae > Amycolatopsis > Amycolatopsis sp. NPDC045836. The sequence continues at coordinate 271,140 of NZ_JBWKKF010000009.1, read as the reverse complement.
GCTGCCCCGACACCACCAGCGCGTTCGACATGCCGTGCTTCTCGCTGAGCAGGTCGCCGGGGAGCACCCCGTCGGCGTACATGTCGCGGGCCGGTTCCAGTTCGGCGGGCGCGGGGGTGCGCACCGGGGCGCCCTTGCCGCCCACCTCGTCGAAGACCGTCTGTTGTGGACTGACCGAACCCGGCTGCGGCATCGCCACGCCCTGCGGGTTCGCCGGGGTCTTGCCGTACGGGAAGCTCTGGCCGTCGTGCAGCGTGTAGACGGTCTCGGGATCGTTCTCCGACCGCAGGCTCCGCCAGACCTTCTCGCCTTCCTCGACGCCGTAGCGCTCCTGGATGGCCAGCTTGGCGATCGCGGCTTCGACCTCACCGCCGCCACCGCCGCCGAACTGCGCGCCGACCACCGACGACAGCACCACCATGTCGGTCAGCTTGAACGGCTCGATCTTGCCCGCGTTGGTGATCGCGTCGATATGCCCGGTCAGCACGTACTCACCGGGGAAGTAGCGGCCGCTGTGGGAATCGCTGATGTACTTGTTGATCCCCTCGACGTACGCGGTCGCGTCGGCGAAGCCCTGCGCGCCACGCGGTCCGGAGTTCTTCACCTCGTCGATCTGGCGTTGCAGCTCTTCTTCGGTGTACGGCGCGCTGGCGAAGAACTGGCGCTCCAGCGCGCGGTTGCCTTCGGCACCACCGGCGAACGACGACAGCTGCCCGCGGCCGACGCGGCGCATCACGTCCATCAGCCACAGCCGGTCCTGCGCCGCGGCGTACCCGGCGCCGAACTCGGTCCCCGAGCGCGTGGTGCCGGTGATGTGCGGGACGCCGGTCGCCTTGTCGCGCACGATGGTCACGTCGGAACGCGGTTTGATGGTGCTCTCCACCTGTCCCGGCGGTACGCCGAAGGAGGCGTCGTTGAAGAACTCGCTGATCGTCTCGGTGGTCAGGCCGCGGTAGTTCGCGCCGAGGTCGGCGTACTTGCCGAGCTGGTCGGCGGCGTGCGCCGGCCGGGTGCCGAGCAGCTTGTGCGCCAGGATGCCGGCGAGCGTGGCGTTGCCGTTCTGCCCCGGCGGCAGGATGTCCGCGCACTGGTTGCCGCAGTAGTCGATCGGCGGTGCCTGGGCCACCGCCAGCTGTGGTGGCACGACCACCAGGGCCGCGGCGAGCGCCCCCAGTCCGATGAACGTCCCGATGCGTCGGCGCATGCCACCGGCTCCCTTCGACGGTGTGACGTGCGACACCGTACGCACGCGGAGGGTTGTTTGTGAATACCTCTCACGTTTTGTCGTCCCGACGGAGTATCGCCACCCCCGGCGAACGGCCGGGGCATCGCCTACGGTGGGTCACTCGTGCAACGAACAGGGAGGAACGCGGTATGGCACTGGAGAAGCCCGAGGTCGACGCCCCGGAGGGACCTCCGCCCGCCGAGCTGACGGTGGTCGACCTCACCGAGGGCGACGGTCCCCAGGCGCAGGCCGGGAGCACGGTCTCCGTGCACTACGTCGGGGTCGCCCACTCCACCGGTGAGGAGTTCGACGCCTCGTGGAACCGCGGGCAGACGCTGGACTTCCCGCTCGGCGCCGGTTACGTCATCCCCGGCTGGGACCAGGGCGTGGCCGGGATGAAGGTGGGCGGGCGCCGCCACCTGACCATTCCGCCGCACCTGGCTTACGGCGACCGCGGGGCGGGCGACAAGATCAAGCCGGGCGAGACCCTCGTCTTCGTCGTCGACCTGGTCGGCGTCCGCTAGAAAACCCCCGGCAGCGGTCAGCGGCGCGGTAGGGTTCCCGACCGTGCTGCTGACCGAGTTCTGCACCCGGTTGCCCGAGTTGCGCCGCCTGCTGCGGGGGTCGCGGCGGGCGGAGTTCGAGCGGACCGTGCTGGCCGCGCGCAACGGCGAACCGGTGGACGAGCAGCTGGAGAAGCTCGGTGTCGGTTCGGGGATCCGGGCGCGGGTGACCGAGGTGCACGGTCCCTCGGCCGGGGTCACCGGCGCCTACCTCTGCCCCGGTGGCAAGTGCGCCAGGGTGGTCTACCGCGGGGCCGGCGAGGACCTGCCCACCTGCCCGCTGTTCGAGCGGGACCTGCGGTTCGTGGCGGACGGGTGAGCGCCACCACGCTGGTCACCGAGTTCGGCAAGCAGACCGCCGAGCGCTGGCTCGCCCTGCTCGCGCTGCCGGGACTGGTGTTCACCGGCTTCGCCGCCATCGCCGTGCTGCTCGGCCAGGAGCGCTGGTCGGACTTCCGCGAGGCCGGCACCCGGCTGGCGGCGTGGCCGGCCGGTGAGGGCACGCTGCTGGTGGTGCTCCTGGTGGTGGCCGCCGCGGCAGCAGCGGGATACCTCGCCCGCGCACTCGGCGGTGGTGTGGAGAACCTGTGCACCGGGCAGTGGTCGCGGCTGGGCGAACCGCTCGCCACCTCGTTGACCGCCCGGCGGCGGCAGCGGTGGGACCGGCTGAACGACGGTGAGCACAACGAGCAGCGCAACCGGCTCGCGCTGAGCCCGCCGATCCGCCCGACCTGGATCGGCGACCGGCTGAGCGCGCCCGCGGTCCGCATCCGGCAGGACTACGGCCTCGACCTGGTCAGCACCTGGCCGCGGCTCTGGCTGCTGCTGCCGGAGACCATGCGTGAACCGCTGTCCGCCGCCCGCACCCGGCTCGACGCGGCGTTCGGCCTCGGCGGCTGGGCGGTGCTGTACCTGGCGCTCGGCTTCCGGTGGTGGCCGTCGGCGGTGGTCGGTGCCGGACTGGTGCTGGTCAGCCGGCGGCAGGCCCGCTCCGCCGCGGCCGGGTACGCCGACCTCGTCGAATCCGCCGTCGACGTGCGGCGCGACGAACTGGTCCGGCACTTCGCCCCGACCCCGGAAATCGGCCGCTTGCAGGGCTTGGACCTGACCGAACGGTTCCGCAAGGGCACCTGAGCCCCTCCGGGTGACGGACCTTGTCGACGGCGGGATCCCGCAGTACCTTCGGTGCGTCGCATGTGACAACGACGATCGGACTGTCACAGATGCGGACGAGGGGGCCACACACATGACTTCAGCGAACTGGGTGCTGCCGGGGTTCACCGAACTGGCGCGGCTCGGGGAGGGTTCGTTCGGCCGCGTCGTGCTGGCGCGGCACGAACAGAGCGGCACCGAGGTGGCGATCAAGTACCTGTTCCCGCGGTACCTGGGCGACCCGGAGCACGTCGCGCGGTTCCGCGAGGAAGCGCGGCAGGCAGCCAGGGTGATCAGCCCGCACGTGGCGAAGCTGCACGAGTTCGTCGAAACGCCGGAAGGCGCGGCGATCGTGATGGAGGCCGTGCCGGGGGTGTCGCTGAAGGCGGTGCTGGCCGAAGGACCGCTCGAACCGGAAGCCGCGCTCGCCGTGTTGAAGGGCTCGCTGCTCGGCCTGGCCGCCGCGCACGCGGTCGGCACCGTGCACCGCGACTACAAACCGGACAACGTGCTGGTGGGCGCGGACCGCCAGAGCAAGCTGGTCGACTTCGGACTGGCCGTGCTGGCCGGGTCCACCGGCGTCCCGGCGGGCACGCCCGCGTACATGGCCCCGGAGCAGTGGTCGTACTCCACCGCCACGCCGTCCACCGACGTCTACGCGGCCACCTGCGTTTTCTTCCAGTGCGTCACCGGGGAACGGCCGTACGCCGCCGACGATTCGACCGTGCTGCGCGATCTGCACGAGTACGCGCCGATCCCGTTCGGCCAGGCACCGGAACCCGTGCGCGAGCTGGTTCGCCGTGGCATGGCCAAGAAACCCGAGCAGCGACCGGCGAACGCCGCCGAGTTCGTGTCCGAAGTGGAGCGAGCGGCACGCGCGGGTTACGGCGACGACTGGGAAAACCGGGGCCTGGCCCGGCTGGCCCGGCGAGCCGCCGCCGTGCTGGCGCTGTCCCCGGTGGCGATGCTCGCGGCCGCCGCGCACCTCGCGCCCGCGACCGGCGCGGCGGCGGGCAGCGGCACCGCGGCTTCGATCGGCGCGGGTGCCGGAAAGGCCGTTCTCGGTGGCACCACGGCAAAGGTGGTCGTGGGCGTGGCCACGCTCGCGGTGCTGGCGGGCGCGGGCGCCGCGGTCGTCATCGCCAACCAGGACGACCCACCCCCGCAGGCACCGCCACCGATCGCCGCCCCCGCGCAGACCGGCCCGGCGTTCCGCATCCAGCCGGCCGTCCGGGAGGTGCCCGGCACCACGATCTCGGTGCCGGTCCAGCACGGGCAGGTGACCGGACTGCCGAACCCGGACGTGGAGCGGAAGGTCAACGAAGCGCTGCGGGAGCCGGACTCCCGGTTCGGCGGCTACCTGATCAACGCGAGCGACCCGAGCGGTGCCGCGGGCACGGCGGAGTTCCGGATGCGGGGACCGCGATTGGTCTCGCTGCGGCACGACTTCACCTCGTCGACCGGCCAGTTCCCCGTGCCGTCGATGTCGATCACCGTCGACCTGGAAACCGGGGACATCATCGAGGTCTCCGACTTCCTCGACGACGTCGGCGATTCCGGGGCGGAACGGCTGTACGACCGGGTGTCCGCGCGCCTGGCCGACTGCCCGGCCGCGGAACCGTTCACCGCCGACAGCTTCCGCGCGGTGCGCAGCGCACCCCCGCAGGTCCAGCCGATCGCCACCGCGGACGGGCTCGACCTGATGCTGGTGCTCGGCCCGCCCTGCGGTACGCGTGAAGTGGTCGTGCCCTACGCCGAACTGGCCGACCTGCTGAACCCGGAGTTCGCCGCGAAACTGCCGCCGGGCACAGTGCCGACCACCCAGGCACCACCACCGCCTTCGGACTCGGTGCCGCACTCACCGGAGGGCGCGGCGATGGTGCTCGACCGCTACTTCCACGCCGTGGGCGCGAAGAACACCGAGGTGGTCTGCGAAATCAGCGAACCGGCCTGGGACGCCGATGCGGGCGACTGCACCGAGTTGTTCCAGGTCCTCTTCGACCACCTGACCCCGCAGGAGCTGACCAAGGCCAAGGCCGCGAAAACCGACCCCGGCAAGCTCCGCCGCGAAACCGCGGACCGCATCGTCGCCCCTCCGTCGGCCCTGGTCCCCATCACCGGCATCGACACCACCGGCGGCTTCACCCTCGAATGGCGCCACCACACCTGGCAAATCGTCGACTGACCCCGCCCCTATGACCCTCCCCACACCCAGCTCCGGCCGCAGGTAACAGAGAAGCCCACACGCACCAAGCCCAGCCAAAGGGAAGAGGAGCACACCGCTGGCCCGAGCCCAAGCGCACCCATACAAAACAGCTGGTCCATCCCCACGCACCTCCAGCAAGCAGCTGGCCAGACCCCAGGTGTCCAGCGAAGCCGCTGGTTCAGGCCCACGCGCCCAGCGCCCGCCCAGCCGAGGAGCACGCACCGCGGGGATTTGGGGGCTCGGCCCCCAAGAAAAACAAGGACAACGGGAAAGGGCCCCTCCGCGAGGCGGAGGGGCCCTGAACAGCGTGGGCGAGGAGGGAGTTGAACCCTCACGTCCTTTCGGACACACGGACCTGAACCGTGCGCGTCTGCCATTCCGCCACTCGCCCGAGTGCTTCACTGCGACAGCGAGAGCAGCCTATCAGGCCCCCGGAGGCGGTTTCACCGGGGGCCGTGTAGAACCGCCCGTACCCGGATAGGATCGATGCGGAAGCACAGCCGCGTGAGGGGAGGGTTTGCCCGGTGGGCCGCGCTAAGCGTTTCGATCGGCGCCTCGAGGGCCTGGTAGGCAACACCTTCGCGCGCATGTTCGGTGGCAATGTCGTCACTCAGGAAGTGGCGCAGGCACTGGAGCGTGAGAGTGAGGACAACGTTCGTGAGCTGGCCGGTGGCCGTGAGCTCGCGCCCAACCACTACATCGTGTCGCTGGGCCCGACCGACCACGACCGGATGGCCGGTGACGAACAGCGCGTCACCCGCGTGCTCGCCGAAGCGGTGGCGGAGCACCTCGCCGAGCAGGGGTGGGACACCTATGGTGACGTCGTAGTTTCGCTCGAGCGCAGCGAGGCGCTGCATACTGGACAGTTCAAGACACGCTCGTCCGTCGATCCCGATGTCAAGGCCAGCGAGATCACCGCCCCCGGCACCGGGAGTCCTGGACGGTCAGCACCACCCAGCAACGCAGGAGACCCAGCAATGAGTCAGCCCCCCGGCTACGGCCAATACGACCAGGGTGACCCGTACGGCCAGCAGGGCCAGTACGGCTACGGACAGCAGGGCCAGCCCGGTTACGACCAGGCCGGCTACGGCGGCCAGCAGGGCGGCTACGACCAAGGTGGCTACGGCGGCGGCCAGCCCGGCTACGACCAGGGCGGTTACGGCGGTGGCCAGCCCGGCTACGACCAGGGCGGTTACGGCGGCCAGCAGCCGGGTTACGACCAAGGCGGTTACGGCGGTGGCCAGCCCGGCTACGACCAGGGCGGTTACGGCGGCGGTCAGCCCGGCTACGACCAGGGCGGCTACGGCGGCGGTCAGCCGGGTTACGACCAGGGCGGTCAGCCCGGCTACGACCAGGGCGGTTACGGCGGTGGCCAGCCCGGCTACGACCAGGGCGGCTACGGCGGCGGCCAGCCGGGCTACGACCAGTACGGCGGCGGCCAGCAACAGCAGCAGCCGTACGGCCAGCCCGCCGCGCCGGACCCGTACGCGCAGGCCGGTTACCAGCCGCCCGCCACGCAGAGCCCCAACCGCCAGCTCGCCGCGAGCCTGCAGCTGGACGACGGTTCGAACCGGACCTACTCCCTCAAGCAGGGCGGCAACGTGGTCGGGCGCGGGCAGGACGCCGACTTCCGGCTGCCCGACACCGGCGTTTCCCGGCGCCACCTGGAGATCACCTGGGACGGCCAGAGCGCCACGCTGGCCGACATCGGGTCCACCAACGGCACCACGGTCAACGGCACCCCGGTGCAGACCTGGCAGCTGGCCGACGGCGACGTGATCAGGGTCGGTCACTCGTCGCTGGTGTTCCGCACCCAGGGCTGACTTCCGCCCCGTCCGAGCGCTCCCGCAGAATGAGGGTCCGCGGGAGCGTTGCGACGTACCGTCGTCGCTGCAAGAAGCCGCATGAGGAGCTGACACACAAGGTGCCAGAGCTGGTCGTCCAACTGACCAGGGTGGGATTTCTCGTCCTGCTCTGGCTGTTCGTGCTGGCCGCGCTGCGGGTGGTCCGCTCCGATCTGTACGCGGCGTCGGGCCTGCGCGTGGCGTTGCCGAGCCTGCGGCGGAACAAGGAGAAGAAGCCACCGCGTGGCGGGAAGGTGCCCCGGCAGATGGTCGTCACGCACGGTGCGCTGGCCGGCACGCGGATCTCCCTGGACGGCCGCCCGATCCTGATCGGGCGGGCCGACGACTCCACGCTGGTGCTCGACGACGACTACGCCTCCACCCGGCACGCCCGCCTGTCCCTGCGTGGAGAAGACTGGTACGTGGAAGATCTGGGCTCGACGAACGGGACCTACCTGGACCGGGCTAAGGTCACAGCACCCCTCCGAGTACCTCTCGGCGTCCCCATCCGGATCGGCAAGACGGTGATCGAGCTTCGCCCATGACCCTCGTCCTCCGCTACGCGGCCCGCAGCGACCGTGGCCTGGTGCGATCCAACAACCAGGACTCCGTCTACGCCGGCCCCCGCCTGCTCGCCCTGGCCGACGGCATGGGCGGGCACGCCGCCGGTGAAGTGGCCAGCAAGGTCGTCATCGCCTCACTGGCCCCGCTCGACGACGACGAACCCGGTGACGACCTGCTCTCGCAACTGCGTGACGCGGTCGCCGCCGGCAACGGCGCGATCGCCGAACTCGTCGCCAACGACCCCGACCTCGACGGCATGGGCACCACGCTGACCGCGGTGCTGTTCTCCGGTTCGCGGCTGGGCCTGGTGCACGTCGGCGACTCCCGCGCCTACCTGCTGCGCGACGGGCAGTTCACCCAGATCACCCGTGACGACAGCTTCGTCAACGAACTGCTGGAGCAGGGCCGCATCACCGAGGAGGAGGCGGCCACCCACCCGCAGCGCTCGCTGCTGCTCAAGGCGCTGACCGGGCACGAGGTGGAACCGAGCCTGACCGTGCGCGAAGCCCGCGCCGGCGACCGCTACCTGGTCTGCTCCGACGGGCTGTCCGGCATGGTCAGCGACGAGACCATGGCCGAGGCCATGCGCATCCCGGACCCGCAGGACTGCGCGGACCGGATGATCGAGCTGGCGCTCAAGGGCGGCGGCACGGACAACGTCACGGTGATCATCGCCGATGTGGTGGACGTCGACTACGGCGAGAACGCGCCGATCGTCGGCGGGGCCGCCGGTGACGGCAGTGACGACTACAACCACCAGGGCGATTCCCCCGCCGCGCGGGCCAGGGCGCTGACCGCGCCCCCGCCCCAGCCGCGGCGCCAGGACTCCCCGCCCCCACCCGATCCCAAGGCCAAGCGCCGGAAGCTGTTCCGCGTCTTCGGCGTGCTGATCCTGGTGCTGATCGTGCTCGCCGCGGGCACCATCGCCACCAGGTACTGGGTGCTGAGCCAGTACTACGTCGGCGCGGGCGCGAACGACGAGGTGGTCATCTACCAGGGCGTTTCCGGCAGCGTGCTGGGCCTGGACCTGCAGGAGCAGGTGGAGGACTCGTGTGCGCCCGGCGCCAACCTGTGCGACCGGCTGCTGCTGTCCGACCTGCAGGAAGCGCCCCGCGAGGACGTGCGCAACGGGGTCAGGATGGACAGCCTGCCCGCGGCGCGGGACTACATCGACTCGCTGTGGGACAAGCGGCTGCCGATCTGCCCCGAGCCCCCGAGCCAGGGCGGCGGCATCCCGGGTGAGGTCCCGGGTTCCGGTGGTGGCCTGATCGGCGGCTTCGGCGCGCAGCAGCAGACCCCGGTGCAACCGCCGCCGTCGGCGCCTTCCTCGGCTCCTCCGGTCGAGCCGTCCTCCGTGCCGGTCGACCCGCCGAGTCCGGATCGCCCGGGGGTGGACTGCCGGCTCGCCACGGGCGGCGTCCGCTGATGGCCCAGCCCACCTCCGATCCCGCCGGTCAGTACGTCACCAATCCCCCGCGTGAGCTGCCGACCCGGCGTGGGACGGAACTGGCCATGCTCGGCTTCGCCGCGTTCATCGTGACCGCGGCGTTCATGCTGGTGGAGGCGAACCAGGAGCAGGAGCTCAGCTTCGCCATCCTCTGGTACGGCCTGGCGTACATGGCGATCTTCACCGTGGCGCACCTCGCCGTGCGCAAGTGGGCGCCCTACGCGGACCCGCTGATCCTGCCGTGCGTGGCCCTGCTCAACGGCCTCGGCCTGGTGATGATCTACCGGATCGACCTGGCCCTGACCGAACGGGCGCTCCAGCTCGGCCGCGAGTTCTCGCCGAACGCGCCGAAGCAGGTGATGTGGACGGTCGTCGCGCTGGGGTTGTTCCTGGCCGTGCTGCTGCTGGTCAAGGACCACCGCACGCTGACCCGCTACGCCTACACCTTCGGCCTGGTCGGCATCATCGCGCTGGCCCTGCCCGCGGTGCTGCCCAGTTCGATGTCCGAGGTCAACGGCGCGAAGGTGTGGATCCGGTTCGGGTTCGCGCAGATCCAGCCGGGTGAGTTCGCGAAGATCCTGCTGATGGTCTTCTTCTCCTCGTTCCTGGTGCAGAAGCGCGACCTGTTCATGGCCGCGGGCAAGCGGGTGCTCGGCGTCGAACTGCCGAGGGCGCGCGACCTCGGGCCGATCCTGATCGCCGCGGTGGCCTGCCTCGGCATCCTGGTCTTCGAAAAGGACCTCGGCACCTCGCTGCTGTTCTTCGGCGTGGTCCTGATGATGTTGTACGTGGCCACCGAGCGGGTCATCTGGGTGGTGCTGGGCCTCGGCCTGTTCTTCGGCGGCTGCCTCATCGCCTTCCAGCTCTTCACGCACGTGCAGCAGCGGGTGGCGAACTGGATGGACCCGCTGGCCACCTACGACGACCCGGGTGGCGGTTACCAGATCGCCCAGGGCCTGTTCGGCCTCGGCACCGGCGGGGTCGGCGGCACCGGCCTCGGGGCCGGGCGCCCGGAGATGGTGCCCGAGTCGAGCACCGACTTCATCACCGCCGCGATCGGCGAGGAGCTCGGCTTCATCGGGCTCTGCGCGCTCCTGATGGTCTACTTGATCCTGGCGATGCGCGGCATGCGCAGCGCGCTGGCGGTGCGCGACACCTTCGGCAAGCTGCTCGGCGGCGGCCTGTCCTTCGCCATCGTGATGCAGTTGTTCGTCATCGTCGGCGGGGTCACCAAGCTGATCCCGATGACCGGTATCACCACGCCGTTCCTGTCCTACGGTGGTTCGTCGCTGCTGGCGAACTACATCCTGATCGCGTTGCTGCTGCGCATCTCCGACGCCGCCCGCCGCCCGCAGACCAGTGCGAAGCCGCGCCCGCAGCAGCAGGCGCCGCTGGCCGAAGCCCATACGGTGATGGTGGAGCGCCCGAAATGAACACACCACTGCGCCGCGTCGGCGTGACCATGCTCGTGATGCTGCTGCTGTTGCTGGTGAACGCCACCTACGTGCAGTTCATCAAGGCCGACGACTACCGCACCGACAGCCGCAACGCGCGGGTGCTGCTCGACGAGTACTCCCGCCAGCGCGGCAAGATCATCGCGGCGGCCAACGGCCAGGTGCTGGCCGGGATCGAGCCGACCAACGACAAGTACAAGTTCCTCCGCACCTACCCCGGCGGCGCGATGTACGCCCCGGTCACCGGCTTCTACTCGATCCGGTACGGCGCGGGCGGCATGGAGCGCGCCCAGGACGAGGTGCTCAACGGCTCCGACCCGCGGTTGTTCGTGCGGCGGCTGTCGGACATGGTCACCGGGCGCGACCCGCGGGGCGGGAACGTGGCGCTGACCATCAACCCCGACGTGCAGAAGGCCGCCTACGAAGGCATGTCGAAGAAGGGGTACACCGGCGCGCTGGTGGCGCTGGACCCGAAGACCGGCGAGATCCTGGCCATGGTCTCCACCCCGTCCTACGACCCGAGCGGCCTGGCCTCGCACGACGGCAAGGAGCAGGAGAAGGTCTGGTCGGAGCTGGACGCCGACAAGTCCAAGCCGATGCTGAACCGGGCGATCTCGGAGACCTACCCGCCCGGCTCGACGTTCAAGATCGTCACCACCGCGGCCGCGCTCGAAGACGGCATGAAGGCCGACAGCCAGGTCACCACCGCCGCCAACGTCAAGCTGCCCGGCACCAACGCCGACCTGGAGAACTTCGGCGGCGCCACCTGCCAGGGCAGCACGCTCAAGGACGCGCTGGCCTACTCGTGCAACACCGCGTTCGCCGAGATCGCCGGTGGCCTCGGCAAGGACAAGCTGACCGAGACCGCGGAGAAGTTCGGCATCGGCCAGACCGATCTGACCGTGCCGATGCGGGTGGCCCCGTCCGGCCTCGGCGACCTGGCGGGCAAGCCGCAGCTGTACCAGAGCGGCATCGGCCAGCGCGACGTCCGGCTGACCCCGCTGCAGGTGGCGCTGCTGTCCGCGGGCGTGGCCAACGGCGGCACGGTGATGAAGCCGCAGCTGATCAAGTCGCTGCTGGCGCAGGACCTCTCGGAGATGGAGAAGATCAGTCCGGAGGAGCTGACCGGCGACCCGGCGATGTCCGCGGGCAACGCCGCGGTGCTGAAGGACATGATGCTGGCGTCGGAGGCCAATACCAAGGGTGGCGGCAAGAACGACGCGCTGCAGATCGCCTCGAAGACCGGCACCGCCGAGCACGGCACCGATCCGAAGGCCACCCCGCCGCACGCCTGGTACACCGCCTTCGCCCCGGCCGACGACCCGAAGATCGCGCTCGCGGTGATCGTCGAGTCCGGTGGTGACCGCGGCCTGGCCGCGACCGGTGGCACGGTGGCCGCGGAGATCGGCCGCGCCGCCATCGCCGCCGCGCTCGGGGGTGGATGAGCCGATGCTGTCCACGGGTCAGCTGCTCGCCGAGCGCTACCGGCTCACCAGCCGGATCGCGGTCGGCGGCATGGGTGAGGTCTGGCAGGCCAGCGACACCCGGCTCGACCGCACCGTGGCGGTGAAGGTGCTCAAGGCCGAACTCTCCGGGGACGCGGAGTTCCTGCACCGCTTCCGCACCGAGGCCAGGACCACGGCCTCGCTGAACCACGCCGGCATCGCCGCGGTGCACGACTACGGCGAGACCGTGGCCGACGAGCTGAGCATCGCGTACCTGGTGATGGAGCTGGTGGAGGGCGATCCGCTGGCGGCCATCCTGGCCAAGCAGGGGCGCATCTCCCCGGAGTTCACCCTGGACCTGCTCGAGCAGGCCGGGCGCGCGCTGCAGGCGGCGCACGAGCGCGGGCTGGTGCACCGGGACGTCAAACCGGGCAACATCCTGGTCACCCCGGCCGGTCAGGTGAAGCTGACCGACTTCGGCATCGCCAAGGCCGCCGACGCGGCCCCGGTCACCCGCAACGGCATGGTGATGGGCACCGCCCACTACATCGCACCGGAACAGGCCCTCGGCCACGACGCCGAGCCCGCCAGCGACGTCTACTCGCTGGCGGTGTGCGGTTACGAGTGCCTCGTCGGCTACCGGCCGTTCCTGTCCGAGAACGCGGTGACGGTCGCCATGATGCACATCCGCGACATCCCGCCGCCGCTGCCACCGGACGTGCCGCCCGGGGTGCGGGCGCTGATCGAGGCGACGCTGGTCAAGGATCCGCGGCAGCGCTACAACAACGGCGGTGAGTTCGCGAACGCGGTGGCCGCGGTCCGCGCCGGGCGGCCGCTGCCCGCGCCGCTGGGCCTCGCCTCGGCTTACGCACAGGCTTCCGGCCAGCCGATGCCGGTAAACTCGCACGCGCCGGTCGGTCCCGTCTCGCACCCGGCGCTCCAGCCGGTGCCGCCGCCTGCTCATCCGGCGGGCCCGGCGAGCGGTGTCGGGCCGATGGTCCCGCCCCGGCGGCGCAGTCACACGGGCTGGTGGATCCTGCTGGCGCTGGTGGTCGTCGCGGTGCTGGTGGCGGCGGCGCTGGTGGTTCCGAAGCTGCTCAGCGGCTCCGGGCGCGACGCACCGTCGGGGAACGTCGAGACCAGCGAGCCGGTGGGTGAACCGGGGTACGAGCCGACGGTGCAACGGCCGGCGAAGCCCAGCGCCGGGCCGCCGCACCACACGCCCCAACCGGGGGACGGCGAGAACGAGAACGGAGACAACGCGACGGAGGGTTCCGTGCGTTCACCCGGAGACGACGGCTTGCCAGGGATGATGGACCCAACATGGATGGAACGGAACGGCACGCACCGATGAGCACACCCCGACTGCTCTCCAATCGTTACGAGCTCGGCGACACGCTCGGCTACGGCGGCATGTCCGAGGTCCACCATGGGCACGACGTCCGCCTCGGCCGCGAGGTCGCGATCAAGATCCTCCGGGCCGACCTGGCCAGGGATCCCCAGTTCCAGGAGCGGTTCCGCCGGGAGGCGCAGAACGCGGCGGCGCTGAACCACCCGGCCATCGTCGCGGTCTACGACACCGGCGAGACGCAGACCGAGTACGGGCCGCTGCCCTACATCGTGATGGAGTTCGTCTCCGGGCGCACGCTGCGCGACATCGTCAAGACCGAGGGTCCGATGTCGCAGAAGCGCGCCATGGAGGTGATGGCCGACGTCTGCGCGGCGCTGGACTTCTCGCACCGGCACGGCATCGTGCACCGCGACGTGAAGCCGGCCAACGTGATGATCACCACCAGCGGCGCGGTCAAGGTGATGGACTTCGGCATCGCCCGCGCCATCCACGACGGCCAGTCGGCGATGACGCAGACGGCCGCGGTGATCGGCACCGCCCAGTACCTCTCGCCGGAGCAGGCACGCGGTGAGTCCGTCGACGCCCGCAGCGACGTCTACGCCGCCGGGTGCGTGCTGTACGAGCTGATCACCGGGGAGCCGCCGTTCACCGGTGACTCCCCGGTCGCGGTGGCCTACCAGCACGTGCGGGAGGACCCGAACCCGCCGTCGTCGGTGAACCCGGCGGTGTCCCCGGAGCTGGACGCGGTGGTGCTGAAGGCGCTGGCCAAGGGCCCGGCGAACCGGTACCAGTCGGCTGCGGAGATGCGCTCGGACATGGTCCGCACGCTGTCCGGCCAGCACCCGCTCGCGCCGATGGTGATGTCGGAGGACGAGCGCACGCAGGTGATGAACAGCCGTCGCCCGGCTGCCGCCTACGACGACGGCTACAGCGGTGGCGACGGGTACGACCCGGTCGCCGAGGACCGCGCCAGACGGAGCAAGCGCAACAAGATCCTGGCCGCGCTCGCCGTGGTCGGCGTGCTGCTGGTGGCCGCGGTGATGTACTTCGCCGGCGTGTTCGACGAGAAGAAGGAACTCGTCGCGATCCCGCCGGTCACCGGCCAGCAGGAAGCGCAGGCGATGGACGCGTTGCGCACCGCCGGCCTGCAGCCGGAGCGGGAAGAGGTCATCTGCTCGGCCCCCCGGGCGGGCACCGAGCCGCCGTGCAGCAGCGACGAGATCAACAAGGTCGTCTCGACCAATCCGCAGGTGGGCTTCGAGGTGGCCAAGGGCTCGGTGGTCAAGGTGCAGATCGGCACCGCGCCGAAGAAGGTCAAGGTGCCCGACCTGGTCGGCAAGGAGCAGGGCCCGGCGGCCGACGCGGCCAAGGAGGCCGGGTTCGAGATCGACCCGAACATCGAAGAGGTCGAGACCAAGGACCCGAACGAGTACGGCAAGGTCATCGAGCAGAACCCGCGGTCGGGCGTCGAGGCCGAGCAGGGCACGGCGATCAAGCTGACCGTCGGCAAGCGGCCCAACCAGGTGCTGGCGCAGAGCCAGGTCGGCAAGAAGTACAGCGAGGCGAAGAAGGCGCTCGAGGAGCTGAACCTGAAGGTGACCCGCAAGGACGTCACCTCGGACAAGCCGAAGGAAGAGGTCGTCGCGCAGAACCCGGTCGGCGGCACGGTCGACGAGGGCACCACGATCACGCTCGAGGTATCGACCGGGGCGAAGGAGCAGATCTCCATGCCGGACCTGCGGGGGGCGACCCTGGAGCAGGCGAAGAAGGAGCTGCGGGAGGCCGGCTGGAGCGGTCAGCTGGTGACCCTGGAGGACGAGGTCAACGACGAGGACCTGGAGGGCAGGGTCACCAACAGCGACCCGTCCGGTGGCACCACGATCACCAAGGACCAGACGATCACCGTGTTCGTCGGCAAGCAGAACGGCAACGGCGGCATCCCGTCGATCCCGGGTGTACCGGGCGGGAGCTGACGCCAGACGGAGGAAGGGCCCCGCCGGTTTCCGGCGGGGCCCTTCGTCGTTCCGGTGGGACCGCCTCAGGCGATGGCGGCCTTCTGCAGGGCGCGGGTGGTGGATTCGAGGTCGCGCACGGTGTGGGCGGGCACGGGGTGACCGGCACCGGCCATCCAGTTGGCGAGCATCCG
This sequence comes from Amycolatopsis sp. NPDC045836, assembly GCF_056431745.1. NCBI lineage: Bacteria > Bacillati > Actinomycetota > Actinomycetes > Pseudonocardiales > Pseudonocardiaceae > Amycolatopsis > Amycolatopsis sp. NPDC045836. The sequence continues at coordinate 255,743 of NZ_JBWKKF010000009.1, read as the reverse complement.
GTGACCGCCTTCGGTGAGCACGGATTCCGGGTGGAACTGCACGCCCTCCAGCCGCAGCGAGCGGTGGCGCATGCCCATCACGATGCCCGACTCGGTCCGCCCGGTGACCTCGAACTCGTCCGGGATGGTGTCCGCGAGCACGGTCAGCGAGTGGTACCGGGTGGCGGTGAACGGGTCCGGCAGCCCGGCCAGCACACCGGCGCCCGAGTGGCCGACGCGGCTGGTCTTGCCGTGCAGCAGTTCCTCGGCCCGGTCGACGGTGGCGCCGAAGGCGACCCCGAGCGCCTGGTGGCCGAGGCACACACCGAGCATCGGCAGGTCCCGCGAAGCGCACTCCCGGACCACTTCGATGCTCTGGCCAGCGCGTTCCGGGGTGCCGGGGCCGGGGGAGACCAGCACGCCGTCGAACTCGCCGAGGCGGGAGACGTCCACCACGTCGTTGCGCCACACCGTGCAGTCGGCGCCGAGCTGAGCCAGGTACTGGACCAGGTTGTAGACAAAACTGTCGTAGTTGTCGACGACGAGCACGCGCATGCGGCCAGCTTAACCGCTGTCCACCTGGTGGACGGGTACGCCAGATCACAATGAAAGTTAGGCTGGCCTTACCTTACCGTGGAAGCGTAGGCCCCTCCTGCGACTCGACCGAGAACGAGGTAAGTGCATTGAGCCGTCCACTGCGTGTGGCGATCATCGGCGCCGGCCCGGCCGGCATCTACGCCGCCGACATCCTGGACAAGTCCGATACACCCACCCACATCGATCTCTTCGAGCGCATGCCGGCGCCGTTCGGGCTGATCCGCTACGGCGTGGCCCCCGACCACCCGCGCATCAAGGGCATCGTCACCGCGCTGCACAAGGTGCTCGACCGCCCCGGCATCCGGCTGATCGGCAACGTCGACTACGGCACCGACCTCAAGCTGGACGAACTGCGCGAGTTCTACGACGCGGTCATCTTCTCCACCGGTGCCTCCGCCGACCGCCCGCTGGACATCCCCGGCATCGACCTGCCCGGCAGCTACGGTGCCGCCGACTTCGTCTCCTGGTACGACGGCCACCCCGACGTGCCGCGCACCTGGCCGCTCGAAGCGACCAGCGTGGCGGTGCTCGGCGTCGGCAACGTGGCGCTGGACGTGGCCCGCGTGCTCGCCAAGACCGCCGACGAACTGCTCAGCACCGAGATCCCGCCGAACGTCTACGACGGGCTCAAGGCCAGCCCGGTCACCGACGTGCACGTGTTCGGCCGCCGCGGTCCGGCGCAGGCCAAGTTCACCCCGATGGAGCTGCGTGAACTGGACCACTCCCCCAACGTCGAGGTGATCGTCGACCCCGAGGACATCGAGTTCGACGAGGGCTCGATGACCGCGATCCGCTCCTCCAAGCAGATCGACATGGTGGTCAAGACGCTGCAGGAGTGGGCGATCCGCGACTCGCGCAACCGGCCGAAGCGGCTGCACCTGCACTTCTTCCACTCCCCCGCCGAGGTCCTCGGTGACGGCGGGGTGACCGGCCTGCGCACCGAGCGGACCGAGCTCACCGGCGACGGCAACGTCCGCGGCACCGGCGTGTTCCACGACTGGGACGTGCAGGCGGTCTACCGCGCCGTCGGCTACCTGTCCTCGCACCTGGCCGAAATCCCGTTCGACCACCTCACCGGCACCGTGCCGAACCAGGCGGGCCGGGTCCTCGACATCGACGAGAACCAGGTGCCCGGCGTCTACGTGACCGGCTGGATCAAGCGCGGCCCGGTCGGCCTGATCGGGCACACCAAGGGCGACGCGGCGGAGACCATCGCCAGCCTGCTCGCCGACGCCGACACGCTGACCGGCGCCACCCGCAACGAGCCCGACGCGATCATGGACTTCCTCGTCGACCGCGGTGTGCCGTTCACCACCTGGGACGGCTGGGGCAGGCTCGACGCGCACGAGCGCGCGCTCGGCGAGCCGCAGGGCCGCGAGCGGGTGAAGGTGGTCGAGCGCGAGGAGATGCTGCGGGTCAGCCGCGGCTGATCACTGCACCGCGACGTCGTTGAACGGGAGCATCGGCTCCACCCACGGGAACACCACGAACATCAGCAGGGCGATCACCGCCAGCACCAGCACCAGTGCGGTGATCGCCCGCACCGCCACCGGCCCGGGCAGGCGCCGCCAGATCCAGCCGTACATCACGCCTCCCCGATCGCCTTGAGCAGTTCCGGATAACCCGCACCCGGCGCCTTGGCCAGCTGCTTGACCAGCGCGCCGTGGATGATCAGCCGCTCGCGGTCGGAGAACTGCGGGTGGCAGGTGGTCAGGGTGACCAGCGGCGCGCGCGACGCGGGCGGGGTCGCGCTGTCCGCGTGGTAGGGCACCGGCGCGACCGCGTCACCGCGGTCCGGCGTGACGATCCGGCGGCCGACGGTCTCCTGGTAGTCCGGCACCTCCCGCAGCGTGGGCACGCCGGCGCACTTGGCCTCGCGGCCGCGGCCCTCGGCCCAGCCGGCCAGCTCCTCGGCCTTGGGCAGCATCCGGTAGACGAAGAAGTCGGTGGCCGTTTCGACGACGATCGCGTCGCAGGATTCGAGCAGGTCGAGGTCGTTGAACGGCGCACCCTTGCCGACCCGGTGCCCGGCGACGGCGAAGTTGCCCGGCTCGCCCGGCCAGGCGGTGCCCTTGTAGTGCCCGGGTCCGACCTCCAGCGCGTCCGCGCCGACGCCCTCCTGGACGGTGAACCGGTAGTCCGGCCCGAACGCGGGGATGTAGAGGCGGGCGAACGCCTCCCCGTCGGCGGGGTCGAGGTGGAGCTGCCGCTGCGGTCCGGCCCACCGGCCGTCGAGCGAAGCCTCCGCGTCGGCCTGCTTCTCGGCGGAGAACCAGTCGGTCACCACCAGCTCGTAGGTGACGAACAGCAGCACGACGATACCCAGCGTTATCAAAACTTCACCGGTGGTGCGAACCGCCGTTCGCCAGCGCGGGTCACCGCGTTCGGCCGTGCTGACCGGGCCGGAATCGGGCCCGACGAGCTTCCGCTCGCCGTCGGACACCGCCACAGGGGCTCCTCTCAAGCCAAACTCGGCCGGACGGAGTAGTCGTCCCCCGTTCTTGCCCGGCCCCGATTACGTTAACGTGTTGGGGTGGCCCTGGTTGCGCACCGGCCACCCGAACGAGCCCATGAGCAGCGAGGACTCCGATGCCCAAGTCCAAGGTCCGCAAGAAGACCGCCTACACCCCGCCCGCCGACCGGCGCACGCCGGTCAAGGTGCGGGCGGCGGGTCCGTCACCCTTGATCTACAAGATCGTGATGTTCGGCCTGATGCTGCTCGGGCTGGCCTGGCTCGTGGTGAACTACCTCGCCAGCGACAAGATCACGTTCATGGCGGAGCTGGGCAACTGGAACTTCGCCATCGGTTTCGCGCTGATGATCTCCGGTCTGCTGATGACGATGAGGTGGCGTTGATCCGGCCGAATGGCGGCTTGACAGCGAATTACACCCGTGTGACTAGTCCCCATTGTGGATAAGCCCTGTGGATAACCAGTCGGCAAGCTGGGCACCGAGGCCACTGCTCGTCGGGGTCGGCTGGCTGCTCGCCGCCCTGGCGACGGCGGCGGCCGTGCTCACCGGCCTGTCCGGCGACCGGGCCGGACCGGTGCTGTTCGGCGTGGCGGCGCTGGCACTGGCCGGGTTCGCGGCCAACGGCAGCGCGATCCGGCCGAAGCTGAGCGCGGACACGCGCGGGGTCCGGGTGCGCACGCTCACCGGCGACCACCGGCTCGAGTGGTCGCAGGTCCGCGTCCGGCTGGTGAACACCCGGCGGCTCGGCCGGGAGGTGCCCACGCTGGAGATCGAGTGCGAGGACATCCCGCCGCACCTGCTGGTGCTGGGCTGGCTGGAGCTGGGCACCGATCCGCGTGACGTGCTGGACGTGCTGAGCGCGCTACGCGCCAGAGGGTAGCTGCGCCGGGTCCTGGCAGATGATCTCCTGGGTGCTGCGCACCACGCCGCACACCTGCCCGGCCAGCTGCGCGTCGCGGACCAGGATCAGCGCCGCCAGCGCGATCGCGACCAGCACCAGCGCGATGACCTGGTAGGGCAGCTGGTTGCGCTGCGGGGCGTAGACCAGCGCCGCCACCGCCACCGCCCCGACCACGAAGCCGCCGAGGTGGCCGAGGAACGAGATGTTCGGGATGGAGAAGGTCAGCACCAGGTTCAGCCCGATGGTGACCAGCGCCATCGTCGGGTTCAGCTTCAGCCGGAACACCGCGATCAGCACACCGCCCATCAGCCCGAAGATGGCGCCGGAAGCGCCGACCGTCGGCTGGCCGACGTCCCCGAGCACGAACTCCGCCGCCGAGCCGCCGAGCAGCGACAGGAAGTAGACGGCGAGGAACCGGCCCCGGCCGAGCAGCACCTCCACGTCCCGCCCGAGCACCCACAGCGCGAGCATGTTCATCGCCAGGTGCAGCAGGCCGAAGTGCAGGAACCCGGAGGTGACCAGGCGCCACCACTCGTCGAAGAAGGTGATGCCGTACGGCCACAGCGAGCCCTGGGTCATCAGCTCGGCACCCGAGTTGTTCATCGGGTTCTGCGCCTGGACCGCGGTGGCGAGGAAGACCAGCACGTTCACCGCGATGAGCACCGGGGTCACCAGCGGCTTGCGCACCCGGGCACCGGCGACCGTGCGCGCGCCGTACCCGGCGGCCCGGTACTGCTTCCGCCGGCTGCGGTCCTGGACCTGACCGGCCTGCACGCAGTCGACGCACTGCGAGCCGACGGAGGCCTCCCGCAGGCAGTCGGGGCAGGCCGGCCGGTCGCAGCGCACGCAGCGCAGGCCGGTCTGCCGCTTGGGGTGCCACCAGCAGGTGGGCAGGGCCTGCTCGTGGGCGGGACCCGAAGGCGGGGGATACGGGGGCTGAGTCACGATGTGTCCAACTTACCCGCATCCACCCCCTGCTTCAGCGTCGTGCGATCAGCCGAGCGAGATCCGCTCGATCACCACGTCGTTCAACGGGCGGTCGGCGGGCCCGGTGGCGGTGTGGGCGATCTGGTCGACCACGTTGCGCGAGTCCTGGTCGGCCACCTCACCGAAGATGGTGTGCTTGAAGTTCAGGTGGGTGGTCGGCGCCACGGTGATGAAGAACTGCGAGCCGTTGGTCCCGGGGCCCGCGTTCGCCATGGCCAGCAGGTACGGCTTGGTGAACTGCAGTTCCGGGTGGAACTCGTCGCCGAACTTGTAGCCGGGGCCGCCGCGGCCGGTGCCGGTCGGGTCACCGCCCTGGATCATGAAGCCGTCGATCACCCGGTGGAAGATCGAGCCGTCGTAGAACGGGCCGGAGTTCTCGCCCTTGGCGTTCGGCTGGGTGTAGTCCTTGCTGCCGTCGGCCAGGCCGGTGAAGTTCCCCACGGTTTTGGGCGCGTGGTCGGGGAACAGGTTCAGGTGAATGTCGCCGTGGTTGGTGTGCAGCGTCGCCTTGCGCACGCCACCGGCGGGGGATCCGTTGCTTTCGGTCACGGGGCCAATCGTGCCATCTGCGGCGGGATCCGCGGAAAAGGGGCACGATAGGTTAAGGGGAACCAGACAGATGCCAAACGTAACGACGGAAGGACAAGGCCATGACCCGGGCCTCAGAAGCGGTGGGTGAGTCGGTGAAGACCGGGCTGTCCACGGCACGCAAGCGCGCTGTTGAAGCCGGAACCCAAGCCGCTCAGGTGGCCGAGCTGCGGCTCGCCGAAGGCGCCGAAGTGGCACGCAAGGAAGGACGCCGGGCCAGCAAGAAGCTGGCGAAGCAGGCCAAGAAGACCGGCAAGGACCTGGCGCGCAGCTCCAAGACCGCCCGCAAGGAGGCCGCCGAGCGCCTCGCCGAGATGCGCAAGCCCGGCCGCAAGGCCAAGAAGGCCGCGATCAAGGCAGCGAAGTCGGCAGGCCAGTCCAAGCGACGCGGCAAGAAGGACTTCAAGGCCGCGAAGAAGGACTTCAGGGCCGCGCTGATCGAGGCGAAGATCGCCGCCAAGGGCGACAAGAAGCGCCGCAAGTGGCCGTGGCTGATCGGGATCGCCGTGGTGGCGGCCGGCGCCGCGCTCGCCATGCGGTCCAAGCCCGAACCGCCCATCGCTCCCGCTCCGCCGCGCACCGGCGGTGACGGCAGCAAGCCGCAGACCCCGCAGGCCGCGCCGACCCAGCAGGCCGCGCCGACGCCGCAGCAGAAGCCCTCGGCCACCCCCGAGGCGCCGAAGGCCGCGGCCAAGCCCGCTCCCGCGCCGACCCCGGCGCCGGGCAAGACCGCCACTCCGAAGGCGCAGGGCGCCAACGGCCAGCAGGCCCAGCGCGCCTCCGGCACGGAGAAGAAGAACTGATCAACGCGTGAAAAGGGCCCCGGGACGTACCCCCGGGGCCCTTTCCGATCAGTCAGCGAGTCACGCGGTGGCGGCGTGCTTGTCGATCAGCTTGCCCAGGCGGGGCAGGGCCTCTTCGACGTTCTTCTTGCCGTTCGGGCGCAGCTTGCCGTAGACCTTCTTGATGCTGTCGCGGCTGCTCTTCTCCGCACGGGCGTCGGTCACGCTGAGCAGCGCGTCGGCGGCCTCGTCCGAACGGCCGGACAGGTAGGCACCGAAGTCGGCGCCGCCCTTGGCCCGGTAGTCGCCGTAGAACGGCTCGAGCGCCAGCGCGAAGTCGTCGAGCAGGGTGTCGACGGCGGCGGGGATGATGCCCGGCTTGATCTTCTTGACGGCCGCGTAGCCGGTCTTGACGACCGCGCCCGAGACACCGCCCTTGTCCGAGACCTCTTCGTCAACCAGGTTCTGCAGGTCGGTCACGACAGCCGGACGACGACCGGAGTCAAGCAGGATTTCCTTCAGGGTTTCAGCCACGGCTTCATATCCTTCATGTGAATCGAATTAACCGACTGTGTCCAGCCTTCACGCCCGGTAGCGACCGGCGTTTCCGGCTGACTGTGCGCGAGTCCTCGACGCCTGCGCGTGGCGGCCAGGGTAATACAAGATCAATTTGCGCCGGTGAGTGGGAACCCGTATTGCTCACAGGCCCAGTGCCGCGATAGCTTGCTTGGCCACCTCGCGGGCCTTCACCGTCTGCCCCTGGTTCGTCGTGACCACAACGGCGTTGCCGCCCTTGGCCACCGCGTACACCGCGCCCTCGCCGATCGGCTGCATGCCGCCCCGCCACCCGGCGGGCTGGTCGGCCGGGTTCGAGGTGGCGATCGGCGCCGCCTGATCGACAACGGCCTCGGCCACCTCGGGTCCCCCGGTGTACACGCGGGTGGTGAGCTGCAGTTTCCCGTTGAGGGCGTAGAAAAAGCAGGCGGGCGGCTGGTCGGCGGACAGCCGCACCTTCAACACCCGTTGCCCGTTCGCCTTCTCCACGGCGGTGTCACCGAGGTACGGGCACGGGCCGTCCGCGACCGGCTCGGGCGAGGCCGGTGCCACCGGTGCGGCGGAACTGGCCGGCGGCTCCGGTGCCGGTGGCGGAGCGGGGGTTTCCGGTGCCGAGCAACCGGCCAGCAGGCCGAGCGCCACGGCGGCGGCGAAGAGGTGTGCGCGCATAGCCCGGTCAGTCAACCAGAACCGCCGGACTCTGCCAGGATGAGCAGGTGCTCACCCCTGACCAGTACCTCGGCGTGGTCGCGGAACGCGTGCAGCGGTCCGGCGGTCAGCTGCGGCAGATCCAGATCGGCCCGGTCAACGCCGTGCTCGGCCTGTTCACCGAGTCGATCATGATGTCGACGATGAACTACGCGGTGGTCGCCGCCCCGCTCGCGGACGTCACCGCCGCCGCCCTGTACGACTTCACCGGGCACGCCACCCAGCACGCCCGTGCGAACGTGGTCGGCACCATCGGCTGGACCGCCGCCTCGGTGGTGATCGCCGGACTGGTCGGCGAACGCGTCCACCCGGACGCCGTGCAGGCGGCCACCGCCAAACCGGGCAACCAGTTCGGCGGCGAAACCCGCATGGTCGCGGTCGACCTGTCCGGCGGGCAGACGCACACCTTCACCGGCAGCAAGGTCTGGGGCGCCGCGGTGCAGGGTTCGATCAAGGCCAAGGTGTTCTTCGTCTTCCCGCAGCCCGGGGAGGCGTACCAGCAACTGCAGTGGCAACAGCAGCAACCGGGTTACGGGCAGGCACCGCAACAGCAGTACCCGCCGCAACAGCCCGCGCAGCAGCCGTACCCGCAGCAGCAGCCCTACGGCCAGCAACCGGGCCAACCGCATCCCGGGCAACCGCAGCACCCCGGGCAGCCGCAACCGGGCCAACCACATCCCGGGCAACCGCAGCACCCCGGGCAGCCGCAGCCGGGCCAGCCGCAGCATCCCGGGCAGCCGCAACCTGGCCAGCCACCGCACCCCGGGCAGCAGTATCCCGGGCACCCCGGGCAGCCGCAGCAGTACCCGCAGCAGCCGTACCCGCCGCAGCAACCCGGGTACGGTCCGCCGCCGCGGGGTTACTGACCGAGCAGCGGCTGCCGGTCCACCGGCAGGGAATACCCCTCCTCCCAGGGGAAGTAGCCGCGCCGATCGTCGGTGACCACCTGCAGCGCGGGCACCGGCGACCGGAACAGGCGGTTGGCGTCGACCAGGTACGGCCGCGAATCGGGCACCGGCACCAGCGTGGCGCGGTGGATGCGCTCGTCGAAGGCGACCAGCTGGCCCGCGCGCAGCCGCTCGCCGCCGACCACCCGCGCGGCCAGCTCGTCCAGCATCACCGCGGTGTTGTCCGCGCCGAAGCCGAACATCAGCAGTTCGGGGTGGTCCAGTTCGCTCAGGCCCACGGTGTAGCCGAACGGCGCGCCCTCGGCCGCCCAGCCGTCCACGTAGCGGACCGCCCACCCGGAGATCCGGATGAACTCCCACGTGCGGTCGTCCTCGTCGAGAATGGTGTTGTTCAAGACGCACCCCCGGAATCAGGCTTCGAACTTTTGTTCGATGCTACCGCGCACCACCGACAGTTTTCGAGCACTCACTGGACATAAAGTCCAACGTCTGTACATACTGTCCAAGTGACTGCCGACGCCGTGCTCCACGCCCTGCGCCCCGTGCTCGACGGGCTCGCCGCGACCTTCGGCCCGAACTGCGAGGTGGTGCTGCACGACTACCGCAGGCGGGACGCGTCGGTGGTCGCGGTCGCGGGCGGGGTCACCCAGCGCGCGGTCGGCGGGGCGATGAGCGAGATCGGCCTCGGCCTGCTCGCCCGCGGCAAGAACGCCGAGGACCAGCTGAACTACGTCACGCGCACGGCCACCGGCAGGCTGGTCAAGTCCTCGACCATGCTGCTGCGCGACGAAGCCGGCGAGGTGTTCGGCGCGCTCTGCGTCAACGTCGACATCACCGAACTGCGGCACACCGCCGTGCTGCTCGGCGAGCTTTCCGCGCTGGACGCCATTCCCGACGACACCACCACCTTCACCAACGACGTCACCGAGTTGATCCGCGCGGTGGTGCAGGCCGAGGAACTCAAGCTCGGCCGCCCGGTGGACCGGCTCTCCCGCGCCGAACGCCTCGAACTGTTCCGCGCACTGGACGAACGCGGGGTGTTCGGGTTGCAGAAGGCGATGCCCGAAGTGGCTGCCGCGCTGGGCATCTCCCGCGCGTCGGCGTACAGCTACCTGACCGAAATACGGAAATCCGGGGAGAACTGATGGTCACCATCGACGACGTCCGTGCCGCGGCCGCGAGGCTGGACGGCCGGGCCAACCGCACACCGGTGCTCACCTCGCGCACGCTGGACTCCCGCACCGGCGCCGAAGTCCACCTCAAGGCGGAGAACTTCCAGCGCGTCGGCGCGTTCAAGTTCCGCGGTGCCTACAACGCGATCGCGCAACTCGGCGAGGCGCAACTGGCCGCGGGCGTGTGCACGCACTCGTCCGGCAACCACGCGCAGGCCGTCGCGCTGGCGGCCCGGCTGCTCGGCACCAAGGCCACCATCCTGATGCCGCACGACGCCCCTGTGTCCAAAGTGGATGCCGTGCTCGGCTACGGCGCCGAGGTGCGCCGGTTCGACCGCTACACCGAGGACCGGTTCGCCCTGTGCGAAGAACTGGCCCAGGACAACGGTTACGCGTTGATCCCGCCGTTCGACCACCCGCACGTGATCGCCGGTCAGGGCACCGCGACGCTGGAATTCCTCGACGAGTGCCCGGAACTCGACGTGCTCGTCGCGCCGATGGGCGGCGGCGGGCTGATGGCGGGCGCGGCCACCGTGGCGAGCGCGCTGCGGCCGGAACTCACCCTGATCGGCGTCGAGCCCGAAGCCGGTGACGACCAGAAGCAGTCGCTGGCCAAGGGGGAACGCGTGGTGATCCCGGTGCCGCAGACGGTGGCCGACGGCCTCGCGCTGCCGTCGCCGGGCGTGCTGAACTTCGAGATCAACCGGCAGCACGTGCGCGAGATCGTCACGGTCACCGACGCGCAGATCGTCGACGCGATGCGTTTCCTCTTCGAGCGCCTGAAGATCGTCGTCGAGCCGAGCGGGGCGGCGGCGGTCGCGGCGCTGCTGGCCGAACAGGTGCGGCTGCCGGGCAAGCGCGTCGGTGTCATCCTGTCCGGCGGCAACATCGCCGCCGCCCGGTTCGCCGCGCTGACCGGCTAGAGCCAGCCGCTGCCCATCGGTTCGATCACCCGGTGCAGCTCACCGGCCCAGTCGGCCTGGTCCACCGCGCGGTAGTCCACCCGCAGCAGGTTGGTCAGGTCGCGGCCGCCGGTGAGCAGCCCGGCCTTCTTGTCCGCTTCGAGCACCACGTCCATGCCGTCCGGCCCGGCGACGAAGCTGACTTCGAGCTGCTTGAGCCGCGGGTACCGGGGCGAGCCGCGGAACTCGATCTCCTGGTAGAACGGCAGTGTCTGCCGGGTACCGCGGAGGTACCCGGCTTCCACGTCCGCCGAGTGCAGGTGGAAACCGAGGCTCTCCACCGCGGCCAGCAGCACGTGCTGCGCGGGCAGCGCGCCGACGCCGATCGGGTCGTTGTCGGTGGCGTCGAGCGCACCGGCGATCTCCAGCGTGGTGCGCACGGCGACGGTGGTGCCGGGCAGCTGCCGGTAGTCGTAGAAGTTGATCGGGATTTCCAGCGGTGCGGGCAGCCGGAACGGCAGCTCGATCGTCTGGCGTGGCGCGAGCGGCACCCCGCGGCGGACGTCGGTGCGCCCGAAGGTGCGGTGGACGTCGATCTCGCGGTCGTCGGCTTCGTGCTCCACGCGCGTCACGAATTCGACCAGCACGCCCGAGATCTCCTGCGGCACTTCCCCGCCGCGCAGCCGGATCACCCCTTCGATCACCCCACCCGGTTGGACCCCGGGGGTGAACAGTTCGGTCTCGACCTCGGCCCCGCCCACTCCGACGGCGGCGAGCAGCTTCTTGAACATGCCGCGAGTCTTCCCACAACCCGGCTCGCTGTCCACGATTCGCGGCAGGTGTACTGGCGGGGTGATCGCTCGGGTACTGAACGATGAGATCGAAGCGGGCCGCCTGCCCGGCGCCGTGGTCGGCATCCTGCGCGGGGGCGAACCCGTGTACCTGGAGGCCTTCGGCTACCGCGACCCGGTCGCGCGCACGCCGATGACCACGGACACCCTGTTCTGGCTAGCGTCGATGACCAAGCCGGTGGTCACCGCGGGCGCGTTGAAGCTGTACGAACGCGGACTGCTCATTTTGGACACCCCGGTCGGCGAACTGTTGCCCGCACTGGCGGACCGGCAGGTCGACGGCGCCCCGGCCGAGCGCCAGCCGACGGTGCTCGACCTGCTGCGGCACACTTCCGGCATGGTGGAGGGCCTGCTCGGTTCGAGCCCGGTGCACGAGTTGTACGCCGAGGCCGTCGGCGACGGGATGACCTCGTTCACCGGCGCGGAGTTCGTCGAACGGCTGGCGCCGCTGCCGTTGCTGCACCAGCCGGGGAGGGTGTGGCACTACGGCTGGGGTCTCGATCTGGTGGGGCAGATCATCGAACGCCTCACCGGCCGTCGACTGCGCGACTACTTGCGGGAAGAGGTCTTCGAACCGGTTGGCATGCACGACACCGGGTTCGGCGTGCCGGACGAAAGCCGGTTCGCGCGTGCCCTCGACCCGTCGGCCATTCCGGACCTGTCCCGCGCGCGGTTCGACTCGGGCGGCGCCGGCCTGGTCGGCACGGCGCCGGACTACCTGCGGTTCATCGGCGCGCTGCTGGGTTACGGCGATCTGCTGCACCGGAAGACGCGGGAGTTCATGACCACCGACCAGTTGCCGCCGGGCACCGACGAGTCGTGGCTGCAACGCATGGAACCGGGCTACGGCTTCGGCCTCGGCGTCGCCGTACGGCGCGGCGTCGCCGGGGGCCCGACCGCGGGCTCCCCCGGCGAATTCACCTGGCCGGGCGCTAGCGGCACTTGTTGGTGGGCGGACCCGGTGGAGGACCTCGGCGTGGTGTTCCTGGCGCACGCCCCGGACCAGCGGCGGCGGTACTTCCCGCTGATCCGGGCCCTGGCCCTGCAATCCCTCGACTGACCGCAGGCCACGCCGGACGATCAGGTTGATCGATTCCGTGGCGGGGTAGTCGCGGGGTATGGCGCAGCGGACATCGGTGGCGCGGCAGGACCTGGCGTCGCGCGTTCGGCAGTGGTTCGTGCGGGCTCGATCGGACAGCCACGAGCGGCACACGCTCGCGTTGATCGGCAAGAGCGCGCTCGCCGCCACGGTCTCGTGGGTCGTGGCGCACGACCTGATGCACGCCCGGTCGCCGGCGTTCGCGCCGTTTTCGGCGGTGCTGATCATGCAGGTGACGGTGTACCAGTCGTTCGTGCAGGCGCTGCGGTACGTCGGCGCGGTGTCCGCCGGGGTGGCGCTGCAGCTGGTGCTCGGCCTGGCCGCCGGGCCCGCGCTGGTGACCTTCGTGCTGATGACCGTGGCCGCGATGCTGATCGGCCGCTGGCGCGCCCTCGGTGCACAGGGCTCACAGGTGGTCACGGCGGCGTTTTTCGCCTTCTCCACCTACGTTTCCGCGAGCACCGGGCTCGAACGGCTGACGCAGCTGGGCCAGATCGTGCTGCTGGTGGTCATCGGCTGCGGCACCGGCGTCCTGGTGAACCTGATGATCCTGCCGCCCATGCGGTACCGGAGCGCGGAACACGGCATCCAGACGCTCGCGCACTCCCTGTGCGACCTGCTCAGCGACATGCACCCCGCGTTGCGCGAGGGACTGCTGGAGGAGGAACGCACCAGCCACTGGCGTCACCGCGCCACCCGGCTCGGACCGCTGACGGCACAGGCGCAGTCCGCGGTGCGGACCGCCCAGGAAAGCGTGTACCTGAACCCGCGGCGGCTGTTCCGCCGTCATTCGCACCACACCAGTTTCACCGGTTACCAGACCGTCATCGACGCCCTGGAACGCGTGACGTACCAGGTCGGCTCGATGACGCGCAGCCTGAACCAGTGGCACGGCAACGAGAACCCGCACGAGTTCCTGGCCCACTACGGCGATTTCCTGGCCGCCATCGCCGAAGTCATGCACACCCTGACCGAAATCGACGAAAACCGGCTTCCCGAGCAGACTTCTCGGCTCTGCTCCGCCACCAAGGCCGCGCAAGAGCAACAACGGCGCCTGGACGACTACGCCGCCAACAGCGACCTGCCGGTCAGCGACCCCTCGCACCCCTACGGCATCCTGCTCGCCGAAGCCACCCGCCTCATGGACGAAGCCCAGCACACCTGCGACGTCCTACAACACCAAACCAAGCCCGACTGATGGAGTCCCGGTGGGAGTCCGGGGGCTCGGCCCCCACAACGGGAAAGGGTGCTGGGAGGGTGGCCGAAGGCCACGCGAACACCACTCGCGTGGAGCTGAGGGGAATCGAACCCCTGACCCCCGCCTTGCAAAGGCGGTGCTCTACCAATTGAGCTACAGCCCCGGAGCGGGCGGCCTCACCGGCCGCTCGCGTCGGAAGTTCAGTTGTTCGCGGCGTCCGAGGCCTTGGCCGGGGCGCTGCCGTTGTTCGACACGGCACCGAGCGGCTTGCCGGTCGGGGCGGTGGCCTCGCGCCAGAGGTCGGCTTCGGCCTTCGCGTCCTTGTTGCGCTTGACGACAAAAAGAACGCCGGCCGCGACAACCGCGAGCGCCAACAGCTTCTTCACCCTGGGCCCCTCTCCACGAACAAATCCGCTTGCCCGGTCGATGCTACTGCACTCGGCGGTGCCCCGTTTGCGCGGTCCACGACCGGGTAGCCGAGGGGTGGCCACGTTTGCCGACAGGAGGGACGAGATGACTCACCGGGACGAACAGCAGGAAGGCGTCAAGGGAGCCGTCGAAGACGTCAAGGGCAAGGTCAAGGAGACCGCGGGCACTTTCCTCGGCAACGACGACCTGCAGCGCGAAGGCCAGGCCCAGCAGGACAAGGGCCAGTCGCAGCAGGAGGTCGCCGACAAGGAGGACGAGCTGCGCCGGGCCAAGGAGAAGGCCAAGATCGACGAGGCCAGGCAGCGCGCCGAACAGTGACGGGATGAACAAGGGGCGGGGTGCGCACCCCGCCCTTGTTCCACGTGGAACCTCAGTCGATCCGGTCCTTGGTCTTCTCCACGACCAGCCGCACGTTCTCGAGGCGACCGCAGTTGGTCTTCAGCAGGGTGTCCCTGGCCACCAGGAACGCCGCCCCCAGCTTCGCCCGCTCGTCCGCGGGCACCTCTTCACGCGCGTCGTTGAGCAGGGTCTGCTCCTCCTCGTTGACGTGGTGGTTGAGCTTCTCGGCGAGTTCTTCGAGCTTCTCGTCGTAGTCGTCCCCGTTGAGGTCTTCGACCTCCAGGAACTCCAGCAGCGCCTTGTTGATCTCGGCGTGCTCCTCTTCGCTGTGCTCGACGTCCTCGTCGTCGGAGGCCTTCTTCTCCAGCTGCGGGTAGACCTCGCGCTCCTCGGCCTCGCCGTGCGCCACGAGCAACTGCGACAGCTCGTCACGCAGCTTGGCCCGGTCGGAGGACGAGTCCCGCAGGCCGCGCAGCAGCTCTTCGAACCTGCGGTGGTCGTTCAGGATCAGTTCGACGACGTCATCGGACATCGGAGTCCTCCATGGGGAAGCCGGTGGTGGTCAGCTACGCCAGGAAGTGCCCCGCCGGCCCGGAAACGAAACAACCCCCGCCATCAGGTGACGGGGGTTGTTCCGAGGGTGGGCCCACCAGGACTTGAACCTGGGACCTCTTCGTTATCAGCGAAGCGCTCTAACCGCCTGAGCTATGAGCCCTGAGAACGAGGAGAAGCTTACCCGACGCCTTCCCCGCTCCGTTCACGGGGTCACTCCCGTTCCGAGAGGGTCACCTCCAGGCCCCCGGCGAGGTCGGCGGAGACGTTGTAGATGAACGCGCTGACCGTGGCCAGCGCCGACAGCAGCACGATGTTGATCGCGCCGATGATGGCCGCGATGCCGAACACGCGACCGGCGCTGATCAGCGGTTCCGCCGCGGTGGCGGTCCCCTCGCCCTGGACCAGGGAGGTGTAGGTGCCGTTCAGCTTCTCCCACACGCCCATGCCGTCGAGCACGGTGTAGAGCACGCCGACCGCGACCAGCCAGACGAAGAACATGGCCACGCCGAGCACCAGCGACAGCTTCAGCACCGACCACGGGTCGAACCGCTTGATCTGCAGGCTCGCCCGCCGCGGGCCGCGGCCGGGGCGGCGCAGGGCGGTCGTCGTGGGCCGCTTGCCGGAGCCACCCGATTCCCTGGCCGGGGCGCTGTCGCCGCCGAACAGCCGGGAGGTCGCCGAGCCGCTGGCCAGCGGCTGCTCACCGCTGGAGGGGTTGTGGTCGTACTGCACCGGCGGGGGCGCGGCGGCGGGCTGGGGTGGCTCCGCCGCCACCGGCCACTTCTCCTGGACCGTCGCCTCGCTGCCGGACTCCGCCGAAGCCGGAGCCGACGCCGGAGCCGCGGCCGAAGCCGAAACCGGGGCTGAAGCCGGAACCGGGTTCGAAGCCGGAGCCGCGGCTGAGGTGGGAGGCACCGCGGGCGTGGTGGCGGGCTCCGGGGCGGCCGGGGCCGAACCGTTGCCCTCCTCCTTCGCCACGCGCTGCCACGGCGGCGTCGCCGGCCCCGCCGTACCGTTCGATCCGTGGGTCTCGGGCTTCTCGGGTGGTGTCACGAAGCGTCAGTCCTTACCGAATCCGGAACCACTAATCCTGTGGCTCCTGCGTGTCGTCTACTCCGGCTGCACCGTTGACGTCTGACGGCTCGTCCGCGTTGCGCGCGACGGCGAGCAGCGTAGTGCCTTCGCCGAGGTTCATCAGCCGCACGCCCTTGGTCTGCCGACCGGCCTTGCGCACCTGCTCCGCCGGGGTGCGGATGACCCCCCCGCTCGAGGTGATGGCGTACAGCTCGTCGTCGGCATCGACGATGAGCGCCGCCACCAGCCTGCCACGGCGCTGGTCGTGCTGGATGGTCAGAACGCCCTTGCCGCCGCGGCCCTGGATCGGGTAGTCCTCGATCGGCGTGCGCTTGGCGTACCCGCCGTCCGTGGCGACCAGCAGGAACTTGTCCGCGGTGACCACGTTGATGCCGAGCAGCTCGTCGCCGTCGTTGAACCGCATGCCCAGCACACCGGAGGTGGCGCGGCCCATCGGCCGCAGCGCCTCGTCGGTGGCGTGGAAGCGGATGGACTGGCCGTCCGAGGAGACCAGCAGCAGGTCGTCCTCGGCCGAGACCAGCACCGCGCCGACCAGCTCGTCGCCCTCGCGCAGGTTGACCCCGATCAGCCCGCCGGAGCGGTTCGAGTCGAAGTCGGCCAGCTTGGTCTTCTTGACCAGGCCCCGTCGCGTCGCCAGCACCAGGTACGGCGCGACCTGGTAGTCCTTGATCTGGATCACGCTGGCGATCTGCTCGTCCGGCTGGAACGCCAGCAGGTTCGCCACGTGCTGACCGCGGGCGTTGCGGTTGGCCTCGGGCAGGTCGTACGCCTTCGCGCGGTAGACGCGGCCCTTGTTCGTGAAGAACAGGATCCAGTCGTGCGTGGAGCAGACGAAGAAGTGCTGGACGATGTCGTCCTGCTTGAGCGTGGCGCCCTGCACGCCCTTGCCGCCGCGCCGCTGCGAGCGGTACAGGTCGGTCTTGGTCCGCTTGGCGTACCCGGTCCTGGTGATGGTGACCACCACGTCCTCGACCGCGATCAGGTCCTCGATGGAGACCTCGCCGTCGAACGGGATGATCTGGGTGCGCCGGTCGTCGCCGTGCTTGCCGACGATCTCGGTCAGCTCGTCGGAGATGATCTGCCGCTGGCGCTCCGGCCGGTCCAGGATGTCCTTCAGGTCGGCGATCTCGGCCTCGATCCTGGCCAGTTCGTCGACGATCTTCTGGCGTTCCAGCGCGGCCAGCCGGCGCAGCTGCATGTCCAGGATGGCGGTGGCCTGGACCTCGTCCACGTCGAGCAGCTGGATCAGCCCGGTCCGCGCCTCGTCGGCCGACGGCGACCGGCGGATCAACGCGATCACCTCGTCGAGCATGTCCAGCGCCTTGACCAGGCCGCGCAGGATGTGGGCGCGTTCCTCGGCCTTGCGCAGCCGGAACCGGGTCCGGCGGACGATGACTTCGACCTGGTGCTTGACGTAGTGCCGGATGATCTGGTCCAGCCGCAGCGTGCGCGGCACGCCGTCGACCAGCGCCAGCATGTTGACGCCGAAGTTGTACTGCAGCTGGGTGTGCTTGTAGAGGTTGTTCAGCACCACCTTCGCCACCGCGTCCCGCTTCAGCGTGACCACGATGCGCATGCCGCGGCGGCTGTTGGACTCGTCGGCGATGTCCGCGATGCCGGTGAGCTTGCCGTCCCGGACCAGGTTGGCGATGTTCTCCACCAGGTTGTCCGGGTTGACCTGGTACGGCAGCTCGGTGACCACCAGGATGGTGCGGCCCTTGGCGTCCTCTTCGACCTCGACCACCGCGCGCATGCGGACCGAACCGCGGCCGGTGCGGTAGGCGTCCTCGATGCCGGCGTGGCCGAGGATCAGGCCCTTGGTCGGGAAGTCCGGCCCCTTGATCCGCTGCAGCAGCGCGGCGAGCAGTTCGTCCTCGGAGGCGTCCGGGTGCTCCAGCGCCCAGATCACCCCGTCGGCGACCTCGCGCAGGTTGTGCGGCGGGATGTTCGTCGCCATCCCGACCGCGATGCCGGAACCGCCGTTGACCAGCAAGTTCGGGAACCGCGACGGCAGCACGTCCGGTTCCTGGGTGCGGCCGTCGTAGTTGTCCGAGAAGTCGACGGTGTCCTCGTCGATGTCGCGGAGCATCTCCATCGCCAGCGGCGCGAGGCGGGCCTCGGTGTACCGCATGGCGGCGGCCGGGTCGTTGCCCGAGGAGCCGAAGTTGCCCTGGCCGTCGATCAGCGGGTTGCGCATCGACCACGGCTGCGCGAGGCGGACCAGCGCGTCGTAGATCGCCGAGTCACCGTGCGGGTGGTAGTTGCCCATCACGTCGCCGACCACGCGCGAGCACTTGTTGTACCCGCGCTCGGGCCGGAACCCGGAGTCGTACATCGAGTACAGGATCCGGCGGGCCACCGGCTTCAACCCGTCACGCACGTCCGGCAGCGCCCGCGACACGATCACGCTCATCGCGTAGTCGATGTAGGAGCGCTGCATCTCCTGCTGGATGTCGACCGGTTCGACGCGGTCGTTCTCCGGCGGCAAGGTTTCCGTCATCTGGTCCTTCTATGGTTCAGGAAGAGTCCGTGGCGGGACTACACGTCGAGGAAGCGGACGTCCTTGGCGTTGCGGGTGATGAACGAGCGGCGGGCCTCCACGTCCTCGCCCATCAGGACCGAGAACAGCTCGTCGGCGGTGGCCGCGTCGTCCAGGGTGACCTGGCCGAGCAGCCGGTTGGCCGGGTCCATCGTGGTCTCCCACAGCTCCTCGGCGTTCATCTCGCCGAGACCCTTGTAGCGCTGGATGGCGTCGTCCTTGGGGAGCTTCTTGCCCGCGGCCACGCCCTCGGCGATCAGGCCGTCGCGCTCGCGGTCGGAGTAGGCGTACTCCGGCTCCTGCCGCGGCCACTTGATCTTGTACAGCGGCGGCCGCGAGAGGAAGACGTGCCCGTGCTCGATCAGCGGCCGCATGAAGCGGAACAGCAGGGTGAGCAGCAGCGTGGTGATGTGCTGGCCGTCGACGTCGGCGTCGGCCATCAGCACGATCTTGTGGTAGCGCAGCTTGGCGAGGTCGAACTCGTCGTGGATGCCGGTGCCCAGCGCGGTGATCAGCGACTGGACCTCGGTGTTCTTCAGCACCCGGTCGATCCGGGCCTTCTCCACGTTGATGATCTTGCCGCGGATCGGCAGGATCGCCTGGTACATCGAGTCCCGGCCCTCCTTGGCCGAGCCGCCCGCCGAGTCGCCCTCGACGATGTAGAGCTCGCACTCCTCCGGGTTGGTGGAGCGGCAGTCCTTCAGCTTGCCCGGCAGGCCGCCGATCTCCAGCGCGCCCTTGCGGCGGACCAGGTCCCGCGCCTTGCGCGCGGCCATCCGCGCCTGGGCGCTGGAGATGGACTTGTTGATGATGGTCTTGGCCTCGGCCGGGTTGCGCTCGAACCAGTCGGCCAGCCACTCGTTGGTCTTCGACTGGACGAAGGACTTCGCCTCGCTGTTGCCCAGCTTGGTCTTGGTCTGCCCCTCGAACTGCGGTTCGGCCAGCTTCACCGAGACGATCGCGGCGAGGCCCTCGCGCACGTCGTCACCGGTGAGGTTGCTGTCCTTCTCCTTGAGCAGCTTCTTGTCGCGCGCGTAGGCGTTGACGATGCGGGTCAGCGCGGCGCGGAAGCCCTCTTCGTGGGTGCCGCCCTCGTGCGTGTTGATCGTGTTGGCGAAGGTGTAGACCGACGGCGTGAAGCCGGTGTTCCACTGCATCGCGACCTCGACCTCGAGGCCGTCGCCCTTGGCGTCGAAGGAGATGACGCTGCCGTGGATCGGGTCCTTGCTGCCGTTGATGTGCTTGACGAAGTCCTCGAGCCCGCCCGGGTAGCAGTAGACGCGCTCCTTGACCCTGGCCTGCTGGCCGGAGGCGTCCTCCTCGGTGTCCTCCTCGGCCACGCGCTCGTCGCGCAGGCTCAGCGTGAGGCCCTTGTTCAGGAAGGCCATCTCCTGCAGCCGCCTGGCGATGGTCTCGGCGTTGTAGGTGGTGGTCTCGAAGATGTCCGGGTCGGCCCAGAAGGTGACCGTGGTGCCGGTGCGGTCGGTCTCCCCCGCCTCGATCAGCGGCCCGGGCACCGACTTGTCGTAGTGCTGCGTCCAGATCTTGCCGCCGAGGTGGATCTCCACGTCCAGCGCGGTGGACAGCGCGTTCACCACGGAGACGCCGACGCCGTGCAGACCACCGGAGACCGCGTAGGAGTCGCTGTCGAACTTGCCGCCGGCGTGCAGCACGGTGAGCACGACCTCGACGGTGGGCTTCTGCTCCTTGGGGTGCATCTCCACCGGGATGCCGCGGCCGTCGTCGATCACCCGGACCCCGCCGTCGGCCAGTAGGATGACCTCGACCTTGGTCGCGTAGCCCGCCATCGCCTCGTCGACGGAGTTGTCCACGACTTCCTGGACCAGGTGGTGCAGGCCGCGTTCACCGGTCGAGCCGATGTACATGCCGGGGCGCTTGCGGACCGCTTCAAGACCCTCGAGCACGGTGATGGACGATGCGTTGTAGTCGTTCTTCTTCGCTGTCACCGGCGTGTTTTCTCCTCGTCTCGAGCAGCGCGGTCATCCCGCTACTGACATGGTACTTGGCCACGTCCGCTCACATGCGGCAAGGACACCTCTGATTTCGTCACAGAGCCACGAACTCGGCTCGGGTCGACTCGGCTAATGGTTCAGCACGGCTCCGCGCGCTCTCGGGGCAATGAGTCAGCCCCGCGTCAAGCCTCTCTCACCCGTATGTGTCACGCGGGCCGCGGCCGGAGACGTGCCGTGGTCCCTTTCGCCAGCTCGGCGCGGTCGGCCCCTGGATCCGCATGCGCTTGACCACGCCGTTCCCCACCCCGGCGGCGATCTTGCCGATCAGCTGGCCCTGCAGCAGGCGCAGCTGGGTGGCCCAGGCGGTGGAGCTGGCGCGCACGGTCAGCTCGCCGTCCTTCAGCGCCACCGGCTGCGCGTGCTCGGCCACCTCCTCGCCGACCAGCCTGGCCCAGTGGCCGAACACCTGCCCGGAGGCGAGCCTGCCGTTCCACCCGCGTTCCACCGCGATCCGGGACGCGATCCGGCCGAGCGGCTGCGGATCGCGGGAGTCCGCCCCCGGCCCGGACCACCGGCGGCGGCGCGGGTCCTGGCGCGAGCCGGTGACCGGGCGCTTGCCGAGCGGGGTCTTGCGGGACTGCGCCTTCGCGCGCGCGGCCTCCAGGGCCGCCCTGGCCAGGTCCCGGCCGGACTGAGGCTGTGGATCACCGTTCCCGTTCGGCGCAGCGAGTTCGTCACTTCGCGTAGTGGAAGCCGCCGCTTCGGCCGACTGCGAGGCCGTGGACCGCCCATTCGGCCGCTTGGTCACACGCGGCGATAACTGATTCACGGTGTTATCCACACTATCCACAGGTTTGTCCCCAGATGGGTGGGCAACCGCTGCCGTCGCGGTCACCCGGGGTCGCCGGATCGAACTCGGCTCGCACCCGGTCAGGCAAGCCGCACCTCTCCCTCCGTGACGGCGAAGCGCCGCCCGGTCAGCTCCTCGGGCACGTCCTCCGCCACCGCCGCGGTCACCAGCACCTGCTCGGCGGCGGCCGCGACCTCGGCCAGGCGCGCACGGCGCCGCCGGTCCAGTTCGGCGAAGACGTCGTCGAGCAGTAGCACCGGCTCGCCCGCCTCGGCCCGCAGCAGCTCGTAGGAGCCGAGCCGCAGCGCCAGCGCGAACGACCAGGACTCGCCGTGGCTGGCGTAGCCCTTCGCCGGTGCCTCACCGAGCACGAGGTCCAGCTCGTCCCGGTGTGGTCCGACCAGACTTACCCCGCGTTCGAGCTCCTGCGGCCGCGACTCGCCGAGCGCGGTCACCAGTATCTCGGTCAGCTTGCCGATGTCCGCCCGCTCACCTGCGGGAACGCCGTACCCGGACGGCAGCGCTCCGCCCAGGCTCGACCGGTAGGAGATCAGCGCGGGCCGCGAGTCCGGGGCCACCCCCCGGTAGGCGGCCGAGGTGTGCGGGGCCAGGTCCGCGACCAGGTCGAGCCGCCCGGCGAGCAGCTGCGCCCCGGCCGCGGCCAGGTGGTTGTCCCAGACGTCCAGCGTGCTCAGCGCGTACGGGTCCGCCCTGGCACTGCCCCGCTTCTTGCCGGTGGTCTTGAGCAGCGCGTTGCGCTGGCGCAGGATCCGCTCGTAGTCCGCGCGCACCCCGGCGTACCGGGGCGCGCGCTGGACCAGCAGTTCGTCGAGGAACTTCCGGCGTTCGCCGGGGTCGCCGCGCACCAGCGCCAGGTCCTCCGGGCAGAACAGCACCGTGCGGAGGATGCCGAGCACGTCCCGCGGCTTGCCCACCGCGCCCCGGTTCACCCTGGCGCGGTTCGCCCGGCCGGGGGTGATCTCCAGTTCCACGGTCAGCTCGCGGTCCTCGTTGACCACGGCCACCCGCACCAGCGCGCGCTCCTGGCCGTGGCGGACCAGCGGCGCGTCGGTGGCGACCCGGTGCGAGCCGAGCGTGGCGGCGTACCCGATCGCCTCGATCAGGTTCGTCTTGCCACGCCCGTTCTGCCCGACCAGCACGGTCGGGCCCGGTTCGAGCGGCAGGTCGGCGTGCTCCCAGGAGCGGAAGTCCGTGACCTGCAGATGACGGAGGTACACCGCGCTCGGCTCAGCCGCCGGCCTTCTTCACCGCGTGGCCGCCGAACTGCTGGCGCAGCGCGGCCACCGCGCGCATCGCGGAGGAGTGCTCCTGGCGCGAGGCGAACCGGGCGAACAACGCGGCCGAGATGACCGGCGCCGGCACGGCGTTGTTGATCGCCTCTTCCAGGGTCCACCGGCCTTCGCCGGAGTCCTCGACGTAACCCTCGAGGTCGTCCAGCTCCGGGTCCTCGTCCAGGGCGCGGACCAGCAGGTCGAGCAGCCAGGACCGGACCACGGTGCCGCGCTGCCAGCCCTTGATCACCGACGGCACGTCCTCGACCACGTGCGAGGCCTCGAGCAGCTCGAAGCCCTCGGCGAACGCCTGCATCAGGCCGTACTCGATGCCGTTGTGCACCATCTTCGCGTAGTGACCGGCCCCGATCGAGCCCGCGTGCGAGAAGCCCTCCTCACGCGGGCCCTCCGGGCGGAGGGCGTCGAACAGCGGCATCGCGCGCTCGACGTCGGCGGCGGCGCCACCGACCATCAGGCCGTAGCCGTTCTCCTTGCCCCACACCCCGCCGGAGACGCCGACGTCGAGGTACCCGACGCCCTTCGCGGCGAGCAGTTCGGCGTTGAGCTTGTCGTCGGTGAACTTGGAGTTGCCGCCGTCGATGAGGATGTCGCCCTCGTCGAGCAGGTTGCTGAACGCCACCACGGTCTCGCGGGTCGGCTCACCCGCCGGCACCATCACCCAGACGATGCGCGGCGCGGCCAGCTTCGAGACCAGCTCTTCGAGCGAAGCCGTGTCGCTGACCTCGGCGTTGCGGTCGTAGCCGACGACCTCGTGCCCGGCGGCCCGCAGCCGCTCGCGCATGTTGAAGCCCATCTTGCCGAGCCCGACCAGCCCCATCTGCACCATGAATCTCCCCTTACTCCCGTTCGTGGCCGACGTCAGCCCGGCAGCCGGACCGGCATCAGCAGGTAGAGGTACCCGGGCACCACGTTGCCCTCCTCGTCCGCCGGCTTGATCAGCGCGGGGCGGTTCGGCGTGGTGAAGGTCAGCTCGGCGCGGTCGGCGTGCAGCGCACCGAGCCCGTCGACCAGGTAACCCGGGTTGAAGGCGATCGTCACCGCCTCCCCCTCGTAGTCAACCGGCAACTCCTCTTCGGCGCTGCCTTCGTCGTCGCCCCCGGCGGACAGCCGCAGCAGCCCCTCCGAGAACTCGAGCCGCACCTGGGTACCACGCTCGGCGACCAGTGACACGCGCTTGATCGCTTCGGCGAGCGCGCCGACGCCGATCACCGCGCGTGAGGTGTGGCTCGCGGGCAGCAGCTGGCGGTACGGCGGGAACTCGGCGTCGAGCAGGCGGGTGGTCGCGTACCGGCCGGAGCCGGACAGGCCGAGCAGGCCCTCGCCGCTGGCGAGCGCGAGCTTCACCGTGGCGCCGCTGGCCCCCATCGACTTCGCGGCCTCGGCCAGCGTGCGGGCGGGCACCAGGACCGCGGCGTCGGCGAGGCCCTCGGCGGGCTTCCAGGTGAACTCGCGCATGGCCAGCCGGAAGCGGTCGGTGGCGACCAGGGTGACCGTGTCACCGGAGATCTCCAGCCGCATGCCGGTCAGCATCGGCAGCGTGTCGTCCTTGCCGGAGGCGACGGCGACCTGGGCCACCGCCTGGCCGAAGACCTCACCGGCCAGTTCACCGGCGAAGGCGGGCTGGGACGGCAGCTGCGGGTAGTCCTCGACCGGCATGGTCGGCAGGCTGAACCGGGCGTTGCCGCAGGTGATGGACGCGCGGGCGCCGTCGACGGAGATCTCCACCGGCTGCGCGGGCAGCGCCTTGGTGATGTCGGCGAGCAGGCGGCCGGAGACGAGCATGCGCCCGCCGTCGGCGATGGTCGCCGGTACGCCCACGGTGGCCGAGACCTCGTAGTCGAACCCGGAAACGGTGAGCGCGTCGCTTTCGGCGGTGTCGGAGGCTTCGAGGAGGACTCCGCCCAGCACCGGCACGGGGGGCCGCGACGGCAGGCTTCTCGCCACCCAGGCGACGGCGTCCGCCAGCCCGTCGCGCTCGACGCGGATCTTCATGCGCTCATCCTTTCGCGGTAGCCGGGCCCCTCCGGCCCGAGAAGATCGACAAACGCCTCTGGCGTGCGCCCGGATCGAGGGGCGGTACGCGGAGACCTCGCCAGCGTGGTGTGCGGCCCGGGTGACGGCGGCGAGCGCCGCCAGGCGGACCTGGTGTGGGTACTCACGTTAGAGCGTGACCCGCCTCCGCGTCATCCGGCCCACCCTGTCGACAAACCGATCAAGCGACTCCAGCGCGCGACTTGTCCCCAGATTCGCCCCGCCCCTGTTTTTGGTTTGTTCTCCAAGAAGAAGAATTTCCAGTAACAGTAATAAGGGGTGTGGATTGTGTGGACAGCGCCTGTCTTCCCAGCGTGCACGGCGCGGCGGCCTGTGGACACCGGTGGAGCGGATCGGTGGACAGCTTCGGCCGCCGGTGGACAACTCGGCCTGTGCACAAGTTCCGTCCACACCTATCCACAGTTGTCCACACAGCTGTCCCCACCTGTGCGCTGATTTGTACCCAGGCAGTGCACCGGCGGCGGGCGCGAAACCCGTGACGCAGATCGCTCTGCGGGGTGATGTGGACAGTTCTGTGCATGACCTGTGCATGGTTGCTGGTGGACCTGTGTTTTTCCTGTGGAGAAAGGGAAGATCGCCAGGTCGAGCGCCTGGGGACCACTTTTCCCTTGTGGGGCAAGCGAAGCGCACGCACGTAACTTCGTGGTGTAAGTTGCGATGCGCCCCGTCGCGCTACGCGCCGCTTTCCTTGCTATACAAGTGCTTCGCGCGCGTACGCGGCCTTCGCAGCTGTAACCGCTCTAGACGGTGTCCAACACCTTCTATACTGGTTACGTGGATCTGGGCACCAGGTTGGTCACCGGCGTGGACGGGCAGACCTTCCCCTTCGACCCCGGCGCGTTCTTCCTCGAACTGCTCCTCACCGGTGGCCCCGAGGAGGACCAGAGCTGGGAGCTGCTGCGCGGCACGGGCGACCTGGCGAGCTGGCTGGTGGACTCCCGGCTGGCGCTCACCGCGCCGATCGAGGTGGAGGACATCCGCATCCGGCCGGCCGAGCTGCGGGCCGTCAAGCACTTCCGCGACACGCTCTGGACCGTCGCCCAGGTGGTTTCCGCGGGCGAGGAACCGAACGAAGACGAACTGGAAACCATCAACGCGGCGGCGGAAACGTCGATGCGCCCGCGGATCGCGCTCGACACCGGGGTGTGCGCCTGGGCCACGCCGATCACCGGCGCCCAGGTGCTCGGCACCGCGGCGCGCGAGGCGATCGACGTCATCGGCGGTGACCGGATCGACCGGCTGCGTGAGTGCGAAGCGGAGGACTGCGCGCTGGTGTTCCTGGACACCTCGCGCCCCGGCAACCGGCGGTGGTGCTCGATGCAGCGCTGCGGCAACCGCAACAAGGTCAAGGCCTACCGCGAGCGACGGGCCAAGGACTGAGCTACTGACTTGCTGACTTGCTGAGCTACTGGCGGGCGCGCTGCTTGATCCGGGAGGTCAGTTCCTGCACCTGGTCGTAGATGCGCCGCCGCTCGGCCATCTCCTTGCGGATCTTCTTCGCCGCGTGCATCACCGTGGTGTGGTCGCGGCCGCCGAAGGTCTGCCCGATCCGGGGCAGCGACATGTCGGTCAGCTCGCGGCACAGGTACATGGCGATCTGCCGCGCGGTGGCCAGCGCCTTGGTCTTCCCCGGGCCGCACAGGTCGTCCAGCGACACGTCGAAGAACTCGGCGGTGACGCCCATGATGGTCGGCGCGCTGATCTCCGGCGCCTGCGAATCCGGGATGAGGTCGCGCAGCACGATCTCGGCGAGGCCGACGTCGACCGGCTGCTGGTTCAGCGACGCGAACGCGGTGACGCGGATGAGCGCGCCTTCGAGTTCGCGGATGTTCGCCTCGACCCTGGCCGCGATGAACTCCAGCACCTCACCCGGCACGGCGAGCCGGTCCTGCGCGGCCTTCTTCCGCAGGATCGCGATGCGGGTTTCCAGCTCGGGCGGCTGGATGTCGGTGATCAGGCCCCACTCGAACCGCGTGCGCAGCCGGTCCTCCAGGGTTTCCAGCCGCTTCGGCGGCCGGTCGGAGGAGACCACGATCTGCTTGTTCTGGTTGTGCAGGGTGTTGAAGGTGTGGAAGAACTCCTCCTGCGTGCCTTCCTTGCCCTCGAGGAACTGGATGTCGTCGACGAGCAGGATGTCGATGTCGCGGTAGCGGCGCTGGAAGGCCACCTTGCGGTCGTCGCGCAGGGAGTTGATGAAGTCGTTGGTGAACTCCTCGGTGGAGACGTACCGAACGCGCATGCCGGGGAACAGGCGCTGGGCGTAGTGCCCGACGGCGTGCAGCAGGTGCGTCTTGCCGAGGCCGGACTCGCCCCAGATGAACAACGGGTTGTAGGCCCGCGACGGCGCTTCGGCCACGGCGACCGAGGCGGCGTGCGCGAACCGGTTCGAAGCGCCGATGACGAAGGTGTCGAAGGTGTACTTCTCGTTGAGGCGGGTCTTCGAGGTCTGCGGTTGCGCGGGCGCGGTGTACGGCTGACCGGCCACCGGCTGACCGGAGAAGGTCGGCCAGATCTCGTGGACCGTGGCGAGGGCCTCGCCCTCTTCGTCTATTTCCTCTTCCCCGTCGTCGGCGGAATCCACCTGATCGTGGGACCGGGAGAGTTCCGTGGGGTCCGGCCGGGGGCTCCGGGTGGGCGGCATGCCGGGCGGCATCGGCGACCCTTCGAGCGGCGGCGCCGGGGGCGGTCCGGGGATCGGCCGCGGCGGGTGGGGCCGGGGGCTCGGCGGTCGAGGGGCGGCGCCGTTCTCCACCCGTCCGGGGGTGGGGGCGTACCGGCTGGGTGCTGGCGGCGCGGACGGCCCGCCCATCGCCCCGTCGGTGGTCTCGACCTTGACCGCCAGCGAGACCTCGCGGCCGAGGCGGCGGGAGAGCGCGTCGGTGATCGCCCCCCGCAGAGCCCGTTCGATGGCTTCCTTGGCGAAATCGCTCGGCGCGGCGAGCAGCGCGGTGCCGTCCAGCAGGCCGATCGGCCTGGTCACGCGCATCCACGCGCGCTGCTGGGGGGAGAGCGTGCTGTCGGACAGTTCGCGCACGACCTGCTCCCAGACCACACCCAGGTTCAACTGGTGGTCGGACACCTGCTCTGCTCCCCTCCCCTCGTCCACCCGCGGTCCACGCGCACGGAGCGCTCTACCCTATCCCCAAGCCGAACCCGCGCAGCAGGTATCCACAAGGTTGTCCACAACTGTGCACTAATGTACGGCGATGCCGCGGTGAGCTTTCCACCCGCTCCCGCTCGGCGAGGACCTGCCCTCGGTGGGGCAGGGGTAGGCACGCTAACAAGCCTCGCCCAATGCCACAAGACGTAGCCGGCGGCAAGCTTTTCACGGTCCACGGCGTGTCGCCATTCGACCCTCGCCCGGCACCGGCGGGGCGGTCGCCGTGTGTTATCGAGGGGCCGGTTTCGGTGTCACCGGGCCGGGTGCGTACCCTCGTAAGGTCTCCCGCAGGCAGCGGGTGCGTTTCGCGTGCCCGTGTTCCTTGCCCGCCACCGAGGTGGGGTCGCGGCCGGAGCGGGAGACGAACACACACGTACGCGCTCGCCCGGTTTCACGTCTGCTCGCAGGCGTCGGCGAGTCAGAGAGCAGGAGAAGTCGACCGTGGCAAAGGGTAAGCGCACCTTCCAGCCGAACAACCGCCGACGCGCGCGGACCCACGGGTTCCGGCTGCGCATGCGGACCCGTGCCGGCCGGGCCATCTTGGCGGCCCGTCGTCGCAAGGGCCGTCAAGAGCTGTCCGCCTGATTCCGGCGGGGCCCGCCGTGTTGCCGGCCACCGCTCGACTGCGGCGGAGCGAGGACTTCCGTTCGGTCATGCGCGGTGGCGTCCGGGCCGGGCGCAAGCGCCTGGTGGTCCACGCGATCCCGGGCCACGCGCCCGGTGCCACCGGCAGCAGGGCGGGCTTCGTCGTGAGCAAGGCCGTCGGGAACTCGGTGGTGCGCCACCGGGTGGCCCGGCGGCTGCGTCATCTCGTATCCGCGCGGCTTGGAACGCTTCCGGGTGGTAGCTCGTTGGTCGTTCGGGCCCTGCCTGCCGCTGCCACCGCCACCAGTGCGGAACTCGGTTCGGACCTCGATTCGGCGTTGCGCCGGCTCGGCCTCGTGCCCGGTTCCGCCGGCGGGGCACGCCAGGATCCTCCATCGCGCGAAGACGGGCCATCGGTGTGAGCGAAACACGAACGGATGAGGGCAGCCCGGCACCAGTGCCGAGGCCGGGCCCGGTCGCGTGGGTTCTTCTGCTCCCGGTGCGCTTCTACCGCAAGGCGATCTCCCCCTTCCTGCCGCCCAGCTGCCGGTTCTACCCCAGCTGCAGTGCCTACGCGCAGGAAGCACTGACCCGGCACGGCGCGGCCCGCGGGAGCTACCTCGCGGTGCGCCGGCTGCTGCGCTGCGGGCCGTGGACCCCTCCCGGCCGGGACCCGGTACCCGAGGTCTTCACCTGGCGCCACCACCGACCTGGTACATCTACCGAGGAGTAGTTCAGTGCTCGACTTCATCTACTACCCCGTGTCCTTCATCCTGTGGTGTTGGCACAAGGTATTCGGGCTGGTGTTCGGCGAGGCCAGCGCCGTGGCCTGGGTCCTGGCGATCATCTTCCTGACCTTCACCGTGCGCGGCATCATGTTCAAGCCGTTCGTGAACCAGGTCCGGTCGATGAAGAAGATGCAGGACTTCGCGCCGGAGATCAAGAAGGTCCAGAAGAAGTACGCCAACGACAAGCAGCGCCAGGCGCTGGAGATGCAGAAGCTCCAGAAGGAGCACGGCGTCAACCCGCTCGGCAGCTGCCTGCCGATGCTGCTGCAGATCCCGGTGTTCATCGGCCTGAACCACGTGCTGCGGATGTTCACGAACGTCCCGCTGGAGCAGAAGACCGAGAACTACTTCTTCGACAAGAGCGGTGTCGAGTCCTACGTCAACGCGAAGCTGTTCGGCGTCAACCTCGGCGACGCCATCCACAACACCCAGATCCTCGCGGGCGACGCGGCCTCCGGCGGCTGGCACTGGTACGTGGCGCCGGTCGCGATCCCGCTGATGATCGTCGCGTCCATCGCGACCCACCTGACCGCGCGGCACTCGGTCGCCCGCCAGAACCCGGCGTCGGCGACCCAGCAGACCGCGATGATGAACAAGCTGACGCTGTACGTCTTCCCGCTCGGTGTGCTCGTCTTCGGTGCGCTCTTCCCGATCGGCCTGCTCATCTACTGGCTGGCGAACAACGGCTGGACCCTGATGCAGCAGCGCCTGGTCTACACCAAGATCGACAAGGAAGAGGAGAAGAAGAAGGCCGAGGCGATCGAGAAGCGCAACACCATCGCGCCGAAGGTCGGCCAGAAGCCGAAGGTCGGGCAGAAGCCGGTGCAGCAGAAGAAGAACCCGGCGCAGTCCGGCTCCGCCTCCACCAAGCCCGGCCAGCCGGGGCAGCCGAAGAAGAAGGCGGGCTCGCCGCACGGGTTCGCCCAGGGCGGCAGCACCGCGGCGAAGAAGGCGTCCGGCGGGTCCGGCGCGGCGAAGAAGCCGGCGCCGAAGACGAACTCCGCCACCGACGCGAACTCGACCTCGTCTGAGAACGGCTCGGGTGTGCCCGGCCTGATCAGCGACTCAACGAAGAAGTCTGGCCGGAAGCGCCGCTGAGCGCGGGCTGGAGAGGAGACAAGGCATGGCGGAAACGGCCGAAGCGGTCGGCACCGAGAGCGAGGAGACCGAGGTCGCCGAGGCGACCGCCGCTCCCGCGAAGAACGGTGTGGATGACGACCTCCTGGTGAAGGAGGGCGACATCGCGGGCGACTACCTGGAGCGCCTGCTGGACCTGCTGGACTACGACGGCGACATCGACCTGGATGTCGAAGCCGGCCGGGCCATCGTGAGCATCGACGGCGGGGACGACCTGGAGAAGCTGGTCGGCTCGCGGGGCAACGTGCTCGAGGCACTGCAAGAACTGACGCGGCTGGCGGTGCAGCAGGAGACGGGTTCGCGGAGCCGGCTGATGCTGGACATCGCGGGCTGGCGGGCGGATCGCCGGGCGGAGCTGCGGGAGCTGGGCCGGTCCACCGCGGAAACGGTGCTGTCCACCGGCGAACGGGTGCGGCTGCAGCCGATGAGCCCGTTCGAACGCAAGGTCGTCCACGACGCGGTCGCCGCCATCGACGGCGTCCGCAGCGAAAGCGAAGGCGAAGACCCGAAGCGTCGCGTGGTGGTCTTCCCCTCCTGAGGTTTTCACCAAGCGGCCCGCCGGATCCGATCCGGCGGGCCGCTTTGCGTTTCACGTGAAACTGCTTGCGCTGGTCGGCCACCGGACGTAACCGCCAGCGTGCTGCCGCCCGAGGGTGAGGATATTGAGCAGCGGCTCGCCGGGATGTGGTGTGCGGTTTCGATAGGACGGGCGGATCAGCCGGATCCCGCGCTCCAGCAGCAACCAGGCCGGGACGCTCGCCGAGCAGGCGGGGTTCGTGGA
The DNA here is from genome assembly GCF_056431745.1 of Amycolatopsis sp. NPDC045836. NCBI lineage: Bacteria > Bacillati > Actinomycetota > Actinomycetes > Pseudonocardiales > Pseudonocardiaceae > Amycolatopsis > Amycolatopsis sp. NPDC045836. The sequence continues at coordinate 224,448 of NZ_JBWKKF010000009.1, read as the reverse complement.
GGCGGCGGTTGCAGCCGGACTGTCCAGGCTGGAACGGGAAAGCGCCGGGCATGCGGGCGGGCGCGAACCCGGAGCCAGCGGGCTTCCGAGGGGAACCCGGGCAGCGCCTAGGCCACCGCGAGGGTGACCAGCTCGGCGTCGGTCTGCCCAGGCGACGCCTGCCCGCGAGGCGGTCGTCGATCCTGACGTAAAGCGCGGCTGAAGGTGTTCAGGTTCCGCCTGCCAAGTCGAACCGAGCCCAAGGCGAGACAGGTGTCCGTACCAACTTCAACGGTAGCGGTGTCCTAGGCCACCAATTCGTGGAGGGCCAGTGGCACCCGCTGGGACATGTCGAGGCCGCCGATCGCCCGGAGCGTGGTGGGGTATCAGAGCGGTGTCGGTGTGGCGCTGTGGAGCGTGGTGGTTCTGGGGTTTCCGGGCTGCTTGGGATTATGGGTGCAGTTGCCGTTGATGGTGGCGGCCGAGGGTTTGAATCGGTGGCCGTCCGGGAGTGGGGCTGGGGCAGGTGGCAATGACCTCCCGGTTGACAAGCGGCTGTCGACTTGGGTCTGCGCGGTTTCATGGAATGGCGAGAGCGTTGAGGACGGCGTGGCTCATGTGAGAGGTGAGCAGAGAGGTGCTGCCGTGCCCGGAGGTGCTGAGTGGTTTCACGTGAAACTTGGCGTGGGATCGTGCACATCTGTGGGTGCGTCGTGCGGGTCGGCGGAGGGCATCGGGGACAATCGGGGGTGCACCGTTTCACGTGAAACGGTGAGCGAGGAGGAGGGCGGAGTGGGTTTGGGAGTCGGGACGCCGGTGGCGGCGGAGCGGGTGTTCGGGGAGCGGCTTCCCGTTGCCGAGCGGTTCGCGGCGATGCTTGCCGAGCACGGGGTGGAGCGTGGACTCATCGGGCCCCGTGAAGTCGACCGGCTGTGGGACCGCCACATCTTGAACTCCGCGGTGATCGGCGAGAAGATCAGCACCGCCGCTCGCGTTGCCGACGTCGGATCCGGGGCCGGGCTGCCGGGGGTTCCGCTGGCGATCGCCCGGCCGGACCTCGATATCGTGCTCATCGAGCCGATGGCGCGGCGCGTCGACTGGCTCAACGAAGTCGTGGACGAGCTGAACCTGTCATCCGTCACCGTGGTGCGTGGGCGGGCGGAGGAGAAAGCCGTTCGAGCTGCTGCGGCCGATCGTGACGTGGTGACCGCGCGAGCGGTCGCTCCCCTGGCGAAACTGGCCGGCTGGTGCCTGCCGCTGGTGCGCACCGGCGGCACGCTGCTCGCGTTGAAGGGATCGAGTGCCGCGGAGGAGATAACGCGAGACCGGCTCGCGGTGAGCAAGGCCGGTGGCGGTGAAGCGACGGTGGCGGAGTGCGGTGGTGGCCTGCTGGACGTGCCGACCACCGTGGTGCTGATCCCCCGCGTCTCGCCGGAACGGAAGGCGAAGACGCAGACGCAGCGCCGTCGTTGAGGAGATGTTCCACGTGAAACGAACCCAGAACAGCTCGCCCCTATCGAGGAGGTGCTTCGGCCGGTGAACCCGCCGTCGTCAGCAAACACCGGACATGACGTGGGTTGGACCCCGATCGCGGAAGAAGCCATGCGCGCCGCGCGGGTGCTGCACCCGGAGTCCCACCAACTCCCCCGGCCGGACCGCCGCCGCGTCCTCACGGTCGCCAACCAGAAGGGTGGGGTCGGCAAAACGACCAGCGCGGTGAACCTCGCCGCCTCCCTCGCGGTGCACGGCCTCAAGACGCTCGTCGTCGATCTCGACCCCCAGGGCAACGCCAGCACCGCGCTCAACGTGGAACACCGCTCGGGCACCCCCTCGGTCTACGAGGTGCTGCTCGGCGAGGTGAGCTTGGCGGAGGCCGCGGCGGTCAGCGAGCAGTCCCCCAACCTCTACTGCGTGCCCGCCACCATCGACCTCGCCGGCGCCGAGATCGAACTGGTCTCCATGGCGTCCCGCGAGACGCGGCTCAAGGAGGCGCTGACGAGCGAGGCGATCGACCAGCTCGGCGTCGACTACGTCTTCATCGACTGCCCGCCGTCGCTCGGCCTGCTCACGGTGAACGCGATGGTCGCCGCGCAGGAGGTGCTCATCCCGATCCAGTGCGAGTACTACGCGCTGGAAGGGCTCGGGCAGCTGCTCAGCAACATCGAACTCGTCCAGCAGCACCTGAACCGCGAGCTGGCCGTCTCCACCATCCTGCTCACCATGTACGACGGGCGCACCAAGCTCGCCGACCAAGTGACCCAGGAGGTGCGCAACCACTTCGGCGAGGTCGTATTGAAGACGGTCATCCCCCGCAGCGTGAAGGTCTCCGAAGCGCCCGGCTACGGCCAGACGATCCTCGCCTACGACCCCGGATCCCGCGGCGCGCTGAGCTACCTCGACGCGGCCCGCGAGATCGCCGAGCGCGGTGCGAAGAACGGTGACCGACGATGAGTGCCGAACGCAGGGGTGGGCTCGGCCGCGGTCTGGCCGCCCTGATTCCGACCGGTCCGGTCAACACCGAGGGCAAGCCGGTCGAGGTGAAACCGGCGCCCGTGGAGAACGGGCAGAATGGCTCGGCGCCCGGTGGTGAGGTCGCCGGCGCGGTCTACCGCGAGGTGCCGCTCAGCGCGATCAAGCCGAACCCGAAGCAGCCGCGGCAGGTCTTCGACGAGGACGCGCTGGCCGAGCTGGAGCACTCGATCCGCGAGTTCGGGCTCATGCAGCCCGTCGTGGTGCGCCAGCTGCCGGGTGACGAGTACGAACTCGTCATGGGCGAGCGGCGCCTCCGGGCGTCGCAGCAGGCCGAGCTGGAGAAGATCCCGGCCATCGTCCGCCAGACCGCCGACGAGGCGATGCTGCGTGACGCGCTGCTGGAGAACATCCACCGCGTCCAGCTCAACCCGCTCGAAGAAGCCGCCGCCTACCAGCAGCTGCTCGACGAGTTCGAGGTGACCCACGAGGAGCTCGCCGGGCGCATCGGCCGCAGCCGGCCGGTCATCACCAACACCATCCGGTTGCTGAAGCTGCCGTTGCCGGTGCAGCGCCGGGTGGCCGCGGGCGTGCTGTCCGCCGGGCACGCGCGTGCGTTGCTCTCGCTGGACAACGCGGAGGACCAGGAAGACCTCGCCGCCCGGATCGTCGCGGAAGGCATGTCGGTCCGCGCCACCGAAGAGGCCGTGACGCTGAAGAAGAGCGAATCACCGCGCAAGGCGAAGCCCGCTCCCCGCAAGCCGATGCAGGCGCCGGGGTTGCAGGATCTCGCCGTTCGGCTCTCCGACACCTTCGACACCCGTGTCAAGGTCGACCTCGGGCGTCGCAAGGGCCGGATCGTGGTCGAGTTCGGCTCGGTGGACGACCTCGAGCGGATCGTCGCACTGATGGATCCGAATGGGGCAAATCAGACACGGAAAACCGATTAGGGATCACCCCGGGGCGTTTCGTCACGGTGATGATTTCCCAGCGTCGATCAACGAACACGCAGCGGAATCGAAGATCGCGTCGCCGGATCGGACCGATCCGGCGCTCGGTCAGCGCTTGATCGCGCGGTCGATCAGCTCGGCGAAGACCGCGCCGAGCGACCCGCCGCCGGCCTCGATCGCCATCGGCACGGTCGAGGTCTCGGTCAGCCCCGGCGACAGGTTCACTTCGAGGAAGTGCACGGTGCCGTCCGCGTCGACCACCGCGTCGGTCCGGGAGATGTCACGCAGGCCGAGCAACTGGTGCGCCGCGACCGCGAGTTCGCCGACCGCCTTCGCCGACTGCTCGGACAGGCGGGCCGGAGCGAAGAAGTCGGTCAGCCCGGCGGTGTAGCGAGCGGTGTAGTCGTACACCCCGCTCTCGGGCACGATCTCCACCGCGGGCAGCGCGGTCGGACCGGTTTCGGTTTCGACCACCGCGACGGCGACCTCGACGCCGTCGACGAAGCGCTCGGCGAGCACGGTGTCGCCGTAGGCGAAGCAGCCGACCATCGCCGCCGGCAGTTCGGCCGCGTCCCGGACCACCTGCGTGCCCAGCGCCGAGCCGCCCTGGTCCGGCTTCAGGATCAACGGCAGGCCCAGGCGGTCCACCATGGCGTCGAGCACGGCCTGCGCGCCGAGTTCGCGGAAGGTGCTGTGCGGCAGCACCACCCAGTCCGGCGTGGCGAACTCCGCCTTGGCGAGCAACGCCTTCGCGGTCGGCTTGTCCCAGGCGCGACGGCAACCCTGCGAGCTGGTGCCGACGAACGGCACGTCCAGCATCTCCAGCACGGTCTGCACCGAACCGTTCTCGCCCTGACCGCCGTGCAGCGCGACGACAACGGCATCCGGTCGCTGGGTGCGCAACCGCTCCAGCAGCCCGGCGTCGGTGTCCCACTCGGACACGGACAGCCCCTCGTGCCGCAACGCGGCGGACAGCCGCCTGCCGGAACGCAGGGAAACGTCGCGTTCGTGGGACAGACCGCCAGCGAGCACGGCAACGGTGCGTTCGGCCACCGGGGAACTCCTCAGAATTGGTCAGGCGGTGTCGGGCGACGGGTTTTCCGGCCCGGACACCGCGCGGGGGTTCACGCTACCGAAGGTGCGCATGAGGTCCATCTCGGATTCGAGCACGGCGGCGAGCCGCCGCACGCCCTCCCGGATGCGCTCCGGCGTCGGGTAGCAGTACGACAGGCGCATCTGCCTGCTGCCGAATCCGTCGGCGTAGAAACCGGTGCCGGAGGCGTAGGCGACGCGAGCGGTCACCGCACGCGGCAGCATCGCCTTGGTGTCGACGCCTTCCGGCACGGTCACCCAGACGTAGAAACCACCGTCGGGATGGGTCCACGAGCAACCGGGCGGCATGTGCTGCTCCAGCGCGGACAGGATGGCGTCCCGGCGTTCGCGGTAGTTCTCGCCGAACTTCTTGATCTGGCCCTGCCAGTCGTGCGTGGCCAGGTACCGCGAGACGACCAGCTGGTTCAGCGTCGGCGGGCACAGCGTGGCGGACTCCGCCGCGAGCACCAGCTTCTCGCGCACCGCGTGCGGCGCCAGCACCCAGCCCACCCGCAGGCCGGAGGCGAAGGTCTTGGAGAACGAGCCGAGGTAGACCACGTTGTCCGGGTCCATCGACCGCAGCGCCGGATAGGTCTGGCCGTCGAAGCCGAGCAGGCCGTACGGGTTGTCCTCGACCACCAGCACGTCGTACTGGCGGCAGATCTCCAGGATCTCCGCGCGCCGCTCGATGGCGAGCGTGACGCCGGCGGGGTTGTGGAAGTTCGGGATCGTGTAGAGGAACTTGACCCGCTTGCCGTGCGACCGGCACTGGGCGAGCGCTTCGCGGAGACCTTCGGGCACCAGGCCCCGGTCGTCCATCGCGACGTGCACGACCTCGGCCTGGTAGGCGGCGAACGACCCGAGCGCGCCCACGTAGGACGGGCCCTCGGCGATCACCACGTCGCCGGGGTCGCAGAACAGCCGGGTCACCATGTCCAGGCCCATCTGGGAGCCGACGGTGACCACCACGTCGTCGGGGTGGGCGCTGATGTCCTCCAGCGCCATCACCTCGCAGATCTGCTCACGCAGCGCCGGGACGCCGTGCGCGGAGCCGTACTGCAGCGCGACCAGGCCGTCGTTCGCGATCAACTCGGCCATCTGCGAGGACAGCGACTCCAGCGGCAGGGCCGCCAGGTTCGGCATGCCGCCGGCCAGCGAGACCACCTCGGGACGGCTGGCTACCGCGAACAGCGCTCGGATCTCCGAAGCCGTCATGCCCGCGGTGCGCGCGGCGTACCGCGGCAGGTGCGGGTCGAGGTTGTGGTGGCCGCTCTGCGGCGGTCTGGCTGGGCGCTTTTCGCTCATCGGGCACTTCGCAAACGATGTCGGCCGGCATGATCAGTGCTACTCGTTCGTAGATCCATCGAGTGTAACCATCCCCTCTTCGGGCCCTCGGCTCTTCCGGTGCTCATCACATCCGCATATCCTGTGATCTCGGCCGGTTTGCTCTTGCGGTGAACCGTGCCCCCAACGGGGTTCGTTACACAGGGGAGGTCGGACGGGTGTCGCGACGCGTCGTGGGCGTCACGCTGGACAACCTGGACCAGGTACCCCTGCACTGCCGGCGGTGCGTCTACTGGGAGGTCGCGCCGCACCTGAAGGCGCAGGCCGAGGAGTTCGGCGAGACCGAGGTCGAGAAGGAAGCCTGGGTGTCCAGCGTGCTGCTGGAATGGGGCTCCTGCGGCCGGATCGTCTACAGCGACACGCTGCCGATCGGCTTCGTGCTCTACGCCCCGCCGAACGCCGTGCCGCGGGCCAACGCGTTCCCCACTTCCCCACCGGCGCCGGACGCCGTGCTGCTCACCTCGTTCCACATCGCGCCGGAGTTCCGCGGTGGCGGGCTGGGACGGATGCTGGTGCAGGCCGTGGCGAAGGACCTGACCCGGCGCGGGGTCAAGGCGATCGAGGCGTTCGGGACCACCGAACCCGCCCCCGGTACGGAGCACGCCTGCGTGCTGCCCGCCGAGTTCCTGCAGTCGGTCGGCTTCAAGACCGTGCGCCCGCACCCGAAGTTCCCGCGGTTGCGCCTCGAACTGCGCTCGGCGATCTCCTGGAAGGAAGACGTCGAAGCGGCGCTGGAGCGGCTGCTCGGCCAGGTCACCATCACCACCGCCGAACCCAGCGTGGCCCGCTCCTGACCCGGAGTTGTCCACAGTTTGTGCACGGACTGCCGACTTGTCCACAGGGTTGTGCACAGTTGTCCCCAGCAGAGAACGGCCCGGCGGCATCGCCGGGCCGTTCTCGGGTGAAGGAATGGGCTCAGTCGGCCTTGGCGAGTTCGTAGGCCAGGACGTCGGCGAAGGTGAAGGTGCCGGTGGGCTGGTCGCCCTCGCCCAGCAGGTACAGGCGCTTCACCGCGATCAGGATGCCTTCGGCCACCACGTCGCGGAAGGCCGGGTCGGCCAGGCGGCGCCGGTCGTCCGGGTTGGTCAGGTAGCCGATCTCCACCCGGACCGCGGGGCAGCGGGTCATCCGCAGGATTTCCCAGGTCTTCGGGTGCGTCCGGCAGTCCAGCAGCCCGGTCCGCGCGGCCAGCTCCCGCTGGATGAAGCCGGCCAGCAGCTCGCCGACCGTGGAGCTGGTGCCGTTGCCGGTGCCGTAGTGGAAGCTCGCCACGCCCTGGGCGTACGGCGACGGGTTCTGGTCGCTGTGCAGCGACAGGAACAGGTCGGCGCCGGCTTCGTTGGCGAAGGTGGCGCGCTCGGCCTCGGCCGGGCTGTGGTCCGGGCCCCGTGAGATCAGGGCCTCCATGCCGGTGGCCTTCATCCGGCCTTCCAGGCGGCGAGCCAGGTCCCAGGCGATGTCGGCCTCACGCAGCCCGCCGACGACCACCCCGCCGTCGTGGCCGCCGTGGCCGGGGTCGATCACGATGCGCTTGCCGCGCAGCCGCGGCCCGGAGCGCCGCACCTGCTCCTGCTCCCGCAGGAACACCGGGCGGCCACCACGGGCCCGCGGGGACAGCTGCCGCAGCGCGCGGACCGTGCCGCCACCGCAGATGCCGTCTACCACCAGGCCGTAGTCCCGCTGGAAGGTCCGCAGCGCCTGCTCGGTCTGCGGGCCGAACACCCCGTCCGGGCGGCCGGCGTCGAAGCCGAGTTCGGTCAGCCGCTCCTGCAGCGCGAACACGTCGTCGCCGTGCACCGGCGACGAGATCAGGTAGGCCAGCGGCCGGCTGCCGAGGTGGTAGCTGGCGCCCCGCAGGGCCCGGTAGGTGGCCGGACCGACGATGCCGTCGGTGATCAGGCCACGACGCTGCTGGAACGCCCGGACGGCGTGTTCCACCGCCGCGTCGAAGGAGCCGGGCGACCCGTTGACCGGGGGCAGCAGCTCCAGCGCGGCCAGCATCGACCTGATCTCGGCGACATCGGGACCGGCGTCGCCGCGGCGGAGTACCCGCATGCACTCCTCGCTCTTCCTTGGGCGCCGGTTCGGCGCTGGGCGAATTTGTCACTGGGCAGCAAGGCCCAGGAACTCCATTGTGCCCTGCGAACTCTCGGTGAGCGCGCAAGGGCTGCCTGGCGGGCACCCGGTCAGCGGACCGGGCAACCGGTTCCGCGCCGCCGCTCCCGCTGGTGTGACGGCCTGACCGGCGCCGGACGTGAAAAGCCCGGGTGAGCCGTATCCATCGATACGGCTCACCCGGGCGGGTTGGTTCAACGCAGGGTCACAGGACGTCGGACAGGTCCGACAGCAGCGCGGCCTTCGGCTTGGCGCCGACGATCTGCTTCACCGGCTTGCCACCCTGGAACAGGATCAGCGTCGGGATCGACATCACCTGGTAGTCACGGGCGGTGTTCGGGTTCTCGTCGATGTCGAGCTTGGCGATGGTGATCTTGTCCTTGTTCTCCGACGCGATCTCCTCGAGCACCGGAGCCACCATGCGGCACGGGCCGCACCAGGTCGCCCAGAAGTCGACCAGAACCGGCTTTTCGCTGGTCAGGACGTCGTCGGTGAAGCTCTTGTCCGTCACCTTGACCGTGTCGGTCATCTTCTCTCCTTAGGGGGTGGATCCGGGTGTGAAGTTCAGTTGGCCGGGCCGTAGCCGCCGCCGACCAGCTCGGGTGCTTCCGCCGCGTGCTCGGTCACCGCGTGCTCGGCGAGCCAGCGTTCCGCGTCGATCGCCGCCGCGCAGCCGGAGCCCGCCGCGGTGATCGCCTGCCGGTAGGTGTGGTCGACCAGGTCGCCGGCGGCGAACACGCCGTCCAGGTTGGTGTACGAGCTGCGGCCCTTGGTCACCACGTACCCGTTCTCGTCGAGGTCCACCTGCCCGCGGACCAGTTCGCTGCGCGGGTCGTGCCCGATGGCGACGAAGAAGCCGGTCACGTCGAGGGTGGAGATTTCACCCGTGCGGGTGTCCTCCAGCTTCAGCCCGCTGACCTTGTCCTCGCCCACCACACCGGTGATGGCCTTGTTCAGCGCCCACTTGATCTTGTCGTTGGCGCGGGCGCGCTCGAGCATGATCTTCGAAGCGCGGAACTCCTCGCGGCGGTGCACGATGGTCACCGACTTCGCGAACTTGGTCAGGAAGGTGGCTTCCTCCATCGCGGAGTCACCGCCGCCGACCACGGCGATGTCGTGGTCGCGGAAGAAGAAGCCGTCACAGGTGGCGCAGGACGAGACCCCGCGGCCGAGCAGCTCCTGCTCGCCGGGCACGTGCAGGTAGCGCGCGGCGGCCCCCATGGCCAGCACGACGGCCCGCGCGGCGTACCGCTTGCCGTTGACCGTGACGTACTTGACCTCGCCGGCCAGGTCCAGCTCCTCGACGTCCTCGGCCCGCAGGTCGGCGCCGAAGTGCTTGGCCTGCTCGCGCATCTCCTCCATCAGCGCGGGGCCCTGGATGCCGGTGCGGAAACCGGGGTAGTTCTCCACCTCGGTGGTGGTCATCAGCGCTCCGCCGAACTGGGACCCCTCGAACACCAGCGGGTCCAGCTGCGCGCGTGCCGCATACACCGCCGCGGTGTAACCGGCGGGACCCGATCCGACGATGATCAGGTTCCGGACGTCCTCTGCAGCCACCCTTTGCCTCCGCTCGTAGTAGCCGTGTACCTGGCCTAACACGATCGTAGGTCGCGGTGTTCCCGAGGGGTGACGCACACCGCAGGTCGCCGGGCAGGGGCGGTACCCAGTGGGTACCGCCCCTGCTCAGCGCGCGATTTCTACTTGCCGCCGACGGTCTTGTCCAGCACCTTCTGGCAGTCCGGGGTCAGCGCGACCAGCTGGAACTGCCCGATGGTGCCCGGGGTGAGGATGACCAGCGTGGCGGGCTGCCCGTCGATGGTGGCGCCGCGGATGCCCGCCGGCTTCACCGCCGGGTCGAAACCCTGTTCGGCCAGGCACTCGTCGACCCGGTCGCGGGTGCCCAGCGGCCCGTAGTCCAGCTTCCCGGTGGAGCCGATGATCTCACCGATCGGGATGTTGTCCTGCTGCAGCGCCAGCGGCGGCTCGTTCGAGCCCGCACCGGGTGGCGGCTCCGCCACCGGTGGCTGCCCGGAGCCGTCGGTGCCGCTATCGCCCGGGACCGCGATGGCGATGGCCGCGATGGCCGCCGCCGCGATGCCGACCACCCCGGCGCCCCAGCCGGCGATCCTGGCCCGGCGCCTGCGGCGGGCGACGTCGATGCCGACCACGGGCGCGACCGGCGGTGCCATCGGCTCCGGTGCCGCCGGACCGGCGTTTCCCGCCGACCGCGCCATCTCTTCGGCCAGCGCGGCGTCCAGCCGCGCGGCGAACTCCGCCGGCATCGGTTCCACCTCGGCGTCGCCGAGGGCGGCGAGATCGGCCGTGGTGGATTCCAGCGCCTCGATGATCGCCGAAGCTTCGGCGTCCGCGCGGACGAGCGGCCACAACTCCGCCGCCTCGCGCTCGTCGAGCACTCCCGCATGCAGGTCGGCGAGCACGTCGACAGACCAGGGCGGGCCCACGGCCCCGCCAATCCCCCGACTCTCGTCCGTCATCGTCCCTCCCTCTGACCCTGCGTCCCGAGCGGACGCGACACACGCCGCTCGGTGCGGTCATGTTTGCTTTCGTTAGTTGGGACGCCGGGTTCCACGTCGGGGTTCCGCAGATGTCCGAGAACCTTGGCGAGCTTGGCGCGGCCCCGCGCGCACCGGCTCTTCACGGTGCCCTGGGCGATCCCGAGCATTTCCGCGGTCTCGGCCACCGAGTAGCCCTCCACGTCGACCAGCACGATCGGCGCGCGCTGGTCCTCTGGCAGCTGGTCGAGGGCTTCCTTGATGACCAGGCGCGTCTCCCGCTCGGACATCGAGTCGCGGGGGGTCGCCGGTTCGTTGTGGCTGGTCTCGGGCAGGGGCACGGTGGGCCGCGCCTGGCGGCGGCGGACCCGGTCGAGGCAGGCGTTCACCACGATGCGGTGCAGCCAGGTGGTCACCTGGGACTCGGCTCGGAAGTTGCCGGCCGCGCGGAACGCCGAGATGAAGGCGTCCTGCAGGGCGTCGGCCGCTTCCTCGGGATCTCGCAGGGTGCGCAGGGCGACGGCCCACATCCGGTCACGATGTCGGCGGACCAGCTCACTGAAGGCATGCGGATCGCCCGCGGCGTGCGCCGCGATGAGCGCGGCGTCCGTGGGAGTTGCAGCGGTCACTCGCGAGAGCCTATCGACTACCGCTTCCCCCACACGAGCGACACTAGGCAGCCGAGACGAACTCCAGATCGTTGATCTGCGTGACGTGCTTGTCGCCGTCCGTGCCCAGCTTCGTGATCCACACGATCACGTAGCGGCCCTCGGCCGGCCCCTGCAGCTTGATCTCGGTGTCCGGCCCGGTCAGCTCACCGGACCCGACCAGGCGCGTTTCGGCGAACTTCGGGTTCTTCTTGTCCGCGGTCCGGATCTCCACGGTGGTGCCGGGGCTGTCCGCGGCGATCTTCACCGCGCTCAGCTTCACCGCGTCCTCGAAGCTGTTGAGCAGGCCGACGCCCGGTTTGAGGTCGGGGAACTGCTGGCGGTACTCGTCGGTGCGCCAGAACGTGTCGCGCTTGCCGTCGAGCACGTTCTTCGCGCGCGCCGGGGCGTCGCCCTCGCCGCTGGGGTTGTAGACGTTGACGGTCTGCGGCTTCACCGGCGGGCCGGCGGGGGTGTTCGCCGGCGGCGGTGCCTCGTTGCCGCCGGGCTCGGGGGCCGCGGTGGGCGTCGGCTCGGCCACGTTGACCGTGGGCCCGCCCGCTTCGGGGCTCTCCTGGAAGAACGAGATGGCCAGCATGCCCAGCCAGGCCAGGATGCCGACCGCGGTCACCACCAGCACGGTCACGCCCAGTGCCAGCTTCCGCCGCCGCGCCGAGTCCTTGACCGGCTTCTTCGTGGTCCAGATCGCGCCGTCGGCGTCGGCCTCCTCCTCGGGTGGCGCGCCGACCTGGTTGATCAGCTGGGTGCGCTCCTCTTCCTCGGCGGCCTGGGCCAGCACGGCGAGAATGGCGGAGCTGGTGCGGATGCCGCCGTGGCCACCGTCCTCGATGGTGCGCACGGCCAGCGAAGACAGCGTCTGCGGCACACGCGGCTGGAGCGAGCGCGGCGGCACGATCCGGCCGTTCGGCGCGTGCGGTGCGCTCGGAATGGCCGGCGGCCCGCCCGGCAACGCCCAGCGGCCGGTGAGCAGCAGGTACAGCACCCCGCCGATGGCCTTGACGTCGTCGCGGAGGGTGGCGTCCGGCAGCGGGCCGGGGAACGCCAGGCGCAGCGCGCCGTCCGGGGTCAGCCGCAGGCGTTGCGGGTGGTCCAGCCCGAGCACCAGGCCGGACTGGTGGGCCTGCTCCACGGCCTGGGCCAGCGCGCCGACCATGCGGGCGGCGGCACCGGGCTCGACCGGCTTGTCCGCGACCAGGTCGACCAGGTCGCTGCCCCTGGTCCATTCGGCGACCACGATGCCGAGCAGGCCCTCGCTGGAGGCGATGCCGTTGCCGAGGTTCAGCACGTCGAGCACGCGGGCGACCCCGTTGTGGTTGAACTTGGCCGCGTGCGCGGCGCGTTCGAGGGTGCGCCGGGCCAGGCGCGCGGCGTCCGCGTCAGCCGGGTCGCCGACGAGCAGCGTCAGCGCGACGTCCCGCCGGAGCTGGCCGTCGCGGGCCCGCCAGAGGTGGGCATCCGCTCGTTCGTCGATGCCGAACTGCGCGAGGAGGCGGTAGCGGCCGTCGCCGACCACGGTCCCGGGCGCCAGCGGTCCGCTCCGGGCACGGGCTCCCACCTTTCCCGCACCCCCTTCTTTCCGGCTCGTGTCCACCGCACACTCCTGCTTTTCTCAGACGAGGGTACGTGAATGTGACACGAGCACTATGCCGATCCACGCGCAAATCGTTACCCACGCTTGATCATCCGGGTGATTCTCGAGGTCGCCGGCTTCAGCTCCTCGACCTTCAGCGCCATCAGCACGCCGAACGAAACGACGATCCCGACCACCCCCTGGAGTACCAGCTTGATCCAGGCCTGCAAGGTGGCGCCGAGCGCGTCGGGCACGATCAGACCGACGACCAGCGCGGCCCCGACTCCGGCGGCGCTGGCGACGACGGTGAACAGGATCACCCCCAGCACCCGTTTGCTGCGCAGGTTGCCCAGTCGCACCCAGAGCCAAACCTGCCCGAGCAGGGCGCCGATGACGAAGACCAGCGAGTTCACCATCATCACGCCGAGCACGATGTGCTGCGGCGCGAGCAGGGCCGAAGCCAGGTAGAGCAGCGGGATCTTGACCCCGGTCATCACCACCATGATCAGCGTCGGCGTGCGGGAGTCCTTCATCGCGTAGAACACCCGCATCTGCAGCATGACCAGCGCGTACGGCAGCAGGCCGAAGGCCGACACGGCGAGCGCCTGGCCCAGCCGCTCGGCCTGCTCCACCTGGCCCTTGCCGATGGCGAACAACGCGATGCCGATCGAGGTGCCCGCCACGGTCATCACCGCGGAGATCGGCACCAGCATCACCGTGGAGATGCGTGAGGCGTAGGACAGGTCGGCGACCAGCTTCTTGGTCTCGCCGTCGGCCGCCGCGCGGCTCATCCGCGGCATGATCGCGGTCAGCAGCGAGACGCCGATGACGCCGTACGGCAGCTGGAAGAGCAGCCAGGCGTTCGAGTAGATCGACGCGCCGCCCTTCTCGCCGCTGGTCAGCACGTTGGTGTTGACGATCATGCCGACCTGGCTGATCGCCACGTAGGCGAAGATCCACAGCGCCAGCCCGCCGAACTCCTTCAGCCGCGAGTCCAGGCCCCAGCGCCACTTGAACTTGAAGCCGGACCGCTTGAGCGCGGGCACCAGGAACAACGCCTGCACGGTCATCGCGGTCAGCACGCCGAGGCCGAGCACCAGCACCTTGGGCTCGGACATCTTCGACGGCACCAGCGTCGGGTCGCCGGGCAGGATCGCGTAGACGCCGATGGTGACGAAGATGACCAGGTTGTTGATCACCGGAGCCCACTGGGCGGGCCCGAAGATCTGCTTGGCGTTCAGGATCGCCGAGAGCACCGCGAACAGCCCGTAGAACAGCAGGCCGGGCAGCAGCAGGTAGGCGAACCAGGTGGCCAGTTCGGGATTGGCGTCGCCGCTGTCGGCCATCAGCAGGCCGGTGACCTGGGGGGCGAAGGCCACCGAGAGCACGGTGCCGAGCAGCAGCACGGTGGTCGCCATGGTGAGCAGGCGCTGGGTGTAGGCCTCGCCGCCGTCCTCGTCGTCCTGCGAGCGGACCAGCAGCGGCACCACCACACTGGTCAGCACGCCGCCGAGCAGCAGCTCGTTGATGATCAGCGGCAGCGTGTTCGCGACGGTGAACGAGTCGTAGATGATGCCGAGCGTGGCCACCCAGCCGAGCATCACCTTCCAGGCGAAACCGGTGATCCGGCTGGTCAGCGTGGCGATGGCCATCCGGCCGCTGGACTTGGCCAGCGACGGTCCGCTCGCCCCGCCGCTGGGCTGCGCCTCGGTCGGCGTGACGCCGTCGGAGATGCGCGGGATGAACCGGGTGGCGTACTCGTCGTACGGCCGGTGCATGTCCGGGTCGGCGGTGGGCCAGCGGGCCCCGGGCGGCAGACCGCGGTCGACCGGGATGAGCTGGGTGTACTCGACGCGGGGCCGCGCCGGCGGTGGCCCGTCGGGGCGGTCGCGGTTCCACGGGCGCACCGGCGGCTCGGGTCGCGGTGGCCGTTGCTGGATCGGCGGCGGCGGGCGCATCGGACCACGGGACCCGGCCACGGCGCGGCCGGGCGGTTCCGGCTGGGCGTTGGGGCCGCTCGGCTGGTGCGGGCCCGGCCTGCCGTTCGGCGGTGGCCCCGGACGGCGATCACCGGGGGGCGGGCCGGGCCGGTCGCCGGGCAGCGGCCGTGCGTCGGGGCGCTCGGGGGCGCGGGCTTCGGCGGGTGAACCGGGCCGCCCGCCGGGGCGATCGGGCCGTCCATCCGGAGCCGGACGCGCGTCGGGGCCGGGGCGCCCGTCCGGTATGGGGCGCCCATCGGGGCCGGTGCGGCTGTCGGGCAGGGGGCGGCCGTCGGGTGCCGGGCGGTTGTCCGGGCCGGGGCGGCCCTGCGGACCGGGGCGTCCATCGGGACCGGGGCGTCCATCGGGACCGGGGCGTCCGTCGGGACCGGGGCGTCCGTCGGGAACGGGGCGTCCGTCGGGAACGGGGCGTCCGTCAGGTCCTGGGCCGGGGCGACCCGGTGGACCTGGGCGGCCGTCGATACCCGGGCGACCGTCGGGTCCCGGGCGTCCGTCCGGCCCCGGGTGGCCATCGCGGTTGGGGCGGCCATCGGGACCCGGACGGCCATCGGGACCCGGGCGACCGTCCGGGCCGGGGCGTCCGTCCGGCCCCGGGTGGCCATCGCGGTTGGGGCGGCCATCGGGACCCGGGCGGTCGCCCGGGAGGGGGCGGCCGTCGGGTGGGGAGACGGGCATGGCGCGGGTGGGGGGCGGGGCCTGCCGCACCGGGACCTGCCGGGTGCGGCCGTCGCCGGGCGCGGGCCGTTGCGCCCTGGCCGGCGGGAGCCGGTCGGGTGGCGGTGGCTGCTGTCGCTCCGGGCGTTCGGGTCGAGGCGGCGTGGCCTGGGGTGGCCGGTCAGACCGCTGTCGCCCGGGTCGCTCCGGTGGCGAACCCGGCTCTCTGTCCAACACGTGCCCAATCCATCGGCGGCCTACGTCAACGATGCCCAGGGTAATGGCCGTGGGGTGTCCGGTTCGAGTTACCGGGACCTCACCGCCACCCGGCCCGCCCTCCGGCCACGCTGCTCCAGCCATCGGGCGAACCGCGACAGAGCGTAGTTGGCCGCGAAGTAGATCACCCCGATAACCACATAAGTCTGGATGAGCAGCTGGTTCTGGTAGTAGCCGATCAGCACCTTCCCGCTGAACAGCAGCTCGGCGTAGCTGACGAAGAAGCCCAGCGACGTGTCCTTCAGCACCCCGCCGGTCTGGCTGACCAGCGACGGCACCACCCGCCGCAGCGCCTGCGGCAGGATGACCAGCCGCATCGACTGGCCGGTGCCCAGCCCGAGCGCGGCCGCCGCCTCCCCCTGCCCGCGGTCCAGCGAGAGGATGCCCGCCCGGAAGATCTCCCCGAACTGCGCCGAACTCGACACCGCCAGCGGCACCACCAGCTTCCACAGCAGCGGCAGGTCCAGGCCGAGGCTCGGCAGCACGAACAGCACCACGTAGATCAGCAGCACGGCCGGGATCACCCGAACCGTCTCCAGGTACGCCCGCGCCAAGCCACTGATGACCACGTTCCGTGACACGCGTGCCACGGCGAGCAGCAACCCGGCCAGCCCGCCGAGCCACGCCGACAACCCCGCCGCGAGCAGCGTCTGACCGAGCGCGGTCAGCAGGTAGCGCCAGTTCGGCCACTGCGTGTACGGCGCCCACTTCTTCCAGTCCAGTTCACCGTTGACGGCGAACTGCCGCACGGCCAGCGCCAGCAGCACCCCGCCGGCCAGCACGCTGACCGCGGTGGCCACGCGGATCCGGCGCCGCGCCCGCGGACCCGGCTCGTCGAACAGCACGTTCACCGGTGGATCACCAGCTTCCGCTCCAGCAGCCGGGTCCCGGTGGTGATCAGCAGCGCGAGCAGCGCGTAGACCACCGCCGCGCCGGAGAAGATCAGGATCGGCTCGGCTTCGACCAGGTTGACCCGGTTGGCCGCGGTGCTCAGCTCGACCAGCCCCGCCCCGGCGGCCAGCGCGGTGTTCATCAGCAGCATCACGGTGAGGTTGCCGAGCGGCTGCACCACCGAGCGCAGCGCCTGCGGCAGCACCACCCACCGCAGCGACTGGCCGAAGCCGAGCCCGAGCGCCCGCGCGGCCTCGGCCTGACCGGCCGCGACGGTGTTGATCCCGGTCCGCAGTGCCTCGGCGTAGTAGGCCGCCGAGTACATCGACACGGCCAGCACCGCGGTGGTGAACAGCTCGAACTGGATCCCGAGCTTCGGCAGGCCGAAGACGAAGAACAGGATCCAGAGCAGCAGCGGCACGTTCTGGAAAACCTCCACGTAGGCCGTGCCGAACAGCCGCAGCGGCCGGACCGGCGAAACCCGGAACGTGACCACGACCAGCGAAATCGCCAGCGCCCCGACGAATGACAGCGTTGTCAGTTCAACGGTGGTCAGCACGCCACCGGCGAAGGTGCCGAAGTTGTCGAGCAGTACGTCCAAGGTCAGGAGCCCGGCACGGAACCGATGGCGGGCGGGACGGGCGCTTCACCGCTCACCACGGTGCCCAGCGAGTCCTTCCACACCTGCTGCCAGAGCCCGGCCTGCTGCAACTGCACCAGCCAGTCGTTGACGAACTTCTTGAACGCGTCGTCGCCGTGCTTGAGGCCGATGCCGTACGGGTCGCTGGTGAACGGCTCGCCGACCACCTGGATCTTGTCGTTCAACCGGGCGGACGCGGCGAGCAGGGTCAGGTCCTGCACGTAGGCCTCACCGCGGTTCTGCTCCAGCGCCTGCACGCACTCCGGGTCGGTGGCGAAGGTGATGATCTCCGCGGTCGGCGCCTGCTCCTTGATCGCCTCGACGGCCGGGGTGTTCGCGCCCGCGATGACCTTCTTGCCGTTGAGGTCGGCGGGCTTCTTGATGTCCGACTTGTCCTTCACCGTGGCGATGGCCTGGCCGGACATCAGGTACGGCCCGGCGAAGGCGACCTTCTCCGCGCGCTGCGGGGTGATCGTGTAGGTCTGGAACACCACGTCGACGGTGCTGTTCTGCAGCAGCGCCTCCCGCGTCTCGGAGCTGGAGTTGACGATCTTCGCGTCCGGCGAGCCGATGATGTACTTCGCCAGCAGCTTGCCCAGGGTGGCGTCGAAGCCCTCGGTCTCCCCGGTGGCCGGGTTCTGCTGGGACAGCAGCGGCGCGTCCAGCGAGCCGCCGACGAGCAGCTGCCCGCGCTGCTTGATCGCGGTGGCGGTCGGGCTGGCGGCGATGGCCTCGGCCGTCGCGACCGGCGCGCGGTCGATGATTCCCTGACCGCTCGAGCCCGGGGCACCCGGCAGCGCGCCGGGTTCGGCCGAGCAGGCGGCTGCCGTGCCCAGGGTGGCGATGACGCAGGTGAGCACGAGCATCCTGCGGGTTCTTGACGCTGCCATGGTCGCGTGGCCCTCACGATTCGTGAAATCGATTCACACTTCGGACAGGAATGGACGGAAGAATGGTCCAGTCCACCCTTGGGCGTCAAGGAGTTACGGTCGGTGAATCACGAACGAACGGTGTTCAGGCCGCCGGTGTCCGATCCTTGCCCCGGATCCGCCGGTAGATGCGGCGCCCGGAGAGCAGCAGCAGCGCCGCGCCTGCCACGATCGTGACGATCAGCGTGATCAAGCCGAACTGGGTCGAGTTCAGCTCCATCCGGGCCGGCGAGCCGAGCGGCGTGCCACCGGGGGTGCTCAGCGAGACGTCCACGCTGAAGTGCCCGGTGCGCAGCGCCTCCGCCTGGATCAGGTGCGGCACCGAACCGCGGGCGGGCAGCGGCCGGTCCGGGATCTGCTCGGGGCGCAGGCCGGTGAAGTTGTCCAGGTTGATCCGCACGGTCACGCCGACCGGCAGCGAGTTCTTCAGCGTCACCGGCAGCGGCGAGGTGTCCGAGGCCAGCGAGATCGACTGGCGCGGGGTCTCCACGGTGACCTGGCCACGCAGCCCGTCGAGCTGGCTGCGGGCGTCGCCGGCGGCGGCCAGCGCCCCCGCGGTGTCGGCCCGCCAGGCGGTGGACGAGGCCCGCATCAGGCCCGCGCGCACCGGCTTGATCAGATCCTCCGGCTCGACCTGGGTGGTCGCGTCACCGGTCAGCGAGCTGCCGAAGTCGGCGGTGTCCTGCTCGGTCTCGTTCAGCGAGTCGATCACCGGCTGCGGCAGCTCGGCGGGCGCGTCCTTGGCCGTGTAGTCCACCTTCGCCGAACCGGTGACCGGCGCGGCCAGCTCCTCCAGCACCGGTTTCGGCGAGACCATGCCGAGGCCCGAGTAGTCGCCGATGGTGCGCAGCAGCAGGGTCAGCTCGTCGACCGGGGCGGTCCACCGGCGCGGCGGGGCCAGCAGCAGCGGCGCCCCGCTGGTGTCGGACTGCGCGCCGGTCTGGAAGGCCAGCACGGCGAGCGCGTTCTGCGCGGCGACGTCCGGGTCGTCGGCCGGGGTCAGGTTGGTCGCCGTGCCGTCGCCCTGGCGGGTCGCCGACATCGAGCGGCTGAGCAGCGGGTCCAGTGCCACCCCGCGCAGGTTGGTGCCCTCGATGCCGGTGGGCCCGGACAGCGGCCGGCCCGAGCTCAGCTGGTCCGCTTCGGCGATGACCGTGGTCACCCTGGCGTCGGCGAGCTTGCCGAGCGTGGCCGGGTCCAGCCCGCCGTTCGGCCACAGCACCCCGGGCAGCGGTTTGACCCCGAGCAGGCGCTCGAACAGCGAGGTGTTGTCCACCGCGGTCCTGGTCAGCGCCGGATCGCCGTTGGTCACCTTGCCGAGCGCGGGCAGGTCGGCGTCGGCGTAGGGCAGCTGCAGCACGCAGGCGTCCGGCAGCAGCTGCCGCAGGCTGCTCAGCCAGCGGGCCGCGGTGTCGTTGCCGCGGCCGGGCACCTGACCGCCGTCGGCGGCCCGCACCAGGTAACCGCCGGTCATCTTCTCGACGGTCTCCAGCAGGTCCGGGTCGATCGCGAAGCACAGCGAGTCGAACAGGCGGGTGTCGCCCTTGACGTTCTTCGCCGCGGTGAGCAGCGCGTCGAGGCGGCCGCCGGGTGCCAGGTCGGTGGCCAGCTGGTCGTCGGAGAGCACCAGCGTGCCGCCGAACGGCGCGGCCACCACCCGCGGGCGGGTGTCCGCGATCGGCCACAGCACGGACAGCTCGGTGGCGCGCTCCGGCCGCGGCGGCGCGCTCTGCCCCGGCACGCCCAGCACCGGCAGCAGCATGCTGAACGCGGCCAGCCTGGCCTGCCCGCCGAACTCCGGCGTGCCGTTCACGTTGACCAGCAGCGGATACACGCCCGGCTTGCTGACCAGCGGTTTCGCGTCCCCGCCGAGCGGCACGGTGATCTGCAGCGGCACCGTCTGCCCTGGCTCGACCACCCGCGCCACGTCGACGTACTTGGTGATCGAGGCGTCGGTCGGCGGCGCTTCGGCCAGCGCTTCGCCGAGCTGGCGGGAGGTGGTCTGGCGCTCGCCGACCTGCAGGCGCACCTGCACGCCGGTGATCCGGCGGTCACCGGTGTTGGTCACCTTGCCCGACACGGTCAGCGTGGCCGAGGTCGACACCAGCAGGCGCGGGTTCATCTCGTCGATGTCCAGGCGGAGCCTGCTCGGTGCGTCGGGCACCGGCTGGGCAGCGCTCACCGGAACACCGATGAACGCCTGTACCACCAGGAGGAACGCGGTCAGCGTGGCCGAGGCCAGCCTTTTCACTCGGGGACTCCCTCTGCGGAGGAGCGGGAAGCTTGTGCTGCGAACAGTTCGCGGGCCTTGCGGACCAGGGTGCGCTCGTCGGCGTAGGCGAGCTTGGCCTCCAGTTCGGCCACCGGGACCCAGGCCACCTCGGTCACCTCGACGTCCTCGTCGGACAGCTCACCGCCCGCCGCTTCGAGCAGGAAGTGGTGCACGGTCTTGTGCACCCGCCGCCGTTCGGCGACGAACCAGTAGTCGATGGTGCCCAGTGGCTGGAGCACGTGCGCGGAAATGCCGGTCTCCTCCTTCACCTCGCGCACCGCCGTCTGCTCGGTGGTCTCACCGTCTTCGATGTGCCCCTTGGGGAGCGACCAGAGCAGTTTCCCGCGCCGGTCGAGCCTGCCGATCAGCACCGCGTGCTCCCGCTCGGCGTCGACCACCAGCCCACCGGCCGAGGTCTCGTCCACCGTGGTCAGCCTCCTGCCGCGGCGGCGCCGGGACCGGCGTCCCGGTTTGGCGCCACCGGAGCGACCGGCCGATCCAGGCATGCTGCGATGCTAGAGCAACAGCGCGCGCCGGTACGCTGGCTTCTCGTGTCCGTGTTGATCTGTGCGTGTAGTAAGTGCACCGTTTTCGTGGTGGGATCCCAGTGAACGAACTCGCCGTCCAGCGGAACGCGGTGATCGAGCTGATGCGGATCTCGCCGGTGGCCGATCAGCTCGCCGCCCGCTTCGCCGCCGCCGGCCACCGCCTGTACCTCGTCGGTGGCAGCGTTCGCGACGCCCTGCTCGGCAGGTTGTCGCCCGACCTCGACTTCACCACCGACGCCCGCCCGGACCAGGTGCTGGCGCTGGTGGCGGGCTGGGCGGACGCGGTGTGGGACGTCGGCATCGCCTTCGGCACGGTCGGCGTGACCAAGGGCGGTGCGCAGCTGGAGATCACCACCTTCCGCGCGGACGCCTACGACCACGTCAGCCGCAATCCCGAGGTCACCTTCGGCGACACCATCGAGGGCGACCTGCTGCGCCGCGACTTCACCTCGAACGCGATGGCCATCGAGCTGCCGTCGAAGACCTTCGTCGACCCGCACGGCGGTCTCGACGCGGTCCGGCTGAAGGTGCTGGACACCCCGGCCACCCCGCAGGAGTCGTTCACCGACGACCCGCTGCGGATGCTGCGGGCCGCGCGGTTCGTCTCCCAGCTCGGCTTCGAACCCGCACCGCGTGTGGTCGACGCGATGACCTCGATGGCGGGTGAGATCCGGCGGATCACCGCCGAGCGGGTGCAGGCCGAGCTGTCCAAGCTGCTCACCGGCGCGCACCCCCGGCTCGGGCTGGAGCTGCTGGTGGACACCGGGCTGGCCGACCACGTGCTGCCCGAGGTGCCCGGCATGCGGCTGGCCATCGACGAGCACCACCAGCACAAGGACGTCTACCAGCACTCGCTGACCGTGCTCGACCAGGCGATCGCGCTGGAGCGCAAGGACGACCCGGACGCCGAGCCGGACCTGGTGCTGCGGCTGGCCGCGCTGCTGCACGACATCGGCAAGCCGGCCACCCGCCGGTTCGAGGACGGCGGCGGGGTCAGCTTCCACCACCACGAGGTGGTCGGCGCGAAGATGGCCCGCAAACGTTTGCGCGAGCTGAAGTACAGCAAGGAGATCGTCGAGCAGGTGTCCCAGCTGGTGTTCCTGCACCTGCGCTTCCACGGCTACGGCAAGGGCGAGTGGACCGATTCGGCGGTGCGCCGGTACGTCACCGACGCCGGTCCCCTGCTGCCGCGGCTGCACAAGCTGGTCCGGGCCGACTGCACCACGCGCAACAAGCGCAAGGCCGCCGCCCTGCAGCGGACCTACGACGACCTGGAAGTCCGGATCGCCCGGATCGCCGCCGCCGAGGACCTCGCCCGCGTGCGCCCGGACCTCGACGGCAACGAGATCATGAAGCTGCTCGGCCTGCCACCGGGCCCGCTGGTCGGCAAGGCGTGGAAGTTCCTCAAGGAGCTGCGCCTCGACCGGGGTCCGCTGGAGCACGACGAGGCGGTGGCCGAACTCCGCCGCTGGGCGGCCGAACAGGGTATCGACCCACCGGAAGCACCGTCAGCCGGCTGACTAGAACATTCGGCCGATCTTCTCCAGCTGTTGATCCGAATGCCGATCGGATGAACGATACTCACTTCCCCACCCAGGTGAGATGGAGAGACATGCGCCGCCAGGGACCGCCCCAGCAGGCCAGCTTCCTCGTCACCCTGCTCCGGCGGGGTGCGCCGGCGATCGCCACGGCCAGCAGCGAGCTGTCCGACGGGGTCGCGGATCCGACGCCGGTGCGCGCGCTGCGCCGGATCTCGGCGATGGCCGCGCCGGTGGATCCGCGGGCCAGCGACGGCCTGCTGCTGCGGGCGGGTCGCTATGTCGCTTTCGTGCCGATGGTCTACCGGCTGATCGCGGTGCCGGGGGCGCTGGTCGCCTTCCTCGGTGCCCACGGCAGCGCCGGCGCGGCACCGGTGACCACCGTGGCGGTGCTGTCGGTGCTGCTCAACGTCTACGGCGTGCGCTGGATGCTGCGGTCGGCGCCGTTCCGCAGTGATCGCGCGGCGGTGCTGCTGACCGTCGACGCCGTGTTCACCGCGCTGGCGAACCTGGCGGTCGCCGCACTGGTGCCGCCGGAGGTCTACCCCGACGCCATCGGCGTGCCCGGCAAGCACCTGCTCGGCACGGTCGCGTTGTTCACCCTCGCCCTCGGCCTGCCCTACGGCATCGGGTTCCTGCTCGGCAGCATTCCGCTGAACCTGCTGATGAGCTGGGCGAACACCGGCTCGGTCCACGTCGGGAGCGCCTTCTCCGGGCTGGGCACGCTGGCCGGGGTGCTGCTCACCGCCTCCGGCGCGCTGGTGCTGATCGGCCTCGGCACCCGCCTCGCGCTGGCGTACGGCATCCGCAACGGCCGCCAAGCCGAACGCGCGCGCCAGCACCGGTTGATGCACGACACCGTGCTCCAGACGCTCGAGGCGCTGGCGTTGCCCGGCGAGGGCACCGCCGAGGAGCAGCTCGCCGAGGTGCGCCGGATGGCCCGCGCGGAAGCGGTCGAGGTGCGCAAGTACATCGAAGCGGCCGACAGCGAAGGCGCCCGCCCACTGGGCGAGAAGCTCGCCTCGCTCGCCGCGGAAATGGCCCGCGACGGGCTCCGGGCGCAGGTGGTGATCGCCGAACTGGACGAGGACACGCTCTCCGAGGTGCGCCAGATCGCCATCCGGGACGCCGTGCGCGAGGCCATGCGCAACACGATGAAGCACTCCGGCACGGACAAGGTGCTGGTGCGGGTGGAGGAACGCGACGGCGGCATCGCGGTGATCACCCGCGACCACGGCACCGGCTTCAGCTCGGACACCCGCCCGCCGGGCTTCGGCATCAGCGAGTCGATCACCGCGCGGCTGGCCGAGGTCGGCGGCAAGGCGACGGTCGAATCCACCCCGGGCAACGGCACCCGCGTGACATTGTGGGTGCCGTGTTGATCTTCGAAACCCTGGTCGCCTGCCTGACCGCACTGCGGGACGAGGACCGGCCGAAGGCCGCCGTGCTGGCCGGGCAGGCCGCGGGAGCCGGCTCGCGCCTCGGCGGGGAACTGGCCCGCCACCTCGATTCGGCCACCGGCCACGACGTCTACGACCAGCCCGCCGCGTTCACCGAGTTCATCCGCGGCGGCGGCAACGTGCACCTGTACGACCAGCTCGCGCGGCGGCTCGCCGAGCTGTACGACGACCGCCGCCCGGACTCGCTGCTCGACCTCGGCTGCGGGGACGGGCTCGCCGTGGTGCCCGCACTCGACCGGGCGGCGCACCGGCCGTCGCGGATCGACCTGGTGGAGCCGTCGGCCGCGTTGCTGGACACCGCCCGCCAGCGGGTCGCCGGGGCACACGCCGCGCAGGCCACCGCGCAGGAGTTCCTGGCGAACACCGACTCGTCCTGGGACCTCGTGCAGTCGACCTTCGCCATGCAGTCGCTGGAGCCGGACGACCGGCTGGAGGTGTTCCGCGTGCTGCGCGGGCGCACCGGCGAACTGGTGCTCGCCGAGTTCGACGTCCCGGAGGTGGCAGAGCACAGTCCGGAACACCTGGCTTCGCTGGTCACGCGGTACGAGCGGGGCGTGGCCGAGTACGACGGCGACCTGGTCGCGCCGGGCTTCCTGATGCCGATGCTGCTCGGCCTGGTCTCCCCCGGCGGTGGCCGCACCAACTGGGAGCAGCCCGCCGGCGGCTGGGTGGAGCAGCTGGCCGAGGCCGGGTTCAGCGAGGTCGGCGTGACCCCGCTGGCCGACTACTGGTGGTCGCCCGCGGTGCTGGTGCACGCCCGCTGAGCCGAAATCACGCGCTGACCTTCTCCATCGCGCCCGTTTCCACGTGCTGGCCCAGCGGCCGCGGCAGCAGGTACGCGACCGCGCCGCCGGGCAGGGCGCCCCACGGCACGGTGATGCCGGTGAGCACGCGCAGCGGGCGGTGCAGCACGTAGGTGTGCTGCTCGCGTTCGCGGTCGAAGGCGAGCGAGGTCTCCGGGAACCGCACGTGCTCCGGGTGCACCAGGTTGCCGCCCTCGCCGCCCCAGCGTCGCACCACGGTGCCCGCGGGCAGCACGATCAACCGCTTGGCGCGGAAGAAGTTCAGCGGCGGCTCGCCCCGCAGGGGCAGGATCGGCCAGTCCGTCGGGTGCCCGGCCTCGGCCTCCTCGGGCTCGCGCGCCAGCGCCGGGTACAGCACCATCGTGCCGATCAGGTGCCGCGCCGCGTCCTGGACGTGGTCGAACGGCACCGGGTCCACCGGCTCGCCCCCGGCGAACCGCGCCACCTCCCACCGGCCGCCGATCCGGCGGAGGCACCAGGCACCGTCGGCGGGCTCGCCGATGCGGTAGCTCGACGGCGCCACGCCCAGTTCGGCCAGCCTGCGGTGCAGCACGTCGAGCACTTCGGCGGCCCGCAGCTTCGGCAGGGCGTCGTCGTCGCGCTCGCCGCGGGCGTGCCGGTCCGGGCCCGGCAGGTCGTCTGCGGACTGCGGTGGGTACGGCTTGCCCAGCACCTCGGCTTCGGCGGTGTGCCGCAGCTTGTCCGGCACGTACGGCGGGCGGTGCAGGTTCGCCCGGATGTGGTCGACCAGCTCGGGCTCCGGCGGTACCCCGTACTTGCGCAGGTAGTGCGGTACGGCGGCGGGCCAGATCCAGGTGCCGTCGGTGTGGAAGGCGTCCGGCACGTCCGGCCTGCCGTGCGGGGAGAACAGGTCGGGCAGCGCCACCGGGCGGCCCGAGGCCACCGGCGACCGGTACAGGTAGTCGAGCACCCGGCGCACCTCGTCCGGTGGCAGCGGCGGCCGGTTCACCACCGGCTTCTCGCCCTCGGTGTGGCTGTCCACCACCTTCGCGTGCCGGAAGGTGACGTCCAGCGGCAGGCCCGCCTTCGCGGCGAGCCAGTCCGGCACGTGCTTGCGGTCGCGCGGGTACCGCTCCAGCTCGGCTTCGTAGGCCCGCGCGGTCGGCCGCCCGCCCTCACCCGGGGCCAGGCGCCAGTGCGGTTCGGCGTCCACGTCGAAGTCGAAGTCGAAGTTCGAGCCGGCGTCCAGCGTGAAGGTGCCCTCGAACCAGGTGCCGGTGGACGGCTCGTACATGGCCGTGCGCAACTGGCTGAACAACTGGCCCAGCTGCGCCGGTGGCGACAGCGAGACGACCAGGTCACCGGCGACCGCGCGGACCTCCAGCTCGGCGTAGCCGCCGACCTGCCGCAACTGGGCACCGACCCGTTCCCAGCCTTCCGGCAGCACCTTCAGCATGGTGCGGCCGATGGCACGCAGCAGCGCGTTCGGATCACCGGAACCGCGTTCCGGCGGCGGCGTGCCGGCCGGGAGGAAATCGTGCCGCTCCTGCCAGAGCGCTTCGATCTCCTCCGGCTCGGCGGTGGTGGTGAAGTCGACCAGGCCGAGTTCGCGGGCGCGGACCTCGTCCTGCCCGGTCCACCGCAGCGTCAGCGCTTCGCCGTTCTGCGGGGCGACGCGGTAGATCTCGTCGGCGAACAGGCAGTGCGTCTGCACGCTGAAGGTGCTCGCGGCCTCGGCCTCCGGCACCACCCTCGCCGGGCTGCCGTTCCACTCGGTGTCGAAGTCGGCGGGCGCTTCCTCCCCCGGAAGCGCCACCAGCAGCACGGTGCCGTCGGCGGTCGAGCGCTGGGCGCGGAACACCCCGCCCCGCCAGGCCGCGTAGAGCGAATCCGGTCGCTCAGCCGCGTCTATCCGGTAGCGCACGTCTCTCCCCCTTGTTCGTCACCGTGTCCCCTCGGTGAGATCCGAGTCAAATCTAGTCGCCCGGCCGATCCGTGTTCCACGTGGAACCATGATCAGGAGTTCGGGTACTTCCGCTCCCAGAGCGAGTGCGACGGCGGCTCGGGACCGAACTCGGCGAGCGCGTCGGCGGTGAGTTCCTCGATCGCGTCCCGCAGTTCCAGGTGCCCCAGCCAGCTCTGGCGCAGGGCGCCGGGGCCGTACATCGCGCCGGCGATGTTGCCGCAGATGGCACCGGTCGAATCGCTGTCCCCGCTGTGGTTGACCGCGGCCAGCAGCGCTTCGGCCAGGCTCTCGGTGGTGAGGGCGACGTAGACGGCGATCGCCAGCGCGCTCTCGCCGATCCAGCCGCCGCCGTCGATGGTGGCGATCTTCTCCGGCGTCGGCGGGCCCTGCCCGGCCAGTTGCACGGCGAACCGCAGCGCGGCCGTGGTTTCCTCGTGGTCCGGACGGCGGGACAACTGCCGGAAGGCCTCCTCGATCGCGTCCGGCAAGCCGCCGCCGTCGATCAGGTGGCGCACGATCACCGACAGCGCGCCAGCCGACAGGAAGCCGGTGGGATGGCTGTGGGTCAGCGCGGCGCACATCGCACCCACGCTGAACACCGCGTTCGCGTCGCCGGGCCACAGCGCGGCCGGAGCCGTCCGCATCACCCCGCCGCAGCCCTTCGAGGTGTTGAGCCGGTGGGTGAACGTGCCCATCCGCCCGTTGTTGCCGTACGACATCAACGCGGTCAGGCAGGTCTTGCCGGGAGCGCGGCGGCTGAACAACTCGCGGTGCGAAACCAGCCACCCGTCCGGTTCGCGGCTGGGGTCGTGCGGACCGCGGCAGTCCTCCCACGCCAGGTCCTGCGTGTGCAGCCAGCGCTGGTAGGCGCTCTGCACGAAGTGCTCCAGGCCGGTCCGCCCGCCGCGGCGCAGGTGCGCGTGCCCGCGGATGAGCCCTTCGAGGGTGAACAGGGTCATCTGGGTGTCGTCGGTGATCCGGCCGAGGCTGCCGAACGCGGGCACCAGGTCGGTGATGCCGTCGGGACCACGCAGCTCGCGGATGACGTCGATCGGCTCGAACTCGTCGGCCGCCCCCAGCGCGTCCCCGACGGCACCGGCCAGGATGCTGCCGCGGAACCGGTCGTCCCGGTTCAGCGACGGGGCCGCGTGGACTGTGTGGGGCACGGCCGGGCGCAGGCCAGTCGGGTACCGCTGCCCCCACTCGGGCGGTTCGGGGCCGAATTCGGCGAGGGCGTCGGCGATCAGGCTTTCGATGACGTCCCGGAGTTCCAGCTGCGCCAGCCAGTTCGCGCGGATCGCGTCCGGGCCGTACATCGCGCCGGCGATGTTGCCGCAGATGGCACCGGTCGAATCGCTGTCGCCGTCGTGGTTGACCGCGGCCAGCAGCGCTTCGTCCAGGCTCTCGGTGGCGAGGGCGACGTAGACGGCGATCGCCAGCGCGCTCTCGCCGATCCAGCCGCCGCCGTCGATGGCGGCGATCTTCTCCGGCGTCACCGGCCCCTGGTGCGAGAGCTTGATCGCCACGTCGAGCGCGGCGAGCGTTTCTTGGTCGCCGGTGCGCTCGAGGTGCTCGATCGCCAGGTCCACCGCATCCGGCAGCGAACCGCCGTCGAGCAGGTGGGCCACGATCACCGCCAGCGCACCGGCCGAGTGGTACCCGGCCGGATGGCTGTGCGTGAGCATCGCGCTGAACACGCCGGTCTCGAACACGTCCGGCCACAGCGCCGCCGGGGCCGCGCGCATCACGCCACCGCAGCCCTTCGAGTCGTTCAGCCGGTGGGTGAGCGTGCCCATCCGGCCGGTGGCGCCGAACTCCTTCAGCGCGTGGTAGCAGGTGGCGCCCGGGGCACGGCGGTCGAACAGGTCCCGGTTGGTGATCAGCCAGCCGTCCGGGGCGTTCGACCGGTTCTCCGGCCCGCGGGCCTCGTGCCACGAGACGCCCTGCGTGTGCAGCCAGCGCTGGTAGGCGTCCTGCAGGAAGTGCTCGCGGCCGCGGTGACCACCGGCGCGCTGGTGCGCGTGCGCCCGGATGAGCCCTTCGAGGGTGAACAGGGTCATCTGGGTGTCGTCGGTGATCCGGCCGAGGCCGCCGAACGCGGGCACCAGGTCGGTGATGCCGTCGGGACCGTGCAACTGCCGGATGCGTTCCATCGGGTCGAACTCGCGGGCCGCCCCCAGTGCGTCGCCGACGGCACCGGCGAGGATGCAGCCGCGGAACCGTTCCGCCCTGGTCAACGCGGGGGGCGGCACCGTCTCGGTTTCCAGCGCGGCGAGCAGCGAGGTCCGCGCGCGGTGTTCCTGCGGCTCGGCCGGACCCGAGGCGGGTGCTTCGCGGGCCGGGATCGACGGCGGGTACCGGTCGCCCCAGTCGGGCGGTTCGGGGCCGAACTCGGCGAGGGCGTCGTCGGCGATGCGCTCGATGACGTCACGCAGTTCCAGCTGGTCGAGCCAGTTCGGCCGCAGTTGCTCCGGGCCGTACAACGCGCCGACCAGGTTGCCGCAGACGGAAGCCGTGGAGTCGCTGTCCCCGCCGTGGTTCGCCGCGACGAGCAGGGCGTCGTTCGGGTTGTCGGTGACCAGTGCGGCGTAGAGCGCGATGGACAACGCCGTCTCGCCGACCCCGCCACCGCCGAGCGTCGCGGTTTTCTCCGGCGTCGGTGCCCCGCGCCCGGCCAGCGCGATCGCCGCGTCGATGGCGGCGGAGGTCTCCTCGTGCCCGTTCCGGCGGACGAGCAGTTCCCGCGCGGTGGCCAGCGCGGCCTCCAGGCTCGCGCCCCGGACCAGCTGGTGCACCATCGCCGCGAAGGTGCCGGCGGGGAGGTACCCGCTGGGGTGGCTGTGGGTCAGCGCCGCGCTCATCGCGCCGATTTCGAAGGCGTCGGCCGGATCGTCCGACCAGATGGCCGCCGGAGCCGCGCGCATCACGCCACCGCAGCCCTTCGACTCGTTGATCGGCTGCTCGAAGGTGCCCATCGGCACGCCGGAGCCGTAGCCCTTCAACGCGAAGAAGCAGGTCTGCCCCGGTGCGCGGCGGTGGTGCAGCGGTTCGTTGGTGATCAGCCAGCCGTCCGGCCGGTCGCCGTCCTCCCGCGGTCCCCGCGCCTTGTCCCACGGCACGCCCTGCGTGTGCAACCAGCGCTGGTAGGCCAGCTGCAGGCCGTAGCGGAGATCGGTGCCGCCGGTCCGGCGCTGCTCGGCGTGCGCGCGGATCAGCGCTTCCAGGGTGAACAGCGTCATCTGGGTGTCGTCGGTGATCAGCCCGATGCCGTCGTAGGCCGGGATGAAGTCGAGGATGCCGTCCGGTCCGGTCATCGCGCGCACGCGGTCCATGGACTTCGACTCGATCGGGGCGCCGAGCGCGTCGCCGCAGGCCCCGGCGAGCAGGCTGCCGCGCCAGCGCCGCGGGTCCACCCCGGTCGATTCGCGGGGAGCCCAGTCAGCCACCGGGTTCGGCGTCAGGAAGCGGCGTCCGGCGGCGTCGGTGCCGACAAAAAGCTCCACCCGCTCCACCCGGACCGCGTCCGGCGTGCCCCCGGCCGCCCGCTGACGGCGCACCAGGCGCGCCAGCACCGACAGTTCGTCGTCGCTGAGCCAGTCGTCCATGCGTCACCCCCGCGGATACCGGGCTTCCCACGCCTCCTGCTCGGACGGCTCGCGGGCCACGCCGAAGCGGTGGAAGTGGTAGAAGGCGTCCCCGGCGACGTTGTCGACCAGGCCCAGCTGCGGCAGCCGCGCCACCCAGTCCTGCGGCAGCCCCGGAATGCCGCGCTGCGCGCCGACCAGCGCGCCGGTCAGCGCGGCGGTGACCACCGAGCTGCCGGACTGGTGCGCCGCCAGCAGGATCGCCGCCCCCGGGTCGTCCCCGTGCTTTGCCGCGGCGAACAGGGCACGCAGCAGCACCGACCGCGGCGAACGGCCGTCGCCGAGCTGCTCGATCTGCTCGGCCGGGTCCCCGTTCCAGTCGTCCCGCAGTTCGAGGACCCGGGTGAGGTCCGCCCGCAGCGGATCGTCCGCGGCCAGCGACTGCCGGACCGAAGCCAGGTGGTTGTAGGTCGGCATGGCCATCTGGTCGGGCAGCCCGTCGGCCGGGCTCAGCAGCCCCCACAGCACGCGGACCAGCAGGTCCGCGCCCTCGGTGACGTCCGGGCCGGCGGCCGCGCCGATCAGCTCGTGTGCGATGGCCTGCGAGTACGCCACGTCGATGCCGTCGACCGGGGTGCCGCCCGCGACCGTCGCCGCCAGCGCGGGAGCGAGCAACGCGGAGAACTCGGCCGGTGCCGGGCCGGTGCCCGCGGTCGCCTCGTTCAGCCAGCCCTCCGGCCTGCCGACGCGCGGCAGCGACGCCGGGACCTCGGCGGTGTCGTTCACCGGCGGCAGGCCGCGGATCACCGCCTCGGTCTGGAACAGCAGCTGCCGGGTGAGCCCGCCGCGCTCCAGCGGCCCGCCGGTCCAGCGGCCGTGCTGCTCGGCCTGCGAGCCGATCGAATCACCGAGCGCGAAGCCGACGTAGGCGCCCGCGACCCGGTTCCAGCGGAAGTTGCTGCCCTGCTCGGTGGAGATCCGGCGGAAGAACTTGCCGAAGTGCCACGGCTGCGGCGACGGCGTGCCGTCGGTCCGGCGGTGCTCGACGAAACCGGCCGCCCACAGGTCGTCCGGCCAGCTCACCGTCGCGCCGGTGACCGGGGCACGCAGGTTGCGGAACCACAGCGCGTACGCCCGCGCGTACTGCAGGCACTCCCGTTCGGTGAGCACGTAGCCGAACTGCCTGGCCTGCTCGGCGACGAACGGCAGGTGCCCGGTCAGGTACCGCGGCGGATCGATGCCGAACTCGGTGACCAGCGCGTCCACCGCCTCGACCACGGGTGCGCTGTACTCGGCGGGCGCCCCGGGCACCGGCTCCGGCCCCAGGTCGTCGCCGAGGTCCGGCAGCACGTGGTTGCGCACCTCCTCGAAGCTGTACGTGCCCAAGTCGAGGTAGACCGAGCCGCCGCCGTTCTGCTCCTGGAAGAACCGGCGGAGCGTTTTGCGGGTCCACGCCCGCACCGAACCGGGCACGCGGGCCGGTGAGGTGTACACCTTGTTGTCATCGACGTCGAGCACTTCGCACTCGGTGAGGTACCGGAAGTAGGTCCGGTCGTCGATCCAGCCCACCGACCGGTACTGCCACAGCTTTTCGGCGTCGGTCAACGGCAGCGGGTAGCCCATCTTCAGCGGCCCATGGACGTACGCCGGGTTCGGCTTCGTCGCGCCGTCGGCGGATTCCCAGCGCACGATCGCCTTCTCCGGCGGTGCCAGGTTCGGGAACGCGGCCCGGTCGAAGTCGGAGTCCACCACCGCGGGCCAGGTGTCGTCGCTCTCCGCGGCCACCGGTCGCGGCGGGTTCGGCACGGCCATCGCGGCGGCCAGGTGCCGGGGTTCCCCGCCGTCGTCGGGCACGAACAACACCGGCGTCGGGAACAGGCCCTTGCCGATGTCCGTGCCGTCGAGGAAGGCGGCCGCGTTGTACGGCACCTGCCAGCCGTCGCCGTGGCGGGCGACGTACTCGGTGCGCACCCGCAGCGCGTCGCCGCCGGGCCGCCCGCGCAGCCACTGCTCGACGCGGCCGATCGCCTGCTCTTGGGTCATTCCGTTGGTGCTCACGATCGCGGGTACCGCCTCGCCCATCCTGAGGTGCTCTCGAAAACCGGGCTGTACTGGTCGAAGTGCCAGAACGCGTCGCTCGCCAGCTGCTCCACCAGGTCACGCGAGCCCACCTGCCCGGTCCACGGCAGTCCCGGCGGGCCCAGTCGGGCGCCGAGCAGGGCACCGGCCAGCGCCCCGGTCAGCGGGCGCCTGCCGCCGTGGTCGACCGACCGCCGCAACGCCAGTTCCGGGTAGTTCTCGTAGCCGCTGACCGCGCTGAGCGCCTGCGCCAGCACGGTCTTGGTGTCACTCCCGGCGCCGAAGTCGGCCGGCCGGGGCAGCACCGGGATCTTCGAGTGCGGGCTCATCGACATCAGCGACCGGTCGACGGTGTCCCGCAGCCCCGGCCAGGCGCCGTCGCGGAACAGGCCCCGCGCGGTGGCGATCGGCGGGCACACCGCGTCCTTGGTCAGCACCAGGTCGAACAGCGACGCCAGGAACGCGGCGGCCTCGGCGTCTTCGGCCCTGTGGGTCAGTCCGGCGAGCACCCGCGCGGTCCGGTCGACGCCGCCGGAACCCGCGTAACCGTTGGTCAGCGCGGCGGGCAACGCGGCGAGCAGCGCACCCGGGCCGGTGCCCGTGCCCGGCTTCTCCCCGGCCAGCTCCCGCACCGCGCCCAGCTCGGCCGGGTCGGGCTCGGCCCGTTCCCGCAGCTCCGGCACCTGGACCAGCCAGCCGTCGAGCTCACCGGGCACCGGCTCGCCCTGCGTGTGCAGCCAGCGCAGCAGCCCGCGCGCGGCGGTGACCGGCAGCTGATCCGCCCGTTCGGGGTCCTCGCGGTGCGGGCTGCGGATGACGCCTTCGGTCAGGAACAGCAGCTGCCGGGTGAGCGGCCCCAGCGGGACCTCCCGCTCCAGGCTGCCGTGGCGGCCCAGCGCTTCCCCGAGCGCGAAACCGAGGTAGGCGCCGGTCACCCGGTGCCAGCCGTGCTTGAACCCGGGATTGCCCTGCTCGAAGTACTTGCCGAAGGTGTTCAGCCGCGGCACGACCTCGCCGTGGTCGCCGTACCCCGGCCGCAGGCCGTTCGACGCCAGGTCCACCGGCCAGCGACCGCCGTCGTCCAGGCGGACGCGCTCGCGCCAGGTCCGCCCGAGCACGGTCAGCCGGATCTCCTCGTCGGTCAGCTCGTAGCCGTTGCGGCGGGCCCAGTCGACGGCGTGCGTCGGCGCGGAGACCGGGGTCGGCAGCACGATCTTGGCCGCGGCCTCCTCGGCGAGGGTCTTGACCTCCTCGCTCGCGGCGAACCCGGTGACCTTCTGGTCCACGGTCTGCTTGAACCGCGGGAACCGGGTCAGCACCTCGGTCAGCTCGGCGCCGCTGACCTGCTGGCGGTACTGCGGGCCGCCGTCGAGGTTCAGGTTCGGCGGCGGGTCCAGCTTCATCAGCGTCGCCAGGTCGACGTGCCACCAGCGGTGCACGTGCTCCGGCAGGTGCCGCGGGTCGCTGTAGGTGAGCAGCCGGTGCGCCTGCTGGTCGTAGGCGGTGCGCGGCACCCGGTCGTTGTCCGCGATCGGGATGAACACCTCGGTGCCGACCAGGCCGATCAGGAAGCGTTCGCGGTCCAGCCAGCCGGCGTCGTGGAAGGCGAGCAGGTGCTCCAGCGCGTTCCGCGGCCGCTCGCGGCCCAGCCGGATCGGGCCCGGCCGGTACGCCGGGTTCTCCCGTTCCTCGTCGGTCTCGGTGCCGTCGGGGGCGATCTTCTGCCAGCCGCCGATGGCTGCTTCCGGCACGCCGAGGTGGCCCAGCTTCGAGTCCCGGAACTCCTGGTCGACGATCTCGTGCCAGTGCTCCCGGCCCGGGTAGCGCGCCGGGATGCTCAGCCCGCCGGGGTGCGGCGCGGCCTGGCGCACCTGCCCGTCCGGCTCGCGCACCAGCATGTTCGGCGGCGGGAAGATCTCCTTGCCCGCGTCCCCGCCGTCCAGGAAGGCCACCGTGTTGTAGGGCACCGACCAGCCCTCCGGCACCCGGCGCACCTTGGTGGTGTCCACCCGGACCGGGCGGTCCGCGCCGTGCACGGCACGCAGCCAGTCCTCGACCCTGGCTACCGCTTCAGCCGCTTCCACGCTCAGACCGTTCCTTCCAGACTTCCGTCACCGGTGTGCTCGGTGATCGTTCTCGGGAGCACGTAGGCGACCGCTCCCCCGGGCAGGTTCGCCCAGGGCACGGTGATCCCGGTGATCACGTACAGCGGGCGGACCAGCCGGTACCGGCGTTCCGCGCCCTCCCGCTCCAGCGGCAGGGAGGTGGTGGGGAAGCGCACCCCGGGGTGGTGCACCAGGTTGCCGTTCTCCTCCCCGAAGCGCACGACCACCGTACCGGCGGCGAGCCGGATCAGGCGCTTGTTCCGCAACAACGTCAGCGGCGGTTCGCCTTCGGCGGGCTGGATCGGCCAGTCGTCGAGTTCACGGGCGGTCTCCAGCGGGCTCTCCGCCCCGGCGGTGATCCGCGCCGGGTGCAGCAGCACCGCGCCGAGCAACTGCTGGGCGGCGTCCTCCACCCGGTTGAAGTAACACGGGTCGACCGGCTCGCCGTCGTGGTAGCGGGCCACTTCCCAGCCGCGCTCGGTGTGCAGCAGGCTCCACGCGTTGTCCGCGGAACCACCCAGCCGGTAGGCGTTCGGCCACACGCCCGCCTCGTCCAGGCGCGCCCGCAGCGTGGCCAGCGTCTCCGCGCCGTCCAGCTCCGGGCCGACCTGGGTTTCCAGCTCGGCGGCCAGGTCACCGGTGCTCGGCTCGAACTGCTCGGGGTCCGGCTTCGGCCGCGGCTCGCCGAGCAGGTCGGCGGCCGCGGTCAGCCGGTGCAGCCGGTCCACGTGCGGGGTCTGGTACCGCTGCGCGCGGATGTGCGCGGCCAGCTCCGGATCCGGGGGGGTGCGGTGCTTGCGCAGGTAGTGGGCCACCGACGCGTGCCAGATCCAGACGCCGTCGGTGTGGTAGCGCTCGGGCACGTCCGGCGGGTCGGCCGGGGCGAAGATGTCCGGGCCCGGCTGGTCGCCGATCAGCACCACCGGCGAGCGTTCGAGGTAGTGCAGCAGCGCCGGGACCTCGTCCTCGGCCACCGCGGGCCGGTCGACCACCGGGCGTTCACCGGGGGTGTAGGCGTCCACGATCCTGGCGTGCTGGAAGACCACGGCGAGCGGCAGGCCCGCCTTCTCCCGCAGCCAGCGCGGGAGGTGCTCGTCGTCGCGGGGGAACTGCTCGAGCTCCTTGGCGAAGGCCACGCGGGTGGGCAGCCCCGGCCGG
Organism: Amycolatopsis sp. NPDC045836; assembly: GCF_056431745.1. Lineage (NCBI taxonomy): Bacteria > Bacillati > Actinomycetota > Actinomycetes > Pseudonocardiales > Pseudonocardiaceae > Amycolatopsis > Amycolatopsis sp. NPDC045836. The sequence goes on along the minus strand of NZ_JBWKKF010000009.1, from coordinate 188,884 downwards.
TCCGGCGGGCGCTTCCACTCCGGCGGGCTGAGCAGGTCGAAGTCGAAGTCGAACTGCTTGCCGCGCAGCGTGTACCGCGCCTGCAGCCAGGCGCCGACGCCCTTTTCGTACATGCCCGCCCGCAGTTCGGTCAGCAGTTCGCCGACCTCCGGCGGAGCGGACCAGAACAACGTGGTGCCGTGCTCGTCGGTCGAGCTGACCTCGACCTCGGTGTAGCCGCCGAGCTGGCGGAAGTCGACGGCCACCGTGCCCTGCTCCGGGCGCAGCGGTACCAGCGCGCGCCCGACGCCGACCAGCAGCTTGCCGCGTTCCTCCTCGGACAGCGGCTGCGCGGGCGGTGCCGCGTTCACGTCGATCCGGACCTGCCAGAGCGCGGTCAGCTGCTCCGGGGTCGCCTTGTCGACGTAACCACCCGCGTCGCCCTCGGGAATGCCCAGTTCCACCGCGCGCTCGGCGTCGTCCTTGCTCCACGACAGCAGGAAGTGGGGGGCGGTGTAGCCCGCCACCTGGAACTCCTCGTCCTTGTAGGTGGCGAACGCCTGCAACCAGGCCCGGCCGGCCAGGCCCTGGTGCAGCTCGTGTGGCTGGGTCATCGGAGGTCCCTCAACGCTTGCGGCGAACCGTGAAACTGGGCGGCTCACCCGCCGCCCGCCGGGCGAGTTCGTCCTCCCACATCGCGAACGTCCGCCGCTGGATCGACTCGATCAGCTCGAGTTCCTCGTCGGTGATCGGCCGGTTCTCCGCCTCCGCCTGGTCGTAGATCGATTCGATCGTCTCGTAGAGCGCGAAGATCGGCCCGTCCCCGGTCAGGTCCTGGCGGATCCGCTCGGTCCGCTGGACGAACTCCTCCCGGTCCAGTGCGCTGATGTCGCTGTCGGAGGTCGCGAAGAGCACCTTCTGGATCGGCCCGTGGTCCGGCTCGAACTCGCCGGTGTCCCAATTGAGCAGCGATCCGGCGAGGCCGCCGTCGGGCGTGGAGTCGATGACGAAGGTGCGCCCGAAGTACCGGAAGTACGACGGAGTCTCGATGGTCATCGCTGAGTCCTTCTGGTGTAGTTCCGCGGGTCGGTCTCCCGTCCACCCGCCAGCCGGAAGGCGTCCCCGAACCGGATCCGCTCCTCGTTGAGGATCGAACCGATCAGGGCCCGTTCCTCCGGCTTCAGTTCGCGGTCGCCGTCCTCGCCCTCCGCCCGGCTCTTGTCCTCGTTCGCCACGGCCTGGAAGTCACGCCGGACTTCGTAGAGCGCGTGCTCGTAGTCGGCCACGTCGTCGATGGACTTGACGTGCAGGCGCAGCTCGGCGACGTGGTATTCGCCGTTGCCGAGGTCGAGCCGGACGTTCATCTGCAGGTCCCGGTAACCGCTGCCCTGCGGTTTCAGGAACCGGTCGGAGAAGTCGACCACCTTGATCTTCGACCCGGGGCGGCGACTCTCTTCGAGCACCTTCGCCAGCCCCTGGTACGCCTGGTCCACGGTCCGGTACTGGACGATCGAGCCGACCAGGTCGTTCAGCCGGTTGGCCTCGCCCTTGTAGCCGTCGATCTTGTCCGCGGCCCGCACCTTGCTCTTGGGCACCTTGCGCGACTTGACCTCGACGTCTTTGGCGTTCCCGGCGATCGACCTGGCGAAGTCGCCCAGCATGTCGTTCTTCTTTTGCCAGTCCCGGTACAGGTACTCGAGGTACTGGCGCTGGTACTCGGGGTTGTCCTTCTCGTCCTTGTTGAACCCCGGCTGCAGCAGGTGCTGGGGCTTGACCCGCCGGATCTCCTTGACGGCCTCCGCCGAGAGCCGGGCCTGCTCGGGGGTGAGGTCACTGGGCGAGGGCTTCGGGTCCGCCTTGTACGAGTCGGCGAGTTCGGCGGGACCGCCGCCGTACTCGCGCACCTCGCGCACGCAGGACTCCAGCACCTCGACCGCGCCCGGGTACTTCAGCACGTTGCACAGCGTCTGCGGCCGGGCCAGCAGGGAGTTCTCCAGGAACGAGGTGTCGCGGAGGATCCGGGCCACCGCCGGACCGGTGGCCGAATCGAGCATCATCGCCCGGATCGCGTCACCGATCGGCAGGGGCTGGCCGTCGACCTTGACGGTGGCTTCCGGGTCGCGGGCGGTGATCGCGTTGCCCTCCTGGATCGCCCGCTCGACCCGCTCGCTGTCCAGGTAGCGCTCGATCTCCTCGCGCGTGGGCGGCGGCGACTCGTCCTGCGCCCTCGGGCGCTCCTCTTCCCGGGCCCGGTGCCCGTCCTCGTCCGGGTTCCTGGCGGGGTTCGGCTCCGGGGCCGGCGTGGGATCCGGGGTCCGGGGTGGCTCGGCCATGCCGTACCCACCGCGGTCGGCGGCCGGGGTCCGGTCCGGCACGGTGTGCGAGACCGACGGCACCGGCCGCCCGTCCGGCCCGATCCGCGACGGCCGCACTTGGTAACCCGAGCGCGGCGGCAGGCCCGCACCGGCGGGCGGGTTGGCCTGCTGCTGCCAGGCGATCCGCGGGTCCACCGGCGCGTCCGGCTTCTGGAAGGCGATCCGCGGGTCCACCGGGGCGGCCGGCTTGGGCACCGGCTGCGTGGTGTCCGCCGTGGCGGCGGTTTCGGTGTCGTTCTCGACCTGCTGCTTCTCGTTGTGCAGCTCGACCGCCTTCGCCGGGTCGAACGGCATCGTCTTCAGGTCGACCGGCGGGTGCGGCAGGCTCATCAGCGCGTTGCTCTGCGGGTCGATGAACGCCACGCCCTCCTTGGTGTGCACGACCTCCGCCACGTGCCCGTAGGTGTTGCCGTCGTCACCGACGTACTGCACCGCGATCACCGCGCGCGAGCCGATCGGCTGGTCGCGCATGTGCCGGATCACGTCGTCGTAGTCGCTGTGCCCGCGCCAGTCCCCGCCGCCGAGGTTCTCCCGCACGTAGTCGAGCGTGCCCATGGACGCCATGTCCTGGGGCAGCAGCCGGCCGGCCTCCGCGTCGATGCCGCCGAGGCGCAGCGCGTGCGCGACCATGCCGCGCGTGCAGTTGGTCTGGTAACCGTTGGCGAAGGCGTCCGGCGAGTAGAAGTTCGGGTTGACCCCGGCCATCTCCGGGTGCCGCTCGGCGATGTACTTCGCCTGCTGGTTCGGGTTCGCGGTGTCGGCGTGGATGGCCGGTTCGCTCGGCGGATTGGTCGCCCGCGCCAGCGGTGACCAGTCGTGGTCGCCGAGCTGGCTGGAGTCCATCGCCGGACCGTCCGGCCCCTGGTCGGCGCCCGCGTAACCGCCCTGTTCGGTGCCGTTGAGCGCGTCGGAGATGTCGCGCTGCGGCGGCGGGGCCGGGGCGTCGTCCGGCGGCGGGTTGAGCGTGGTGAGGCCGTCGAACGGCGACGGGGCCGCCTTCGCCCTGGCCGCGTTCTCCCGCTCGTTCGCCGCGCACTGCTCGCGCCGCTCGGCCATCCGCTGCTCGGCGGTGGCCTCGTCCACCCACCGCGGATCGCCTTCGACGATCTCCTCGGCCCGGATGACCAGCTTCTCGCGCTTGGTCACCGGATCGGTGACCAGCTCGTTCTCGTGCACGAACAGCTGGGTGGCAGGCTTGCCGATCGACTCGCCCTCGGACCGGTTCTGCGACAGCGACTCGACGTCCCGGAAGGTCTTCGAGTCGATGTGCATCTCGACGTCGGGGCCGAACTTCGTGTCCTGGTCCGGCGTGAGCTTCTTGCTCGCGCTCACCGGCGTCGTCTCGACCGCGGTCCGGCCGACCGGGTACTGGTCGCGGAACTGCTGGATCTTCACCGGGTCGCCGCCGAAGTCCAGCCCGCGGAGCAGCGGGCCCGGCGTCGGGTCGATCTTGTTCAGCGCGCCGACCAGCGCCCGGACCTGCTGCTGCGACCGGTCGAAGTCCGGGTGGTCCGGGCCTTCGCGGTGCGCGGCGTTGGCGGTCGAGTAGAAGTCGTGGCCGGTGTAACCGCGGATCACCGTGGCGTCTTCGTCGGTCAGCCTGGCGTAACGCGGATCCGCGTCACGGGCCCGGACCGCGTCGGCGGTGACGGCTTCGTGCCTGCCCTCGCCCTGGAAGGCGTTGGCGACGGCCCGGTGGTCCTCGGGCGTGGCCTGGAAGCCGGGGTCGTGCAGGTAGCTCTCGTCCGGCCGCCCGTGGCCGGGCTCGACCAGCGTGTTCTCCGACGGCGGTGCGTCCTGGACGGTGTCGGCCACCGGACCGTCACCCTGGTGGTAGGGCAGCGTGGCCACGCTCGACGGCTGGTCCGGCAGGTCCGCGAGGCGGTTGTTCTGCGGGTCGACCAGCGCCAGCCCGTGCTCGGTGTTGACGGCGGTGACCAGGTGGCTGACCACGCGCTTCGGCGAGTCCGGGTCGGCGGGGTCGCTCGGCACCTCGGACTCGTAGGCCAGCACCGACCGCGAGCCGACCGGGCGGTCGGCCAGGTCGCGCAGGGCGGCGTCGAAGTCGCCGTGCTGCTGCCACTGGCCGCCCAGCTTGTCCTGGACATAGTCGAGGTTCGCGTCGTGGCTGACCTGGTCCGGCGGCACCGGACCGGCGGTGCTGTCCTGACCCCGCAGGCGTTCCTCGAGCGCGACGACCGAACGGCTGGAGTTGGTGCGGTAGCCGTCTTCGAGCGCGTTCCAGGCGTGGAAGTTGTGCGCGTTGACGGCCTGGGTCTCCGGCAGCGTGTCCATCAGGAAGCGGACCTGCTGCTCCGGCGAGTTCATGGTGCCCGCGTGGAGGGCGGGTTCCGCCAGCGTGCTCCAGCCGCCTTCGGGCTCGCCGCGGTGCTCCACCGGTTCCGGGGTGGTCGGCGTGGGGTCGGGCGCGGGGGTGCCGAGCGCTTCCCAGATGGCGCTCTTCTTCACCGGCGCCTCGGCCAGCTCGCGGGCCTGGTCGGCGCTGAGCTGGCGGCGCTCGTCCATCCGGTCGCGGACGGTGTCGGGGTCGAGGTAACGCGGGTCGTCCGGCCCGATCTCCTCGGCCTCGATGATCCAGGTGCCGTCGACCTTCTCGTTGCGGGTGACCAGCAGCTGGGTGCCCGGTTTGAACAGCACCTCGCCTTCGCGCTTCATGCCGAGCTGGTCGATGTCGCGGCCGGTCTTGGACTTGATCCGCAGCTCGACCTCGCCGATGAACTTGCTCCGCGGCATCGACTCGGTGACCTTGCTGGAGCTGTTGAACTGCGTCTCGACCGCGATCTCGCCGACCTTGTACTGGGCGGCGAGCAGGTCGGCGGCGCGGCCGGTCAGGCTGACCTTGCGGGACACCAGCCCCTCGTGCGGCGGCAGCTCGTTGAGCCCGGAGGCGATCGCCCTGGCCTGCTGCACCGAGTCGGCGAAGTTCTCGTCCTGGTTGCGGAGGGACCGGTTCAACTGCTCGAACACGTCGGGGCGGGTGTAGGTGTGGACCGCGTACACCCCGTCGTCGGACATGTGGGCGAACTGCGGATTCTCGGCACGCCGCTCATACGCCTCACGACGAGCCACCTCGTGGGGGAGCTCGGCGTTGTTGTCGTGGCCGCTGGAGCGCAGCGTGTCCATCTGCGCTTCGGCCAGCGCCCGGAAGTCCGCGGTGCGGTCGGTGCGGAACCCGGGGTCGGTTACGTAGTCCTCACGAACACGCCCGTCGTCTTCTGGCCGCCCGTCCTGGTCGGCCGCGTCCTTGTCCGCGTCCTTGGCCGTGTCCTGTTCGGCCGACCCTTGGTCGTCCGAATCCTGCTTGTCCGCGTCCCGGTCGGCTCCGTCTTTGTCTGCGTCCCGATCGGCTCCGTCTTTGTCTGCGTCCCGGTCGGCTCCGTCTTTGTCTGCGTCCCGATCGGCTCCGTCTTTGTCTGCGTCCCGATCGGCTGTGTCTTGCTCGGCCCGGTCCTGCTTGTCCGCGTCCCGGTCGGCCGTGTCTTGCTCGGCCCGGTCCTGCTTGGGCGCGTCCTGTTCGGGCGCTTCCCGGTCGGCCGCGTCCTTGTCCGGTCCCTGCTCAGAACGCCCTTGCTCGGCTGCGTCCGCGTCCTGCTTGGGCGCCCCCTGCTGAACAGCATCGGGCTCGACCGCGTCCTGCTTGGGCGCGCCCTGACCGAGCGCATCCTGCCGGGACGCGTCTCGATCGGCGCCGTCCTGCTTGGACGCATCCGATCCGGGCGTCCCCTGCTCCGGCGCACCCTGCTCGGCCTTGTCCTGCTCGACCGCGTCCTGCCTCGGCGCCTCCTGCTCCGGCGCACGCTGCCGGCCCTCGTCCCGCTTGGGTGCTTCCTCCGGCGTACGGGGCTCAGCCCGGTCCTGCTTGGGCGCCTCCTGCTCCGGCGTGCGCTGCCCGGCCGTGTCCTGCTGCGGTGCGCTCTGCTCCGGCGTGGGCCGGACCTGCTCGGCAGCGGTGTCCCGCACAGGCACGTCCTGCCTGGCCGGACGCTGCTCGGGAGCCCGCTGTTCCGGCGGACGGGGCGCGGCAGGCTGCTGCTGCAACGGAATGTCCGGCCGGGTGACCGGCGGCTCGAGCGGCGGCTTCTGCCAGGCGTTGAACGGCTGTGGCGCTCCCTGCCGCCCAGGTGGCGGCGGCATCGGCGGACGCCCACCCGGCCCCGGCTGCTGCGGCCCACGCTGCGGCGGCCCCTGCTGATACCCGGCCTGCGGCGGCCGTCCCGGCTGCGGATACCCCGGAGGCCGCGGCGGCCCCCCACGCCCGGGCGGCGGCTGATCAAGGTTCCCCCGCATCGGCTGGAACGGCCGCTGCTGCGACGGGCCTTGCCGCTGCGGCCCCGGCTGCCCCGGCCCTGGCTGCTGAGGCACCCCACCTTGCCGACCGGGTCCACCCTGCTGACCCGGTCCACCCTGCTGGGGCAAACCACCTTGCTGTCCGGGCCCGCTTTGCTGGCTCCGCCCGCCTTGCTGACCTGGTCCACCCGGCTGCGGCGAACCACCTTGCTGGCTGGGTCCGCCCTGCTGGCTGGGGCCACCCTGCTGAGGCAGGCCGCCTTGCTGGCCGGGGCCACCTTGCTGAGGCAGGCCGCCTTGCTGGCTGGGGCCACCTTGCTGAGGCAAAGCGCCTTGCTGACTGGGTCCGCCCTGCTGGCCTGGCCCGCCTTGCTGACCCGGCCCGCCTTGGCGGCTTGGTCCACCCTGCTGACCGGGTGCACTTTGCTGACCCAGCCCACTCTGCTGGCCCGGTCCACCTTGGTGACCCGGTCCACCTTGGCGGCTCGGGCCGCTTTGCTGGTTTGGTCCGCCCTGCTGGCCTTGCCCGGGACGGGGACCCTGCGGAAGTCCACCGCCGGGGCCTTGCCGGTGGGTGCTCGGACTCTGCTGCTGCGGAGGGCGTCCCTGGGGCGGTGGCTGCGGCGGGCGCGGACCTTGGCCGTTCGGGCGGTTGCCCGGTTGGGGCTGGCCGCCGCCCTGTTGCAGTGGTGGGGGCGCGAAGCCACCGCCGCCTTGCTGCTGCGGGGGAGGCGGTGGCATGCCCGGACCACCCTGCGGTGGGCCGTCCTGCCGGGGCGTGCCCGGCGGTGGGAAGCCACCGCTGGTGAAGCCTGCGGCGGCCACGGAGTCCTGCGTGCGCGGCGGACCGCCCGGCTGCGGGCCGAACCCGCCACCCTGCTGCGGCGGCGGGTTGTAACCACCACCGCCGCCTTGCTGGGGCGCCATGCCGTAGCCGCCGCTGCTGCTACCGCCGCTCTGTGGCGGGGCCATGCCGTAGCCACCCGATGAACCGCTCCCCGACGAAGGCGAACTGCTCGAAGGTGAACCGCCGGAGGAGGGGGCGGGTGAGCCACTCGAAGCTGGGGCGCCGCCTGCGGGAGTTCCGCCTGTGGGGGCGCCACCAGCTGGTGAGCCAACTGCTGGGGCACCGCCTGCTGGTGAGCCGCCTGCGGGAGCGCCACCGGCTGGGGTGCCGCCTGGTTGGGCACCGCCGGAGGAGGCGGCGGGCTGCTGCTGGTTTCCACCGTCGTTGGCGGCGGCCGGGGAGTGTTGTGGCTGGGGGGCCGCAGTGGGTGCCGGTGCGGAGGACTGCTGACCCGCGCCGGTGTCGGAGCGTTCCATGGTCGCTGCTGACGACTGGCCGACGTGGTCCGCGGAGCGGGCGGGGGACGGTCCGTCCGAGGAGGACGAGTTGCCGGACGACGAGCTGCCCGCCGAGGACGAATCGCCGGAGGAGTAGCTGCCCGCCGAGGAAGCACCGCCGGGGGACGAGCCGCCCGAGGATGGACCACCTGAGGAAGAACCACCCGAAGACGAACCGTTCGACGACGAGCCCGAGGAGGAGCCGCCTGCGGATGAACTACCCGAGGAGGAGCCGCCTGCGGAGGAATCGCCCGCGGAGGAACCACCTGAAGAGGAGCCGGAGGACGAGCCACCTGAGGAGGAACCAATCGAGGAGGAGCCGCCGGAGGAAGAACCACCGGAAGAGGAGCCGCCCGAGGAGGAACCACCCGAGGAGCCACCCGAAGACGAACCATTCGAGGACGAACCCGAGGAGGAGTCACCCGGGGAAGAACCGCCGGAAGAGGAGCTGCCCGGCGAAGACGAATCCCCTGAACCCGTAGCAGAAGAACCGCCCGAGGACGAACCGTTCGAAGAAGACCCCGGACCACCCACATCCGGTGCGTCCACGTTCGGCGCGTTCGCCGACCGGATGCCGTCGATGTTCCCCTTGGCGCCGCCGGCGGCGCCATCGGTGGCCCCGCCCGAGGCGCCCATCAGCACGTCCGAGGCGCTCAGGTTCCCCAGTTCACCGGTGACCGCGGCCTCCCCGACCGTGGTCGCGACGCCTTCGGCGGCGCCGCGGGCCGCGCCCCGGATGGCACCGTCGGCGATCTGGCCGCCGACGCTGTCCGAAACGCCCCGCGTGGCGCCCTTCGGAACGGCCTCGCTCGCCGCGCCGACCACACCCTCGACCGCACCGCCGATCGCGGCGTCCGAGGTCTTGCCCCAGTCCCACGACTTCCGGTCGCCGGTGGCCATCTGCAGCCCCTGGATCCCGGCGTCCAGCGCCACCCCGGTGGCCACGTTGATCAGGACCTCTTTGAGGACCCGCTTCAGCACTTCCTGCGCGATCTTCTTGAACCCCTGCTGCGCCAGCTTCTGCAGCAGCTGCCGGAAGATCATCTGCACGGTCATCCGGGTGGCGATCTGCGCGGGCACGATGCCCGCGGTCGACCCGCCGAAGGTGACCGCAGCCGCCGCGATCATGCTCGCGATCGAGATCGCCAGCATGATCAGCGAGGCGATGATCATGTACTTCGTGTACTCGACGTCCAGTGCCGTCGCGTCGCACGAGTCACCGAGTGCCTGGCACGCCTCGGCCAGCGACTTGAAGTAGGCCTCGTCGCCCTCGACGAACTTCTTCCACGCCTCGGCGAACTTGTCGGCGCCGTCACCGGTCCAGGCGCCGAGCACCTCCCCGGCGCCCTTGGTGCCGATGTCCGCCGCCGGATTGATCGCCTTCGCGGCGGTGTGCCAGGCGTCCCGGAGGTTCCGCAGCTTGTCCTCGTCGCCTTCCGGCCAGCTCTCGCCGACGACGATGGGCAACAGCCACTTGACCTCGTCGGGCATCTCCATCCCCACGGGTCAGACTCCTCCGCCCTCTTTCAGCACCCCGCGCACCGTCTCGTCGGCGCCTTCCATGCTCTGCACGGCCGTTTCGACGTTGGTCCGCAGCGCGCGGATCCCTTCGACGATCGAAGTGAACGCCTTCACCGCGCCTTCGGCCCCCGGCACGTAGTCCTTGGCGAACTCCTGGCCCGACTCGTCGTCCCCCCAGCACGCGCCCTCGGCGGCCAGCGCGTCGGCGAGCGCCTTCCCGGCGTCCTCGAGCTGGTCGGCGGCGATGTTCAGTTTCGACGCCGCGGTGGTCGCGGCATCCGGGTCGAGCGTGAACCCCTGGCCCCCCGCGCCCATCAGCGGTTGCCCCGGGTGAGCCAGCTGTCCGGCGGCTCTTCCTCGTCCTCGACCGGCGCGGGCCGGGCCCGGCGCGTGGTCGGCTTGGGCTGCGGCATGGACGGTGGCGGCGGAGGCGGCGGCGTGGCCGCCGGGGGTGGCGGTGTTGCTGTCTGACCGCGGTGCTCGAAGATCGAGCCCTCGTCCTCGAAGGACTCCGGGCGCGCCGTCGGTTCCGGTTCCTTCGGCGTGAAGTCCGGGATGGACGGCACCAGCCCGGCCAGCGACGGCGCGTCCTCGAACAACTCGGTCAGGTCCGGCATGCCCTCGGTCAGCGGGGACATCAGTTCCGCGACCTGCTGCTTGACTTGCAGACCGCCGGTGCGCACCACCTCCAGCACCGAGGCGGCGAGCGCGGCGGGGCCACCGCTGCGCTCGAACGCGGTCGGCGCGAAGTCCAGTTTGCTCAGCACGCCGTTGGCGTCGATGGTGGCGCGGACCAGGCCGTCCTTGGAGGTGACCGTCGCCGAGGCCGCCGCGGCGGCGGCCTGGGCCTCGCGCAGCTGCTCGGTCTGCCGGTTGAACTGCTCCAGGAGGCCGTCGACCCGGTCCTTCATGGCGGCGTTTCGCGCCTCGAGCCGGGCTCGATCGTCCCCTGGCGTGGTCACAGTGCCCCCGAAATCAAGCGAAAGAGATGTGCTGGCGCCACCCTAGTAGTTCCCCCAGTCGGCCCACCCGGGTTCCGGAGATCATTCGCTAGTGCGAACCCGGGTGCTACCCAGATAGGCGACCGCACCCAGCGCGTACGCCCCCGCCGCGGCCAGCAGGAAGCCGGGGGCGCGCCCGTCCAACGGGACCAGCACCGCGGTGGTGGTGACCGCGGCCACCTGCGTGATGTTGAACAACCCGTCGTAGACGGAGAAGACCCGGCCGCGCACCTCGTCGCCGATGTCCTGCTGGATCGCCGCGTCCACGCACAGCTTCACCAGCTGCCCGGCCACGGCCAGCGCGAACGACGCCACCAGCACGGTCGGCAGCACCAGCGGCAGGCCCAGCCCGGCGATCGAGGCGGCCGCGGCCAGCAGCCCGCCGGTGATCACCCGCCGACGGCCGAAGCGGACCACCAGCCGGGGCGTGACCAGGCCGCCGAGCAGCAGCCCGGCCCCCGCCAGCAGGGCGAGCTGGCCCAGCCCGGTCAACCCGGCACGCAGCAGGCCGAGGTCGGTGAACGAGAACCGCATCAGCAGCACGGTCAGCAGCAGCGAGATGCCGAACCCGACCCGGTGCGCGAACAACGCCAGGAACCCGGCCCGGACCGACGGCGTGCGCAGCACCGCCCCGGCCCCGTCGGCCAGCCCCCTGGCGACCGCGACCAGCGCCATCGCCGGCTCGTCCACAGTGGACGGGCCGAGCTCGCCGCGGGCGAACCGGGCGGCGAACACCGCGGCGGCCACCGAACCGGCGATGGCGCAGGCCGTCGTCCACGCCGAACCGACGTCACCGACGCCGAGCAGTGCACGCAGGGCGATCGCGCAGGCACCGCCGATCACCGCGACGACCGAACCCAGCGTGGCGGCGAACGCGTTCGCGCCGACCAGCTTGTGCCACGGCACCACGTGCGGGAGCGAAGCCGACAGGCCGCAGCCGGCGAACCGGGAGATCCCGATCACCACCAGCGCGAGCACGAACATCGGCACCCCGTCGGCACCGAGGCCGACCGACAACGCGGAAACCGCGATCGCCAGCCCGCGCAGCAGATTGGCGACCACCAGCACCTGGCGCCGGTCCCAGCGGTCCAGCAGCGCACCGGCGAACGGCCCGACGATGGAATACGGCAGCAGGAGCGCGGCGAAACCGCCGGCGATGGTCAGCGCGTCGGCCGCGCGCTCGGGGTTGAACAGCACCGCACCGGCGAGTCCGGCCTGGTAGACGCCGTCGCCCCACTGCGAGGCGAAGCGGGAGAGGAGCAACCGGCGGAAGCCGGGCGGGGCGAGCAGCTCGCGCAGGCTGCTCGTGGTCACCGCCCCAGCGTAAGGGGTTGGTCGGCCGGCGCACTTTGGTCGCCTCTCGGCGGCTAGGCGCAGTGTGGCTCCAGCCGAACGGTATTCCACAAAGGCGGTTCTTCAGTGAGCCCGGGGGACACGGAAGTGCGCCGGCCACTGGGCTCAACGGGCCGGCGGCCGTTCTTGTTCCCGCGTCGGCCCACCTTCGCCGGCCGGGGAGTGGGATCATGGGCGGCGTGCGAGCGGACGCCGAGGTGGAACCGGGATCTTTGCTGGTCGCTGCCCCCACCATGTTCGACCCCAATTTCCGGCGGACCGTGGTGTTCGTCATCGACCACCGCGAGCAGGGCACGCTGGGGGTGGTGCTGAACCGGCCGAGCGAGGTGCCGGTGGACGACGTGCTGCCGGTCTGGGGCAGGCACGTGGTCGAGCCGCAGTCGGTGTTCGTCGGCGGGCCGGTGGAGAAGAAGACGGCGTTGTGCCTGGCGGCGCTGCGCACCGGGCAGGACGCGGCGAGCGTGCCGGGGGTGATCGCGGTGCGCGGCCCGGTGGCGCTGGTCGACCTGGACGCCGATCCGGACACGCTGGTGCCGAAGGTGCGCGGGCTGCGGGTGTTCGCCGGTTACGCCGGATGGGATTCCGGGCAGCTGGCCGGGGAGATCGCCCGCGGCGACTGGCTCATCGTGCCCGCGCTGCCCAGCGACGTGCTGGCCACGCCGAACCGCGACCTGTGGGGACAGGTGCTGCGGCGGCAGGGCGTGCCGACCTCGCTACTGGCTACGCACCCTGGGGACCTGCAGCGGAACTGAGCACACCGCAGCCACCGGCGCCGCAGGCGCACCCGGAGCAACCGGACGGTGCGGGTGCCGGTTCCGGCACGGCCAGCGCGGCCCGGTGGCCGAGCACCCCGCCCGCGGCGAGCAGGACCAGCGTGCCGAGCACCCCGACCACCGCGGCGACGATCACCCCGCCGGCGGTCGGCATGACCAGCGCGGCCACGCCGGAGAGCACGCCGACCACACCGCCGGCCATGGTCGGCAGGCCGGCCACCTTGTTGCCGACGCGGAAGGCTTCGTCGCTGCGCTGGGTGGCGGTGGTGCGCACGCCCGCCCCACGCGCCCTGGGCAGGCGCTCGCGCCAGCCGAGGACTCCGCCCCAGCCGACCAGGACACCGAAGACGATGGGGATCAGCGCGACTACCAGCACGCCCCCGAGCATAAGCGTGATTCGGAAGCAACCTGCTGGACACCCTCGTCCGCTGTGCTGCACGCCATGCCCCGAACGTTCCGAGGTCTGCTCAGCGCCGCTCTGGTCGCGGTCACCTCCTTCGCCCTGCTCACCCCGGCCGCGCACGCCGGCCAGCGCGTCCGCCTGCTCGGCGAGCAGGTCGTGCCGCACGGCCTGGTCTTCGGCGGCACCACGGTCGGCGGCCTGTCCGGCATCGACCGCGACCCGCGCACCGGCGAGTACGTGCTGATCAGCGACGACCGCACGAACGCCCGCTTCTACACCGCCGAGATCGACCTGACCGGGGCCGTCGAGTTCACCGGTGTGCACCACCTCGAGCGGCCGGACGGCACGAACTACCCGCCGCAGGGCGTGGACCCCGAGGAACTGCGCGTCGACCCGTGGCTGGGCACCTACTACTGGTCGCAGGAGGGGGACCGCACGCCGGCGGTGCTGCTGGACCCGTCGGTCCGCGAGGCCCGCCGCGACGGCCGTTACCTGCGTGACCTGCCGTTGCCCGAGGAGGTCAAGATGCGCCCGGCGAGCGGGCCGCGGCAGAACTACGGCCCGGAGGCGATGACCTTCGCCGCCCACGGCGCACTGGTGGTGACCGCGTTCGAGGGCCCGCTGCTGCAGGACGGCCCGGAGGCCACCACCGAGCGGGGCGCGGTCTCCCGCATCCTGGTGCAGGGCCGCTACGGCCCGGTGTTCACGCAGGTCCGCTACCAGCAGGAACCGATCTTCGCCCAGTCGAACCCGCCGGGTGCCTTCGCCAACAACGGCGTCACCTCGATCCTGCACTCCGGCGGCAACCGGTTCCTGGTCCTGGAGCGCTCGTTCGTCACCGGAGTCGGCAACAAGGTGCGGATCTACGAGATCGACCTGGCCGAACCCGGCAGGAAGCAGCTCCTGACCGACCTGTCCACCCTCGGTTTGTCCACTGTGGACAACGTGGAGGGGATGACCTGGGGCCCGCGGCTGCCCTCCGGGGAGCGGAGCCTGCTGCTGGTCAGCGACGACAACTTCTCGGCCACCCAGCTCACCCAGGTGATCGCGCTCGCCGTGCGCTGACGGGCGGGCGCAAACTCGCTGGCCGTGACGGCTATCATGGGAGGCATGAACACGGCTCGGCTGCTCCTTGGCCTGCCGCGCTGAACCGACCGACGGTTGAGCGCGGCGACCCCTCACGCCTCTGGCGGAGGGGTCGAGTTGTTTCTGGAGTGCGATACGACGGAGGACACGGGTCATGACCGAGGCGACCGCGGACACGCCCCAGCATCGCTACACCGCGGCGCTGGCCGGGAGGATCGAGCAGCGCTGGCAGGACTACTGGGCCGATCACGGCACCTACCACGCGCCGAACCCGGTCGGGGCGCTGTCCGACGGCACCGACGTGCCCTCCGACAAGCTGTTCGTGCAGGACATGTTCCCCTACCCCTCCGGCGCCGGTCTGCACGTCGGGCACCCGCTGGGCTTCATCGCCACCGACGTGTTCGCCCGGTACCACCGGATGATCGGCCGGAACGTCCTGCACACCATGGGCTTCGACGCCTTCGGCCTGCCCGCCGAGCAGTACGCCGTGCAGACCGGGGCGCACCCGCGCAAGACCACCGAAGAGAACATCGAGACCTACCTGCGGCAGATCCGCAGGCTGGGCCTGGGCCACGACGAGCGCCGCCGGGTGTCCACCATCGACCCCGAGTACTACCGCTGGACCCAGTGGATCTTCCTGCAGATCTTCAACTCCTTCTACGACCAGGAGCAGGGCAGGGCCCGCCCGATCGTCGAGCTGGAGACCGAATACGCGCAGGACAAGCGCCGCACGCCCGACGGCCGGAACTGGTGCGAGCTGACCCGCGCCGAGCAGCGCGACATCATCGACTCGCACCGCCTGGCCTACATCTCCGAGGCGCCGGTGAACTGGTGCCCCGGCCTGGGCACGGTGCTGTCCAACGAAGAGGTCACCCCGGACGGTCGCAGCGAGCGCGGCAACTTCCCGGTGTTCCGCCGCAACCTGCGCCAGTGGATGATGCGCATCACCGCCTACGCCGACCGCCTGGTCGACGACCTGGACCGGCTGGACTGGCCGGACAAGGTCAAGGCGATGCAGCGCAACTGGATCGGCCGGTCGAACGGCGCGAGGGTGGCCTTCGCCGCCGGGGACACCACGCGGATCGAGGTGTTCACCACCCGCCCCGACACCCTGTTCGGCGCCACCTACCTGGTGCTGGCCCCGGAGCACCCGCTGGTCGACCAGCTGACCACCGAGGCGTGGCCCGAGGGCGTGGACCCGCGCTGGACCGGCGACGCCGCCACCCCGGCCGAAGCGGTGGCCGCCTACCGCCTGGCCGCCTCCCGCAAGTCCGAGCTGGACCGGCAGGAGAACAAGGACAAAACCGGCGTGTTCACCGGCACCTGCGCGGTGAACCCGGTCAACGACCGGCGCATCCCGATCTTCGTCGCCGACTACGTGCTGATGGGCTACGGCACCGGCGCGATCATGGCGGTGCCCGGCCAGGACCAGCGCGACTGGGACTTCGCGGAGAAGTTCGGCCTGGACGTCGTCCGGACCGTGCAGCCGGCCGACGACTTCGACGGCAAGGCGTTCACCGGCGAAGGCGCCGCGATCAACTCGGGCTTCCTGGACGGCCTGGGCGTCGACGAAGCCAAGAAGACCATCATCACCTGGCTGGAGGAGCACGGCCACGGCCACGGCACCGTCCAGTACAAGCTGCGCGACTGGCTGTTCTCCCGCCAGCGGTACTGGGGCGAGCCGTTCCCGGTGGTCTGGGACGAGGACGGCCGGGTGCACGCGCTGCCGGACAGCCACCTGCCGGTGGAGCTGCCCGAGGTCGACGACTACTCGCCGAGGACCTTCGACCCGGACGACCCGAACACCGAGCCGTCGCCGCCGCTGTCGCGTGCCGACGACTGGGTCACCGTCGAACTGGACCTGGGCGACGGGCCGAAGACCTACCGCCGCGACACCAACACCATGCCCAACTGGGCGGGTTCGTGCTGGTACCAGCTGCGTTACATCGACCCGGAGAACACCGACCGGTTCGTCGACCCGGAGAACGAGCGGTACTGGACCGGCCCGCGCCCGGCCGAGCACGGCGCCGACGACCCCGGTGGCGTCGACCTGTACATCGGCGGCGTCGAGCACGCCGTGCTGCACCTGCTGTACTCGCGGTTCTGGCAGAAGGTGCTGTTCGACCTGGGCCACGTGTCCTCGGACGAGCCGTACCGGAAGCTGTTCAACCAGGGCTACATCCAGGCCTTCGCCTACACCGACTCGCGTGGTTTCTACGTGCCCGCCGAGGAGGTCGAGGAGCGCGACGGCAAGTACTTCCACTCCGGCCAGGAGGTCAAGCAGGAGTACGGGAAGATGGGCAAGAGCCTGAAGAACGTGGTCACGCCCGACCAGATGTCGGCCGACTACGGGGCCGACACCTTCCGGTTCTACGAGATGTCGATGGGTCCGCTGGAGCTGTCGCGGCCGTGGGCGACCAAGGACGTGGTCGGCTCGCAGCGCTTCCTGCAGCGGCTGTGGCGACTGGTGGTGGACGAGCAGACCGGTGCGCTGCGGGTGTCCGACGTGGACGCGAGCGAGGCGGACCGGCGGCTGCTGCACAAGACCATCGCCGGGGTCCGCGAGGACTACGCGGCGATGCGGTTCAACACCGCGGGCGCCAAGCTGATCGAGCTGAACAACCACCTGACCAAGGTCTACGGCGCGGCCGACGGCACGCCGCGGGAGCTGGCCGAGCCGCTGGTGCTGATGCTGGCTCCGCTGTGCCCGCACCTGGCCGAGGAGCTGTGGCAGCGGCTGGGCCACACCGATTCGCTGGCGCACGGCCCGTTCCCGGCGGTCGACGAGCAGTACCTGGTCGACGAGACGGTCGAGTACCCGGTGCAGGTCAACGGCAAGGTGCGCACCCGGATCACGGTGGCCGCCGACGCCGGTCAGGACGCGGTGCAGGCCGCCGCGCTGGCCGACGAGAAGGTGGTCGCGCTGCTGGGCGGGGGCGAGCCGCGCAAGGTGATCGTGGTGCCGGGCCGCCTGGTCAACGTGGTGGTCTGAAAAGCGCCAGCTTGGGCGGTCCGCCGGCGGTTCGATGGGTGTCGTACGAAAAAACCCATCGAATTCCGGAGGAAGAAGATGTCGCTCGACGGCAAGGTGGCCCTGGTGACCGGCGGCAGCCGTGGCATCGGCAGGGCGATCGCGCTCCGGCTCGCCGCCGACGGCGCCGACGTGGCACTGACCTACCGCGACCGCGCCGACGCGGCCACCGAGGTGGCCGACCGGATCAAGGCGGCCGGGCGGCGTGCCCTGGTGATCCGCGCGGACGGCGCCGACGCGGCCGACTGCACCCGGGCGGTCGAGGAGACCGTCGCCGAGTTCGGCGGGCTCGACGTCCTGGTCAACAACGCCGGGGTCGGCGTGATCGCGCCCATCGGTGACCTCGTGCTGGAGGACGTCGACCGCGTGCTCGCGGTCAACGTGCGTGCCCCGTTCCTGGCGGCGAAGGCGGCGGCGTCGCACCTCGGTGCAGGCGGGCGGCTGATCACCATCGGCAGCTGCGTGGCCGATCGGGCGCCGGGACCCGGCATGTCGCTGTACGCGCTGAGCAAAACCGCGATGCTGGGCCTGACCAAGGCGCTGGCCAGGGAACTGGGCCCGAACGGTGTGACGGTCAACGTGGTCCAGCCCGGCCCGACCGACACCGAGATGAACCCGGCGGACGGCCCGTACGCCGGTGACCAGGCCGCGATGACCGCGCTCGGCCGCTACGGCACCGCCGACGAGGTCGCCGCGACGGTCGCCTTCCTCGCGTCGGACGACGGCCGGTACATCACCGGCACGGCCGTCTCGGTCGACGGCGGGCACGCGGCCTGAGGCCGGCGGGCTGCTGCTCCCGCGTTCACCGGGGCAGCAGCCCGATCTCCCCGGCCAGATCGGCGAGCACGGCGTCGAACAACACATCCGGTTTGCGCACCGGGATCGGGTAGTTGCCGAACACCTCCAGCGTCACGTGGCCGTAGATGCGTGCCCAGAACTGGATCATCAGGTACGTGGTGCCCAGGTCCAGCTTCTCGGCGGGGAAGTCGAGACCCGATCCGCCGAGCACGGACAGCAGGTCACCGCGGTAGGCGGCCAGGTCGTCGCGCAGTTCCGCGGGCACCGTCTCGTCGGCGGGGGTGTCCAGGTCGTGGGTGGCGAGCAGGTGTCCCGCGGTGGTCAGGAAGATGCGGCCGAACGGTTCGTCCGCGCGGCTCAGCGTGGCCGCGCTGCTCGGCGCCGACCCCACTTCGCCGGTCGGCGACGCGAAGACCAGCGTGAACTCCCGCGTGTGCGTCAACGCCCAGCGCCGGAAACCGCGGCACAACGCGAACAGCTGCCCCGCGCCGTCGTCATCGGCGAGTTCGGCCACCTCGGTCGCGAGTTCGTCACCCAGATCGCCGACGATGTCGAGGCGCAGGTGCGCGAGGAGGTCGTCGCGCGAGCCGTAGTACCGGTACAGCGCGGGTGCGGTGATGCCCAGTTCCCTGGCGATCGCCCGCAGCGTCACCGCCTCGGGGCCGTGTGCCACCAGCAGGGCCCGCGCGGCCTGGCGGATCTCCTGGTCCGTCGCCGAGCGGCCCCGTTTGCGCAAACCCTCACCCCATCGGGTAAACGGCGTTCACCTGCCTCCGGTTCATTCTAGGAGCTGCCGCGGCGGTCAACGGCGCAACCACGACGACGCGCGGGTGAGCCGGTTGCCGAGCCAGGCGGACACCGCGGCCCCGGGCAGCCCGATCAACGCGTGCACCACCCAGGCGCCGAGCAGGGAGGGGCCACCCCAGGCACCGCTGTGGTCGGCGTCGGGGTCCCAGAACACGCCGTAGGTGACGACGCGGACGATGAGGAAGGCGGTCAGGCCGAGCAGCAGCACGCCGAGCACGGTGCACAGCCCGGCGAGCAGCAGCCTGAACGGATTGCGGGAGCGGGTCGCGGCGGTCATGGACCAACGCTAAACAGCGGGCTGACCTGCGGGAATCCGGTGAACCCCCGTTGCGGGTGGGGGAAACCCGGGGCGCCGCCGGCACCGATCACTCGGGGGGCTACGTGATCGGTGCCGGCGACCCGATGCCGTTCCGCCGGCCGAGGCCGCTGGTCGGGCAACGCCACCGCGCAAAACGCGGTGGCGTGTCTGTAGAGCTGAACCGCACCCGGGTGTGACGTCCGCGAGCGGAAATCACTCCGAACGGGTGACGCTCGGCTTGCACTCGCCTGATTGTCGCATTCAGAAGCGGATAAGTTACAAAGTCCTTCACATTCGTCGTGAACCGGCCCCTCCGCCTTCGGCTGAACGGGTCGCGTTGACCAGCCTGGCGTAGCGCGCACCCGCCGCCAGCAGCACCAGCCCGGCACCGAGGAAGGCACCCACGCGGGCCATGCCGTCGAGCGACGCGAGGTCGAACAACACCAGTTTCGCCAGCGCGGCGGCCACCAGCACCAGTCCGGTGACGCGGAACGCCTTCCGCCGGATGCCACGCAGCAGCAGCACGAACGCGGCGGCCGTCCAGGAGACGGTGATCAGCGCGTGGCCGATCAGGAAGCCGAGTTCGCCGTCCACCAGCAGCTGGACCGGGTAGAGCACGGTGCCCGCCGCGCCGTAGAGCACCGGGGGCGCGGCCGGCGGCAGCACCGCATCCGGCACCCCGGCGTTGGCGGCGGCGATGGCGAGCAGCACGGCGGCCAGCGCGATGAGCAGCGACACCGCGGCCGCGGTGACCAGCACGTCGGCCGGGACGCCGGTCCGGGGCGCCCGCAGCAGCATGACCGGCGTCGCGGCGGTGCCCATCGCGGCCAGCAACCCGGCGACGCCGAACGCCGCACCGGCCGCGGTCAGGCCGCCGCTCTTCAGCCGGATCGCCACCGCCGCCAGCGCGATCGCCTCGGCGAGCACCACGAGCACCCGCGACTCACCGGACAGCGCCACCACCGTGGTCTCGAAGGCCAGCATCACCGCCGGCACCCCGGCCGCCATCGCCACCCCTGAAGGCAAACGCTTGCGCGCCACCAGCCAGAGTCCGGTCAGCACCGCGGTGAGCCCACCGAGGAAGGCCGCGGCGGGCAGGCGGTCCAGCAGGAACGGCAGCAGCATCACCGGCAGCGGCGCGACCGCGAGCAACGCGATCGGCGTGACGTCGTCCCGGTGCACGGCGACCGTCGCGGTGGCCGTGGCGAGCACGAGCAGCGAGGTGAGCAGCGCGAGCACGGCGATCGCCAGCGAGTCCACCGCACCGGACCAGGCCCCGGCGGCGAGGCCGGCGGTCAGCGTCCCACCGGCGATCGGCGGCAGCCCGGCCGCCAGCACCACCCCCGGCCACCGCCGGGTCAACTGCACCGGCGCGGCGGCGGCCGAGAGCACCAGCAGGAAGGTCATCAGCAGCACGGTGAACCCCTCGGTCAGCACCGGCGCGCACACCGCGCAGCCGAGCAGCACGAACACCGCGAACCCCGGCGCCCGCCAAACCCCGGCCAGCACCACCCCACCCACGGCGACGCCCAGCCCGAGCAGCAACCCGGCCCACACCGGAAGGAGCTCCAGCACCGTGGTGGCCGCGACGATGTCCGCGTAGAGCACCGCCACCCCGGTCGCCGCCAACGCGAACGCGCCGGTACGAGCACCGGCGTTCCGGTGCAGCCGAACCCCGATCCCGGTGAGCGTGCCCCCGAGGAGCGCCCCGAGCAGCACCCGCGGCACCGGCCCGACCCACCCGCGCTGGATCGCCAGCACCAGCAGCAACACCACCCCGAGCAGGGTCACCGCCCCGCCGATCCAGGCGAGCACCTTGCTCCCGGCCCCGTCCCGGGCCAGCTGCTCCGCCACGGTCGGCTTGCGCGTCTGCGGCTGCCAACGAGGCGGTGGCCACTGGGTCCCGGGATACGGCGGGACGAACCCAGGTGCCGGGTAGGCAGACGCTCCCGCCGGGCCTTGGTGCCCACCCGCCGGAGTCGGCCGCGCCGGGTCCGTAGCCGCAGGTGCCCCGGTGTCCACCTGCGGCTCGGCGGCCTCCTTGGCCGACGGTGCCGGCTGAGCCGCCTCCAGGCGCGGAGTACCTGCGTCAGCCGCAGAGGCGGCCGCCGGCTGCCCAACTGGCTCAGCCGCCTCAGTCGGCAGCGCCGCTGCCGCGGCCCTCGGCGTCGGCAGAGCGCGGAGTTCCTCACCGAGCGCGGTGAGCCGGCCGGCGATCTCGCCGAGCGCGTCGGCGATCCGCGGCAGGGGGTCGGTGGTGCCGCTGTGCGTGCCCATGCGTCCAGGGTCGGCCGCCGGGCGCGCGGACGAATCCGTAGCTCTACTCAAACACCGTGACGATTGGGTGACTGGCAGGCTGTGGGGATGACCGCAGAAGTTCTGGTCGCCGGGTCGATCAACGCCGACCTGGTGGTTTCCGCCGATCGACGGCCCGGACCCGGCGAGACCGTGCTCGGGGGCGACACCGTGCTGCTGCCCGGCGGCAAGGGCGCCAACACGGCGGTGGCCGCTTCACTGGTCGGCGCCGAGGTCGCAATGATCGGCGCCATCGGCGACGACGCCAACGGCAGGCTGCTGCTCCGCTCGCTGCGTGAGGCCGGTGTCCGGGTCGACTTGGTGCGGACCGTGGACCGGCCGACCGGAGCCGCGTACATCCTGGTGACCCCGGACGGCGAGAACTCGATCCTGGTGTCGCCGGGGGCGAACAGCGCGCTGGAGCCGTCCGCCGTGGACGGCGCGTTCGACGGTGCCCGGGTGCTCGCCGTGTCCATGGAGGTGCCGCTGCCGACGGTCGAACACGCGGTGCTCGCCGCGGCGGAGGCGGGGGTGCGGGTGCTGCTGAACCTGTCGCCGGTGGCGGAGGTGAGCGAGCGGGCGCTGGCCGCCGTGGACGTCCTGCTGGTCAACGAGCACGAGGCCGCCCTGCTGCTGGGCGCCGACGACGCCGACCCCCAAGGCTTGCTGGAGCTGGGCCCGTACTCCGCGGTCGTCACGCGCGGTGCCCGAGGCGCACTGGTCGTGACCGCGGACGGTGCGACCGAAGTGCCGTCGCCGCAGGTGACCCCGGTCGACACCACCGGCGCCGGCGACGCCTTCACCGGCGCCCTCGCCGCCTCCCTCTCCGACGGCGCGACTCTGGTGGACGCGGCACGCCTGGCCGTGAAGGTCGCCGCTATCTCGGTCACCCGCCCAGGCGCCCAACCCTCGTACCCACGCGCCGACGAACTCGACTGACACCGTCTCGGCTTCGGCCGCTTCGGCTTCGGCGGCTCTGGGTTCGGTCGCTTTGGGTTCGGTCGCTTTGGGTTCGGCGGCTTTGGGTTCGGCGGCCTTGGGCTCGGGGGCTCTGGGTTCGGCCATCTCGATTGCGGTCATCCCGGGTTCGGCGATCTCGAAATCAGCCACCTCGAAACCAGCCACTTCGGAACCGGCCTCCTTGAAAGCGGCCCCCTCGGAACCGGCCACCCCGAAACCAACCATCTTGGGACCGGCGATCTCGGGTTCGGCCATCTCGGAACTGGCGATCTTGGAGCCAGCCCCTTGGAGTCAGCCGCTCGGAGTCAGCCGCTCGGAGTCAGCCGCTCGGAGTCAGCCGCTCGGAGTCAGCCGCTCGGAACCAGCCGCTCGGAACCAGCCGCTCGGAACCAGCCCCTCGGAACCAGTCCCTCGGAACCAGCCCCTCGGAACCAGCCCCTCGGAACCAGCCCCTCGGAACCAGCCCCTCGGAACCAGCCCCTCGGAACCAGCCCCTCGATTCGCTCCTGCCGCAAACGCACCCCTTTCGCCACCGAGCCGCCGAATTCGCCTCCAGTTGTCCCCAATCCATCCGGTCTGTGGACCATCCGCGATCCCCCCTTGAAGCCCCCGACCAGCGGATATGATGTTCGTGGGGACGCCCCCCTGGGAGCGGTGGGGGTTGGTTGAAGGATGGGCGGCGCAGGGCGCGGCGTCGGCTGGGGGGTTCTGGGGTTGGCCCTCATCGGGGGGTTTGCTGGTCTGGTGTGGCACGGTATGGTCTAGACCATGTTGTCGAAGCTTTCCGGGGTGGCGGTCAGTCCGGGGCGGGCCAGCGGGCCCGTGGTGCGGGTGGCCGAGCCGCTCGGGCCGCCGCCGGGTGGGCCTGCGCCGTCGGAGCCGGCGGTCGAGGCCGCGCGTATCGAGCCCGCCGCCCAGTTGGTCGCCGCGCGGCTGGAGAAGCAGGCCGAGGCCGCCACCGGTGAGGCCGCCACGATCCTGCAGACCACCGCCGCGATGGCCGCCGATCCGACGCTGGTCAGCCAGGCCGAGGAGCTGGTCAAGACCGAGCGCCTGCCCGCCGCTCGTGCGGTGCACCAGGCCGCGGAGGGCTTCGCCGAGATGCTTGCCGCCGCGGGTGGGTACCTGGCCGAGCGCGTGCGCGACATCCACGACATCCGCGACCGCATCGTCGCCGAGTTGCTCGGGTTGGTGCCGCCGGGCGTGCCCGAGCTGACCGGGCCGAGCGTGCTGGTCGCCCGTGACCTCGCGCCCGCGGACACCGCCGGGCTCGATCCGGCGAAGGTGCTCGCGCTGGTCACCGAGGAGGGCGGCCCCACCAGCCACACCGCGATCCTGGCCCGCGCGCTCGGCATCCCCGCCGTGGTCGCCGTCCGCGGGCTGCTCGCGTCCGGGGCCGAGGCGCTGGCCGTCGACGGCGACACCGGCGAGGTCGAGCCGGTCGACGCGAGTGCGCCGATCCAGGCGGCGACCACCGGCGGGCCCGCCGAGTGGAACGGCACCGGCGTCACCGCCGACGGCCACCGGGTGAAGGTGCTCGGCAACGTCGGGTCCGCCGCCGACGCGCAGGCCGCGGCGGACGCGGGCGCGGAAGGCGTCGGGCTGTTCCGCACCGAATTCTGCTACCTCGACGCCTCGGCCGAACCGTCCGTCGAGGCCCAGCGCGCCGCCTACACCGCGGTGCTCAAGCCGTTCGCGGGCAAGCCGGTCATCGTCCGCACGCTCGACGCCGGTGCCGACAAGCCGCTGGCCTTCCTCTCCCCCGACACCGAGCCGAACCCGGCGCTGGGGGTGCGTGGGCTGCGCATCGCCTTCGACCGGCCCGAAATCCTCGACCGCCAGCTGGAGGCCATCGCGCTCGCCGCGCAGGACTCCGGCGCCGAGGTGTCGGTGATGGCGCCGATGGTGGCCACCGCCGCCGAGGCCGCCTGGTTCGCCGAGCGCGTGCACGCGGCGGGCATCGCCAGGGCGGGGGTGATGATCGAGGTCCCGGCCGCCGCGCTGGCCGCGCGCGAAATCCTCGACGCCGTCGACTTCGTTTCGATCGGCACGAACGACCTCGCCCAGTACACCTTCGCCGCCGACCGCCAGCTCGGCGCGGTCGCCGCGTTGAACGACCCGTGGCAGCCCGCGTTGCTGCGGCTGATCGCGTTGATCGGCAAGGCCGCCGCGATCACCGGCAAGCCCGCCGGCGTCTGCGGGGAGGCCGCGGCCGATCCGCTGCTGGCCAGGGTGCTCACCGGGCTCGGGTTGACCAGCCTGTCGATGAACGCGGCCGCGGTGCGGGCGGTCGGCGCGAGCCTGGCGGCGGTCACCAGGGAGGACTGCGAGGCCGCCGCGGAAGCCGCGCTCGCCGCGGCCGATCCGGCTGCCGCCCGCCAGGCGGTCAGGACCAGGTGACCCGCCACGGCGTGCGCACCTGGAGCCGCCCGAACCGGTAGTAGCGCGGGGTCCGGACCTGCACGGAACCCGCGTACACCGAACCGCTCAGCACGAACCGCGGCCGTCCGGACGCGTGGTCGAACTCGGTCCGGTCGACCAGGCTGCCCGCCACCACGTTGACCGCCGACGTGGACAGCGCGGCGTCCGGCGGCAGCAGCAGTTCCACCGAACCGGCGGCCACGTTCAGCTCGATACGCACCTCGGCGTGGCTGATCCGCGCCTCGGTGAAGTCCAGTTCGGTCGAGCCCATCTGGTTCTGCACCAGGATCTCGTGCGGCACCCGCCACTGCCCCGACCGCTGAGCGGCGCCCAGCGTGGTCTTGAGCACCAGCCGGTCGCGCCGCGCGGGCACCGGCCCGTTGACGCCGTGGTGCACCAGGCCCGGCAGGTCGGTGAGCACCCGGTTCAGCTCACCGCGGGTGCGCGCGGCCAGCGCCAGGTCGGTGCGGGCGGTGAACTCGTCGAGGTCGAGCAGCCCCTGCCCGACCGCCTTCTGCAGCAACGCCGCGACGTGGTCCCGTTCGGCGTCGGAAACCCGCAGTTCCCGATCGCTCACCAGCGGGAACGGCGGCTGTGGCGGATCACCAGCGGACCGCCGTGCACCCGCCCGGTGACGATGATGGTCGGTGAGCCCGCCGCGGGCTGCCGCTTGCGCTTGTCCTCCACCGAACCCCACTTGATCTCGGTGATGGCGTTGAGGTCCACCCCGGCTTCCTCCGGCACGACCAGTTCGACGCCACCCCACTTGGTGTCCAGTTCGATGTAGACCACCGGCGAGGTGAGCACCGCTTCGGTGAAGTCGAGCTTGGTGCTCGCGTACTTGTTGCGGACCCGCAGGTGCGAGGGCACCTGCCACTGGCCGCTGCGCTTGAGGTTCGAGGCGTGCGCGCGCAGTTCGAGCGGTTTGCCGGACGGCGGCGCGTACGGGTAGTTGTGCACCGGCGACGGCGCGGGGGCCGCTCCGGCGGCCAAGACCGGAGCGGCGTCCCGGTGCACCAGCCCCGGCAGGTCGGCGAGCACGGAGTTCAGCTCACCGCGGGTGCGGGACGCCAGCGCCTTGTCGGTGCGCTCGGTGAACTCGTCGAGGTCGAGCATGCCCCGGCCGATCGCCTTCTGGAGCACCCCGACGACGTGCTCGCGCTCCGCGTCGGAGACGCGCAGGTCGCGCGGGTTGAACTCCTTCGGCGCCTCGGCGGCCTTCTCGGTGGCCTCGTCGCCGTTCGGCACCGGAAGCTGTTCGGTCTGCGGCTCACCCATGCGAACGATGCTAGGGCCGGGAGCCCGGGAGCGGATCGGGGATTTTCCCGGAGCTCAGTCCGTGTCGAGTCCGTGCTCGATGGCGTAGCGGGCCAGTTCCACGCGGTTGTGCAGTTGCAGCTTCCGCAGCGTCGACTGCACGTGGTTTTCCACGGTGCGGTGGGAGATGACCAGCTTCTCGGCGATCTGCCGCGCGGTCAGTCCTTTCGCGACCTGCCGCAGCACGTCGGTTTCGCGCTCGGTCAGCCGCGGCGGCGGTGCACCGGTGGCGGCGGGGGCGTCGGCCATCCGCCGGTACTCCCCGAGCACCAGGCCCGCGAGCCCGGAGGTGAACACCGGGTCGCCCGCGGCGGTCCGGCGCACGGCCTCGGCGAGTTCGGCCGACGAAGCCGACTTCACCAGGTAACCGGAGGCACCCGCCTTCACCGCTTCCAGCACGTCCTCGTGTTCCCCGCTGGCGGAGAGCACCAGCACCCTGGTCTCCGGCAGCGCGCCGGTGATCGCCCTGGTCGCGGTCACCCCGGAGGTCTCGCCGAGGTTCATGTCCATCAGCACCACGTCCGGGCGCACGGTCTTGGCGATCCGGATGGCCGCGTCGCCGTCCGGTGCGGTGGCCAGCACCTCGAACCCGTGCTCACCGAGGTCCCTGGCCACGCCGTCCCGCCAGATCGGGTGGTCGTCGACCACCATCACCGAAATCGCGCTCATCCCGGGGCTCCCTTCGGCACGCGGATCTCCCATTCCGTTCCGGCTCCCGGCGCGGTGTCCAGGCTGATCGTGCCACCCAGCCCGGTCACCCGGCCCCGGATGGACTCCGCGACCCCCAGCCGTCCCTCGGCCCGCGCCAGTTCCAGGCGGCCTTCGGGAATGCCGGGGCCGTCGTCGCGCACGGACACGACCACCTCGTCGCCGAGGTCCTCCAGCAGCACCCACGCCTGGGCGCCCGGGGCGTGCTTGGCCACGTTGACGAGTGCTTCGCGCACCGCGTCGACCAGTTCGGTGGTGGTGGCCGAGGGCAGCGAGACCGGTCCGGCCGGACCCGAGATGTGCACGGCCGACGTGCCCAGCAGCTGCAGCGCGGCCCGCAGGTCAGCGGTTTCGTCGGTCGGCCGCGTCGGCTCGGTGGTGACCAGCGCCCGCAGGGCGATCTCCTGCTCACCGGCCAGTTCGGCGAGTTCGGCCGCCTCGCCGCCCAGTTCGGCGCCGCGCTTGCGGACGCGGGCGAGCACCTGGAGCACGCTGTCGTGGATCGACCGCGCCAGCCGCTCGCGTTCCGCGGTGGCCGCCTCGGTGCGCAACGCCTGCGCCAGCGCCGAACCGGAACGCCGCGCGGTGGTCGCGGTCATGCCGATCAGCAGGCCGCTGGCCAGCAGCAGCACCCCGTCGCGAGCCACGTCGACGGTGAACTCGCCCCTGGCGAAACCGGTGCTCGCCGCGATCACCAGCCCGCCGAGCAGGCCGCCGGTCGCGCCGAACCGGGCTCCGGCGACCAGCGGCGGCACCGCCGCCCAGACCGTGGTGATCAGCGGATCGGCCGCGTCGAACTGCGCCTCGGACAGGATCCACGGCGAGGTCAGCACCAGCCCGGCGGTGAGCACCACGTCGGCGACCACCAGCCAGCGCCAGTGCCACCGCTGCCGTTCACGGGCGTAGACCACGCTGGTCAGCACGGTCCAGCCGGCCATCACGCCGAGCGCCACCCAGGCGAGCCAGGGGCGCCGGTACTCGTCCTGGTGCACCACCACGATGCCGGCGGCGAACAACCAGGTGAGCACGCGCAGGCCGATCGCACCCCACCACAACGGCGAGGCGAGGTCGCGTGTCGTGGGGCCGAACCGCGTGCTCACTTCTCCCGGACGTCCTCGTCGGGTTCGTCCGGCGCCACGGTGTTCGGCTCGGCGCTCTGGTCGTGCAGCACGTCCACGTCGGCCGGATCGGGGTCACGCTCGTGCAGCAGCGACTTGATGCCGGAGTTGAGCACGGCCAGCAGCGGCACCGCCAGCAGCGCCCCGGCGATCCCGGCGGCGACCAGGCCGGCGGTGATCGCCAGCACCACGGCCAGCGGGTGCAGCTTGACCGCCCGCCCCAGCAGCAGCGGCTGCAGGATGTGGCTCTCCAGCTGCATCACCAGGATCACCACGCCGAGCACGATCAACGCGGTGACAAAACCGTTGGTCACCAGCGCCACCAGCACCGCCACCGCACCGGTCAGCACCGCGCCGATGATCGGCACGAAGGCGCCGAGGAAGACCAGCGTGGACAGCGGGATCACCAGCGGCACCCCGAGGATCCACAGCCCGATGCCGATGCCGACGGCGTCGACCACGGCCACCGCCGCCGTCGCGCGCACGTAGCTGACCAGCGAGGCGAAACCGCGGCGACCGGCCACGTCCACCCGGGTGCGCACCTGACGCGGCACGCCGCCGGTGAGGAAGGTCCAGATCTGCTCCCCACCGGCGAGGAAGAAGATCAGGATGAACAGGGTCAGCACGAACCCGGTGAGCACCTCGCCGACGGTGCCCGCGGTGGTCAGCGCGCTGTCGGTGATCGTCGCCTGGTTCTTCTTCAGGAAGTCGATGGCCTGGTTGATGAAGTCCTGGATCTGCGTCTGCCGCAGGTGGATCGGGCCGTTGACCAGCCACTCCTCGATCTGGTCGAGGCTTTCGGTGAGCTGCTGCTGCAAGGCGGGCAGGCCGCTGGTGAACTGCACCACGACGAAGGTGAGCAGGCCGCCGAGCAGGCCGAGGCCGCCGATCAGCACGATGCCCGCGGCCAGCCCGCGTGGCACGCCCACCTTCACCAGCGAGGCCACCCCCGGCGCCATCAACGCGGCCAGCAGCAGCGCGATGGACAGCGGGATGACCACCACCGACAGGTAACCGACCAGCCAGACGATGACGTACAACGCGGCGATCACCACGAGGAACCGCCAGGCGAGCGCGGCGCCGATCCGCAGGCCGCGGGGCACGACGGTGGTCACGTCGAGTTCCACCGGCAGTCCGGGGTAGTCGGGGGCGGGCACGCGGGCGGCGGGCTTGTTCTCCTGCTCCGGCACAACGCACAACTTAGTCGGGGGGACCGACGGAGAACGGGCCGACGGCGGTAATGACCGCTGGGGATCACCCTC
This sequence comes from Amycolatopsis sp. NPDC045836, assembly GCF_056431745.1. Classification (NCBI taxonomy): domain Bacteria; kingdom Bacillati; phylum Actinomycetota; class Actinomycetes; order Pseudonocardiales; family Pseudonocardiaceae; genus Amycolatopsis; species Amycolatopsis sp. NPDC045836. The sequence goes on along the minus strand of NZ_JBWKKF010000009.1, from coordinate 159,726 downwards.
CGTCAGGTTCGGACACACTCTGTGCACTTCACACGATCGAGCCATCAAGGTGGTTCGAAGATGCGTCGGCGCGCGGTGATCAGTCAGTCTCGATCGCGATCGAGGTCCCCAGCGAGGAGCAACCGGTGGCGGAAGTGGTGGCGAACCAGCGAGGCGCGAAGCGCGCCGGTCGCTGGACTTCGCGCGCCCTCGTGCTCGCCGGCGGCGTTCTCGCCGGTACCGCCGCCGCGTGGGCCTTCGCCACCGGCGCCTCGGCCGCCGACGCTCCGGTGCCCGACGAAAGCGCCGACCTCACCCCGGTCACCGACGCGACCGTCGATCACCTCGACGACGTCACCGAAGGCGCCTCCGAGCTGACCGGCGATGTCGCCGGTGCCGCCGCGCGCGCCACCGACGTGCCGACGCTGCCCGCCACGCAGGCCCAGCTCAGCGCCGCCGTGGACGAGTTCGCCGGCGAAGCGGTGGTCCGCCCGGTCGGGCGCACGCTCGGTGCCTTCGAGCACATCGTGCGCAAGCCCGAGGACGCGCCGAAGGTCATCGAAGAGACGCTGACCCCGGCGCACCGGGACGCCCCCGACTTCGGCAAGGCCGTCTGGACCTTGCTGCACACCGAGGGCACCCCGCCCCGCCTGCCGCTCGACGCGGACCCGGTGGTCCCCGAGCAGCCGGTGGCGCTGGTGCCGGACGCCGGTCCCGCCGCCGTCCACACCGTGACCGTGCCCGCCGGTTCGGCGGACGCCGGTGCCCGGCTCGCCGGTCCCGGTGCTTCGCCCGTCGACAGGCCCGGCGACGAGGGCGAGCGCGAACTGCCGTCCCCGTTCGCCCCGGTGCGCGCGCCCTTCGCGCCGCCCACCGCACCCACCACCCCCGGCGGCGGTTCCGCCGGGGGGCACTTCGACGGTCTGCTGATCGGCGTGCCCGCCGGTTCGGCCACCGCCTTCGACACCGACCCGATCGGCTCCGTCCGATCCGGTGTCCGCCACCTCATGGTGGATCCGGGCGCGCAGCCCGGCGTCACGCCTGACTGATCACCGCGCGGGGCAGGACGATCGTGTCCCCCGCCGGTCACTTCCCGTGCCGGTAGTGCGCGTTCTCTCCTGACAACACCCCGCGGTTCCTCGCGGCCCGCCGTTTGCGCCGGCCGCTGCCCTCCTCCCGCACGCACCTGCTGCCAGGGAGCCCCGAACCCGCAAGGGAACCAAGGAAAAGGAGAACCCCCCAATGCAGACCTGGGCGAAGCGCGGATTCCAGACCGCGTTGGTCACCGGTGGTTTGCTGATGCTGGGCACCGGCATCGCTTCCGCCGACGAGAAAGTCGATCCCGACAGCCCTGCCGGTCCGCTCGACGTGAACGTGAACGTCCCCGTGCAGATCGAGAAGAACGCGTTCGGCACGCCGGCCGGTCAGGCCGACCTCCCCGGCTACCGGGGTGAGTTCGGCACCGACTCGGCCACCGATCCGCTGAAGAAAGTGCCCGCGCTGCAGAAGGCCCCCGCTTCCGCCGGTCAGGCGACCGCCCCGCTCGCGGGCGCGACGGACAAGGCCACCAGCGCGCTGTCTTCGGCCGGGGTCGCGCGCACCGAGCAGGACGGTGTCTCGGGGCTGGAATTCCACGAAGCCGACCCGGTCAAGGGCAACCAGGCCGCCGTCGACGTGACGATGCCGATCCAGATCTGCGGCAACGCCGCCGGGGTGGTCGGCGACGCCGCCGTCGAAGACGCCTACTGCGGTACCCAGGTCTGGTACCACGACGAGGACCTCGACACCGACGGCAAGCACTCGGGCATCGCGGGCAACGCCGTGGTGCTGGACTGGGCGATGCCGGTGCAGATCTCGGGCAACGCGGGTGGTTTCGCGGGCGGCTCCGGGCGCGTCTCGGGCAGTGCCGCGCAGGAGGTGACCGAGACCGGCGACGTGACCACCGACGGCACCGGTTCCGCCGCCTCGGGCAACGTGGTGGCCGGTCAGTTCGCCACCCCCGTCCAGGTCACCGGCAACGCGGCGTCCTGGTTCCTCGGCAACGCCCACAGCGAGTTCGACGCGGAGTCGGAAGCCGAATCGGGCGGTTACCTCAAGAGCGACGGGGACGGCGGCTCGGTCACCGGCAACGTGGTCGGCGTGCCGCTCGCGCTGCCGGTCAAGCTCAACGGCAACGCCGGTGGCGTCTGGGCGGCCGACGCCGACACGGTGTCGCACTCCGAGGCCGACGCCACTGCCGGGGGCACCACCCCGGGCATGAACGACATCCCGACCTACATCGCCACCGCCGGCGACGACGCGTTCCTGGCCGGGACCGTGGTCCAGCCGCAGGGCGCGCTGGTCGCCAACGCCACGGGCAACGCCGCGGCCTGGGTCGGCAACGCCACCACCGGCAACGCCAAGGACAACAGCTACGCCGGGCCGGGTTCCTCGTCCAGCGAGGTCGAGGCCGGTGGCTTCTCCAGCACCTCCGGCCAGGACGGCGCCGGTTCGGGCAACATCGTCGACCTGCCCGTGGCGCTCCCGGCCGAAGCCTTCGGCATCGGCGGCGCGTACATCGGCAACGCGCACGCCGCGCACGACAACGAAACCGCCACCAAGGCCGGTGAGGGCACCTTCACCACCGGCGACGGCTCGTTCCTCGCCGCCAACACGCTTTCCGGGCAGCCCGCGCTGACCGGTGAGGTGTTCGGCGTCGGTGCTTCGCACATCGGCAACGCCTCGGGCACCGCGACCGAGACGAAGACCATGGACTCGGGTGGTTACAACGGCACCACCGGCAACGACAGCTCGGCCTCCGGCAACGTCGTGCAGGTGCCGCTGGCCGTGCCCGCCGAGGTCTTCGGCGTCGGCGCTTCGTACGTCGGGCAGGCCGAGGGCACCGCGTCGGAGCTCAAGAAGATCAACTCGAGCGGGGGCGGCAACACCGACGACGACAACGGGTTCGTCAGCTCTAACCTGCTGTCCACCCCGCTGGCCGTGCCGGCGCAGGTGTTCGGCGTCGGCGCCTCGCACGTCGGCCGCGGTACCGGTGAAGCCACCACGGACACGCAGGTCACCTCGGGGCACGCGGTGCACTCGAACGGCGACGAGGCCGGTGGCTCGGGCAACATCGGGTACGTGCCGGTCGCCCTGCCGGTGCAGGCGCACGGCCTCGGCGGTTCGGTGTACGGCACCGGCTTCGGCACCAGCGAAAACCTGACCGACGTGGTGGCCGGCGGTGACGCCACCACCAGCGGTGAGGACGGCGCGGCTGCCGGGAACATCGCGCAGGCGCCGTTCGCCGGAGCCGCCACCGTCCACGGCACCTCGGCCGGGGTGCTCGCGCTGGTCGGCGGGGACACCGCCGAGAACGACGTGGTCACCGAGGCGGGCGGGGATGCCGAGACCAACGGTGACGGCGCCTCGATCGGCGGCAACGTGCTCAGCACCCAGGGCCTGCCGGTCGCGCAGGCGTTCGGGGACGCGGTGGCCGTGGCCGCCAAGGCCACCGGCACCGCGTCGAACAGCACCGACGCCACCTCGGGCGGCGACATCACCACCTCCGGGGTGGACGGCGCCTTCTCCGGCAACGTCCTCGACGTCCCGGTGGCCGCGGTCGGCCAGGGCTTCGGTGACGCCGCCGCGGTCGCGGGGGTGGCCGACGCCACCGCGGAGAACGTGACCAACGGCGAGGTCGGCGGCGAAACCACCACCGCGGGCACCTCGGACAGCCTGTCCGGGCTGGACGTGCAGGCGCCGATCGGCGCCGTGGCGCAGGTCTACGACATCCCGGCGGCGGTGCTGAGCACCGCGCACGCCGACGCGACCAACGCCACCGACCTGCTGGTCGCCGAGCGCGAGGCGGAGTTCGTCCAGAGCTTCGACGGTTCGGAGCTGCCGGTCGACGCGCTGCCGAAGCTGCAACTGCCCGCTCTGCCCGCTCTGCCCGCTCTGCCTGCTTTGCCGGGTGGTGACGGGCTGGATCTGCCCACCTCGGGCCTGCCGGTGCCGGGCCTGGCGGACCTGCCCACGCTGCCCGCCCTGCCGACGGCGCCGGGTCGCACCGCGGTGCCGCCGTCCGTGCTGAGCCTGGCCGCCGACGAAGCGGCGAACGCCCCGGTGCCCGAGCGCAAGGTGGAGTTCGCGCAGACCTTCGACCGCTCGGAGCTGCCGCTGGACGCGCTGCCCACGCTGCCGTCGTTCCCGTCGCTGCCCGTCCAGCGCGTCGATCTGCCGTCGCTGGGTTCGGTGACCGACCTGCCCGCGGTGGGCACCCTGCCGGTCCAGCGCTCGACCGCGCGCCAGGGCCTGACCGCCGGACTGCCCACCGACGGCCTGACCGGCGCCCTGCTCGGCGACGGCCTGCCGACCGAAGCGCTGACCGGCGACGGTCTGCTGGGTGACGGTGCGCCGACCGAGGCGCTGACCGGCGACGGCCTGCTGGGTGGTGGCCTGCCGATCAAGGCGCTGACCGGTGAAGGTGGTGGTGCGCCGACCGAGGGCGAGGCTGCTGACGGGTCGCTCGATGGCGGTGCGCCGACTGAGTACGTGGCTGCCGATGGGCTGCTGGGTGGCGGCCTGCCCACCGAAGCGCTGACCGGTGGAGGTCTGCCGGCCGAAGGGCTGCCGACCAGGGCGCTTTCCGGCGAAGGGCTGCTCGCTGACGGTCTGCCGACCCAGTACGTGGCTGCCGACGGGCTGCTCGGTGCTCTGCCGACCGAAGCGGTGTCCGGGCAGCTGCCTGCCGACGGGTTGCTCGCCGGGGGACTGCCGACCGAGGTGCTCGCCGAGGGGCTGCCCACCGGCGATCTGACCGGCAACCTGACCGGCGGCGTGCTGCCGACGGCCGGGCTGACCCAGGGCCTGCTCCGCGGTCTGCCCCAGGCTCCGGCGGGCACCGCGCTGCCGTCGGCGGCGGAGACCACCATGCCGATGCAGCGGGTCCCCGCGCTGCCGGTCGACCCGGCCCACCTGCTCCCGGGTACCGAGGCCGTGTCCGAGCTGGTGCAGACCGACGGGCCGCTGAGCGTGTTCCCGCGGCTGCTCACCGGGTTCACCGGGATCAGGTGAGCTGACCCGCCCCCACGAACGAACGGGTCCCTGGAGCGCCGGCTTCAGGGGCCCGTTCCCGTGTTCAGCCCAGTTGCACCGACCGCTTCGCCAGCCCGTACCAGAACCCGTCGATCACCGTCTTCGGCGGTTCACCACCGGCGCCGAGCGCGACGAACAGCGGGGCGAAGTGCTCGATCCGCGGGTGCGCGAGGCCGGGGGCCGGTGCCTTGCGGGTGAAGTCGAGGATGGCGTCCACGTCGTTCTTCGCTAGTGCTTCCGCGCCCCAGTGGTCGAATTCGGCCGACCACCGGGGCGGCGCGTGGTCGGCGTCGCAGTGCATGTTCATGCCGCTCAGGTTGTGCGTGAAGAAGCCGCTGCCGATGATCAGCACGCCTTCGTCACGCAGCGGCGCGAGGCGGCGGCCCAGGTCGAACAGCTGCTCCGGGTCGAGCGAGGGCATGGAGATCTGCAGCACCGGGACGTCGGCGTCGGGGAACATCTCCACCAGCGGGACGTAGGCGCCGTGGTCGAGGCCGCGTGCCGGGTCCTCGTGCACCGGCGTCTCACCGGACCGCAGCAGCTTCCGCACCCGCTCGGCCAGCGCCGGAGCGCCGGGGGCGGGATATTCCACCTGGTAGTACCGCTCGGGGAAACCCCAGAAGTCGTAGATCAGCGGCACGGTGGTGGTCGCGCCGATGGTCAGCGGGGCTTCCTCCCAGTGCGCCGAGACGATCAGGATCGCCGACGGCCGGTCCAGTGCGGCCGACCAGCCGGCGAGCTGCCGGGTCCAGGTGGCGTCGTCGGCGAGCGGCGGGGCTCCGTGGCTGAGGTAGAGCACTGGCGCGGCGGTCATGGCGGTCTCCCCGAGAGGTATGGTTGAAAATTCAACTATACGCCTCCTCCGGCGTCAACGGCCCGGTTCTACGCTGAACCCGTTCAACAGGCGGGAGGGTGCATGTCGGCGACGCGGCTGCTGGTGCTCGGCGCGGTCCGCGGTTTCGGCCGGGCCCACGGGTACCTGGTCCGGACCGAACTGCTCACCTGGGGCGCCGACGAGTGGGCCAACGTCAAATGGGGCTCGCTCTACCACGCGCTGCGCCAGCTGGCGAAGGACGGACTGCTGCGGGCGATCGAGGTGCCGGACGCAGGCGACCGCGTCGACTACGAGATCACCGAGGCCGGTGACGCCGAGTTCTTCCGGCTGCTGCGCGACGCGGTGAGCCGCCCCGAACCCCGCCAGGACCTGCTGACCGCCGGCTTGGCGCTGCTGCCGGCGTTGTCCAGGGCCGAGGCGATCGAGCTGCTGGAAAAACGGCTGCACGCCCTGGAAGTCGGCCGCGCCGACATCATCGAGCAGACCAGCGCCTGGGCCGATCCGGGGCACGTGCAGGAGCTGTTCGACCTGTGGGTGCACAACGCCACCAGCGGGGTCGACTGGACCCGCGGGCTGATCGAGCGGTTGAAGGCGGGCGCGCACACGATGGCCGGTGAGGACCCCGCCGGGTTCGGGGTGCCGGGCACCTGGACTCCGACCCAGGGTTGAGCTACCGCGGTCCGATGTGGACCGCGGCCGGATGCCGGAGGGTTCCCGGCATGAGAACTCTGCTGCCCGGTGCCCTTTCCCTGCTGCTGGCACCGCTGTTGCTGCTGGCCGGCGTGCTGCTGCGCCTGCCGCACGACCTGTTCTTCCCGGCCCAGCTCGCCGCGTACGGGCGGGAACCGTCGCTGATCTTCGCCGCCTACAGCTGCTTCCTGCTCGGCACGGTGCTGCTGTGGCCGGGGATCGTGCTGCTGGCCCGCCGGATCGGCGGCGGGTTCGGGTTGTGGGGCGGTGTCCTGGTCGTCTTCGGCCTGTTCGCCCGCACCTTCCACGCCGGGGTGGACCACCTCGCCTTCCAGCTGGTGCGGGTGCTCGGGGTGGAGCCCGCGACCCGCGTCGTGGCCGATTCGTACGGGGCTTACCACGTGCTGCGGGTGTTCACCGTGCCGATCCTCGTCGGCTGGGTGGTGCTGGCGATCGGAGCTTGGCGGTCCCGGGCGCTCGGCCGGACCGGTGCGGTGGCGCTCGGGTTGGTGACCGCGATGCCGGTCGGCGTGCTGAAGGGCACCGAATGGCTTTCGGTGGTCGCGGCGACCGGCTTGTGCGTGGCCCTGGTGCCGCTGGGCGTGCGTGTCCTGCGGGAGTGCCCGTGGCCGGCTCCGGCGGTCGCGCTGCGCTGGGGCCTGCTCGGCACGGCGACCGTCACGGCGATGTACTTCCTCGGCCAGGCAGGCTGAAACCCACCCGGGTGCGTGCTGGGTTCTGGGAGGCTGGCGGCGTGGACTACTCCGTCCGATACCTCGACGAGGGCGGCGGCCAGCCGGTGGTCGTCCTGCCCGGTGGGATGAACGAACCCGCCGACTGGGCCGGGGTCGCCGTTCGGCTGGTGCGGCGCTTCCGGGTCGTCCGGCTGCACCGCCGCCAGTACCGGATCGACGTGGCCTTCGACCGGCCGGTCACCATGGCCGACGAGGTCGCGGACGTGCTCGACGTGGTCCGGCGGCTCGACCGGCCGGTGCTCGTCGTCGGACACTCCTCTGGCGCGGTGCTCGCGATGGAGTCCGTGGTCGCCGAGCCGGAGCGGTTCGCCGGGGTGCTGCTGTACGAACCACCGTCGGTGCTCGGCGAGCCGCTCGGCGGGGAGGCCCTGGTCCGGGCCAGGGCCGCGCTGACCGCGGGACGGGCGGGCAAGGCGCTCGCCATCTTCCTGCGCGACGTGGTGCGCGTGCCGTCGTGGCTGGCGTCCACGGCCGGGCTCGCCTCGGTGTTCGTGCGCCGGTTCCGCCGGATGGTGCCCCGCCAACTCGACGACGTGGCGGCGATCGACGAACTCGGCGTGCGGCTGGACGCCTACGCCGGGATCACCGCCCCCACCGTGTTCCTGCTCGGTGAGCGCAGCCCGGAACACCTGCACCGGCGCACCGAAGCCGTGGTGCGGGCCCTGCCGGGCGCACCCCGCGTGGTCGTGCTGCCCGGCCAGGGCCACGACGCCCACCGCCGGGCCCCGGCCGAGGTGGCCGCGGCCATCGAGCGGCTGGCGGGCGAACTCCCCGGCGGCTAGCTCTGCGCGAGGTCGGCGAAGCGGCTGTAGTGCAGCTGGTGGGCGACCACCACGGTGCTGGTCGGCCCGGCGCGGTGCTTGGCCAGGATCAGGTCGGCCTCACCGGCACGCGGGTCGTCGCGTTCCCAGGCGTCGGGGCGGTTGATCAGCAGCACGATGTCCGCGTCCTGCTCCAGCGAACCCGATTCACGCAGGTCCGAGAGCATCGGGCGCTTGTCGGTGCGTTGCTCGGGACCACGGTTCAGCTGGCTGATCGCCACCAGCGGCACCTCGATCTCCTTCGCCAGCAGCTTCAGCTGCCGCGAGAACTCCGAGACCTCCTGCTGCCGCGACTCCACGCGCTTGCCCGAGCTCATCAGCTGCATGTAGTCCAGCACCACGAGCTTGAGGTCGTTGCGCTGCTTGAGCCGCCGGGCCTTGGCGCGGATCTCCATCATGGTCATGTTCGGCGAGTCGTCGATGAACAGCGGGGCCTCGCTGATCTCGCTCATCCGCCGCGCCAGCCTGGTCCAGTCGTCGTCGGACATGCGGCCACCACGCATGTCGGCCAGCCGGATCTTGGCCTCGGCCGAGAGCATGCGCATGACGATCTCGGTCCGGCTCATCTCCAGCGAGAAGATGACGCTGCTCATGCCGTGCTTGATCGAGCAGGAGCGGGCGAAGTCCAGCCCCAGCGTCGACTTCCCGACACCGGGGCGGGCCGCGACGATGATCATCTGGCCCGGGTGCAGGCCGTTGGTCACCTCGTCGAGGTCGGCGAAGCCGGTCGGGATGCCCTGCGCCGAACCACCGCGCGAGGCGATCGCGTCGATCTCGTCCATCGTCGGCTGGAGCAGTTCCTCCAGCGCCACGTAGTCCTCGCTGGTCCGCCGCTCGGTCACCTCGTAGATGGCCGCCTGCGCGCGGTCGACCACCTCGTCGATGTTGCCGCCGGCGTTGTCCTGGTTGGCGCCGTAGCCGTACTGCACGATCCGGGTGCCCGCTTCGACCAGGCGCCGCAGCACCGCCTTCTCGGCGACGATCTCCGCGTAGTACCCGGCGTTCGCCGCGGTCGGCACGGTGGCGATCAGCGTGTGCAGGTACGGCGCGCCGCCCACCCGGCCGAGTTCACCCCGGCGCTCCAGCTCGGCCGAGACGGTGATCGGGTCGGCGGGCTCACCGCGGCCGTAGAGGTCGAGGATGCACTCGTAGACCGCTTGGTGCGCGGGCCGGTAGAAGTCGTTCGGCCGCAGCGCCTCCACCACGTCGGCGATGGCGTCCTTGGACAGCAGCATGCCGCCGAGCACCGACTGCTCGGCCGCCACGTCCTGCGGCGGCTGCCGATCGAACTCGGCCGAGCGGCCACCACCGGGATCCGGTGGACCGGGGTCGTCGGGCTCGTAACCGGAGCCGCGATCATCGGTCATGGCCACCTCGGCAGCCACCTCCTCAGTCGAACGTCTGTTCGATTGTACGTCAGGTTTCCCCGCACGCTAGAGCGCTCGGACGGCGGTCGCCAAATCGCCCCGTGGACAACCTGTGGACAACTTGGGGATGGGTGGCGTCAACCAATCACAGGTGACCGCCTGCCTGTGGATACCTTGGGGGCAACTGTGGAGCCCCCCGGGAAAAGGGCAGGTCAAAGCGCCTGTGCACAGTGTGGAAAAACTCGTTCGGCGTGTCGCGGTAAACCGGTCGTTCGGCGTGTCGCGCACCGGGGCCAGTCCAGCTGTGGACAACCCCTGTGGACAACTCATTGCGCTATGTGGGTGAACGCAGATCAGCCCTCGACGGGTCAGCCCAGTCGCCCCAGGGCGGCCCGCAACCGGCCGGCCAGTTCCTGCGGGGTGGCCGGGGTGAAGGCGATCGCGGGTTCACCCGCGCCCGGCACCTCTTCGGTCAGCCAGCGCCCCTCGATGGTGTCGATGTAGTTGACCGGGCGATCGATCCGCTGCCTGCGGCCCGCCCGGTTGCGTGCCGCCACGTACAGGCTGCCGCCGCCGAGCCGGCGCAGGTTCAGCACCCGCCGCAGCTCCTCGGCTTCGACCGCACCCGCGCTCGGCCGCGCGTCGCGCATCACCGAGAAGCCGTCGTCCGCCGGACCGGGGCCGCGGCGGCTGCCGGTGGCCTCGCTCTTCGGCACCACCAGGCGGTTGCCCTTGCCCGGCGCGAGGTTCGGGATCTGCGCGAGGAACTCGTTGAGCAGTTCCTCCGGCCGCACCGAAGCCAGCACCACGCCCTCGGCCTCGGGATTGCGCGCCAGCACGAACGCCTCACCACCCGCCGAACCGGCGAGCAGGGTGTACTTGAGCGGCTTGCCCTCGAACCCGCCGTCGATCCAGGCGTAGTACTCCACCTGCGGCCGGGCGACCGCCTCGACCACGGCGATGAACCCGGGATCGATACCGCGCCGCCCCGCCAGGCCGTAGCGCGCCAGCTCGGCGTTGGTCCGCTCGTCCTCCGCGCGCTGCGCTTCCTCGCTGAGCCAGGTCGGCGTGCTGGAGAGCACCGTGTGCGGCTCGCCGTCCCGGCGGCGGATCAGGTTGAGCAGGGTGCCCGTGGTCAGCGTGACCTGCTTCTCCAGCAACTTCGCCATCCCCTAGTCGTCGACGCGCCCGGCCCGCGCGGAGGCGGACCGGGCGAAAAAGCGAATTCGGATATTACTCGCCGATCACCGGCGGCGCGGTCAGTTCGTCGGTGCCGAACACCTCGTTGGGGTCGTCGCCGAGCAGGTAGCGCGACTGCCGCTCCTCGTCCTCGGCGCCCTGGCCACGGCCACCGCCCGCACCCATGCCGCCCATGCCCATGCCACCCATGCCCGCACCGCGGCCCGCCGCGGCACCGGCGGCCGCCGCGCCGCCCATCGCGCCACCCATGCCCCGGCCCGCACCGGCACCCGCGCCCGGACCGGCCCCGGACTGGCCACCGGCACCGATCCCGCTGCCCGCACCCGCACCACCGGAGCCGATGCCGCCGACCCCGATGTTGCCGCCGCTGCCGGGACCGAACCCGCCGGACCCACCGGGCCCGAAGCCCTCGGCTCCCGGGATGTCCCCGCCGCTGCCGGGACCGAAGCCACCGGAACCGCCCGGGCCGAACCCGCCCGCGGACGGGATCTTGCCCGGCGTGTACCCGGCGGCACCGGTGCCGTTGTCCCAGGAAGGCGGCTGGTAACCCGGGCTGCCCGGACCACCGGGGTACCCGGGCGAACCGGGGAGCGGGATGTTGCCGCCCGGGGGATAGCCCCCGCCGGGCGTGCCGCCACCGGGCAGGTTCGGCATCGGGATGTTGCCGGGCTGGTAACCGCCGCCGGGCGTGCTGCCGCCACCGGGCAGCTTCGCCCCCGGGATGTCACCCGGCGTGTACCCGCCCTTGTCGTTGCCCTTGCCCTTGTCGTCGGCGCCGATGCCGTCCTTGTCCTTGCCGTCGCCGTTCTCACCGCTGCCGTCGCCGTTCACGTCGACGGCCTGCACCTGGCCGGAGATGGCGTTGTAGGTCGGCATGCCCTGGCCGTTGTCACCGCTGGACTTGAAGTAGGCGTTGAACGCGTCGACGTTCGCCTGGCCCTTGGTGTTGTACTCCTCGATCGCGCGGTCGGTGTCGGTCTCCCACGGCGTGATGTCGTTGAGGAACCCGCTGTCCGGCGGCTCCTTCGGCACCTCCTGCACCTTCGAGTGCACCGTGGTGAACGCGTTGTACTGCTCGCCGAGGTACTTGTCGCTGTCGTTGAGCTTGTCCTTCGAGTCCTGCATCCACACCTTCAGCGGGTGGCCGCCGGACTTCGCCGCCTCGCCCGAGGTACCGGTCCACGCCGCGTCCATCTCGGCGGTGAGCTGGTCGATGGTGGAGATGCGGCTCTCGTAGTTGCCCTTGAGCCGCCCGGCCGCGGCCTGGCCGTCGGCCAGCGACTGCGGGCCCTCACCCGTGGTGATCTGCTGCCAGATCTGGTAGCAGTCGATCTTGCGGTCACCCTCGCCGGCGGTGTAGCTGCCGGACTCGTCCTGGGTGGCCGCACCGTACGCGGCCGCTCCGGCCACGATCGGGACCAGGAACAAAACCATGGCTCAACCGCCCTTCACGGTGTCGATCATCGCTCCGGCGACCTTCTCGACCACCGGGCAGGGCTGCGACTCGTCCGGTCCACCGGACAGTTTCACGCTGACCCTGGCCGCGAACTGGTCGTTCAACCCGACGTAGATGGAACAGTCCCCGTTGCTCCGCGCATCGGTCAGCGCCGCGTAGACCGCCGGGTAACCGGCGACCTCGAGCGGCTCGAAGTAGGCGTAGTCGTCCTTCTGGGCGTAGATGTCGCTCAGACCGTTCGGGTTCTTGGTCTGCGCGGCGATGTCCACGCGGCTGGTGTCCGCTTCGGTGAAGTTCCAGTTGCAGGTGGGGCCGGTCGCGGCCTCGCGCGGGGTGGCGTCGGTGAGCCCCAGCTCGGAAACCTTCGCCGAGGAGAGTGTGGCGCAGACGTCTCCGGTGAACTTCTCGGTGTCGACCGGGTCGGACACCTGGGGTGCCGAGCCGGTGGAGCCGCCGGGTTCCGGGGTGCCGGGCGGGTCGGGGGCTTCGGCGGGCGGCTGGCCGCCGGGCACGGTGGCGGTCGGGATGTTCCCGGCGCTGCCGCCCTTGTCCCCGCAGCCCGCGAGCAGAGCGCCCGCCGCGAGGGCGGCGGCGGTGAGGCCGAGGAAGCGCTGCGTTGCCATCAGCTCTGCTCACCCGTCTTCTGCAGGGCGGCCTGCGTGTCCGCCTCTTTGTTGGTCATGCTCTTCTTCGCCGATTCGAGCGCTTCGATGTAGTTCTCCACGTACTCGCGCATCTTGTCGTTCTGGGCGATGAAAGCCTTGACCGACGGGGTGGCGAGCTTGGCGAAGTCGCCGCTGGCGAACTCCTTGCCCGGTGCCCTGACGTCCGCCATCAGCGCGGCGTCCTCGGCATCGGTCATCAGGTCGTCCAGCAGGTCCTTCCACTTCTTGATGACCGCGTCGATCTGGTCACCCTGGAAGGTGAACCCCCCACCGGCGCCCCCCGGCGCGGACATGCTGACTGGGCCAGTCATTCCGGTTCGTCCCCTTTCGACAACCCCGAGTACCCCACAGTGCGTTCCGGTCGTCAACCACTCGGACGCACCGACGCCGGAAGCCGTTCCCCCAGGTATACGCCAAAAGGGCCGCGCTCCTGGCGGAGGGCGGCCCCTTTGGCGAACACGCTGTTACTTGGCGACGACCTCGAGGCGGAGGTCGGCCTTCACGTCGGGGTGCAGCCGGGCGGTGACCTGGTGCTTGCCGACGGTCTTGATGTGCTCGCGCAGCTCGATGACGCGCTTGTCCAGCAGCGGGCCACCGGCCGACTTGACCGCGGCCACGATGTCGCCGGTGGTCACCGAGCCGAACAGCTTCTTCGAACCCTCGGCCGCCTTGGCGGACAGCTGGATGTGCCCGAGGTTCTCCAGCTCGGTCCGCACCTCCTTGGCGTGGTCGAGGTCGCGGATCCGGCGGGACTCCTGGGCCCGGCGGATGGTCCGCACGTTCTTCTCCGCGCCCTTGGTGGCGGGAATGGCGTACCCGCGCGGCAGCAGGTAGTTGCGCGCGTAGCCGTCCTTGACCTCGACGAGGTCGCCGGGACCGCCGAGGTTCGCCACGTCAGTGGTGAGAATGATCTTCGCCATGAGTGTGAACCTCCTTAGCGGGCGGTCGAGGTGTAGGGCAGCAGCGCCATCTCGCGCGAGTTCTTGACCGCGATGGCGACGTCACGCTGGTGCTGGCTGCAGTTGCCGGTGACCCGGCGGGCCCGGATCTTGCCGCGGTCGGAGATGTACTTGCGCAGCAGGTTGGTGTCCTTGTAGTCGATCGCCTCGGGGCGACCCTTCTTCTCGGCCTTGCAGAAAACGCAGACCTTCTTCTTCGGCTTGCGAATGGGTGGCTTCGCCACTGTCGACTCCTGGAATAGCTGTGAAGTGATTGATCAGAAGGGGGGTTCGTCGTTGAAGCCGCCACCGCCGCCACCGGCGGGCGGAGCCGAACCCCACGGGTCGTCGGCCGGGGCGCTCCCGCCGCCCTGGCCACCGCCGAAGCCACCGCCGCCGCCGCTGCCGCGGCTGACCTTGTTCACCTTGGCGGTGGCGTAGCGCAGCGAGGGGCCGATCTCGTCGACCTCGAGCTCCACGACCGTGCGCTTCTCGCCCTCTTTGGTCTCGAAGGACCGCTGCTTGAGCCTGCCCTGCACGACCACGCGGGCACCGCGGGTCAGCGATTCGGCGACGTTCTCCGCCGCCTGGCGCCAGATGTTGCAGCGCAGGAACAGGGCCTCGCCGTCCTTCCACTCGCCGCTCTGGCGGTCGAAGGTGCGCGGGGTGGACGCGACGGTGAAGTTCGCGACGGCCGCGCCGGACGGGGTGAACCGCAGCTCCGGGTCGGAGGTCAGGTTGCCGACCACCGTGATGACGGTGTCTCCAGCCATGGGTTCGTACCCCTCCGTCAGACCTTGACGGCCGGCTTGGCGGCGCGCTTGACCTCGCGGCGCATGACCTTGGTCCGCAGCACCGTCTCCTGCAGCGACAGCTGGCGGTCCAGCTCCTTGACCGCTTCCGGCGTGGAGTTCAGGTCGAGCACGGCGTAGATGCCCTCGGCGTGCTTGTTGATCTCGAACGAGAGCCGGCGGCGACCCCAGACGTCGACCTTCTCGACGGCTCCGCCCGAAGTGCGGATCACGTTGAGGAACGTGTCCAGCGTCGGGGCGACGGTCCGCTCGTCGAGGGTGGGATCCAGGATGACCATTACCTCGTAATGGCGTGACACAACCACTCACCTCCTGTGGGCTCACGGCCATGGAACTTCCATGGCAGGAGGGTTTGTCAGGAGAAAGGGTACCGGCAGAGCAGCGCGGCGCTCCGTTGAGGGTGGTGGTGGGAGGCGGGAGGGACCAGCTGTCCCCTACGACGCTTTTCGCAGCACCCAGGTCCGGACCAGCGCGGCGGTCACCCCGGCGAGCGCGACCACGGCCAGCAGCATCGGCAGCTGCACGCCGTTCTCACCCTGCCCGGGAGCGGCCAGCGAGTCGGCGTTGCCCGCGTTCTGCACCTCGGGGGCCTGGGTGGCGTTCGGGTCCGCGCCGAGGATGCCGAACTCGGGTGAGGTCGGGCCGGGGGCGGCGGAGCCGTACCGCGCGCCGGGGGGCAGCGCGACACCCGGCGTGGCGGCCGGGATGTTGCTGTAGTCCGGCGGCGGCGCGATCGTGCTGCCGGTGCCGAGCGGCAGGGTGCCCGGGGTCTGGCCCTGGTTGCCGCCGGTGCCGGGCTGGGGGCCGGGGGAGCCGCCGGGCTGCGTGACCGGCTGCTCGGTGACCGGCTCGCGGTGGTCACTGGCGTAGGCGGTCAGCCCGCAGTTGCCCGCGACCTTCTTCTCCACGTTGGCCAGCGTCTTCTTGCGGTCGATGCCGAGGCCCCACGACCCGGTCTCCTCCAGCGCCTTCGCCACCGCCTTGCCGATCACCGAGCCGGAGACCTGCGTGCTGGCGCCCTGGCCGACCTGGCCGACCGGGATCGAGGACACCTTCGCGATGTCGTTGGCGGCCCAGTCGCCGACGGCGAGCGTGCCCGCCTCCTGCGCCCCGGCCTTGACCAGGCCCTTGACCGAGGCACCGGAGATGGCCACGGTGTCGCCGGTCACCCCGGTGACCCCGGCGGTGCAGCTGTTGGCCTGCAGCGTGGTCGCCGCGGCGGTGCCGGTGGACAGGGCCAGCCCGCCGGTGGTGAGCGCGGCGATGGCGGTGGCCGTCAGTACCGAGCGGAAGGTTTTGGTCATCCGGTGCTGCACGAGCGCTGTCCTCCGGTTCGGGATCGGGAGATCACACAAGATAACGAGTCGCGCACGCGAAAGATACTCGATGGGGCAATTCCCGGTTACCGGACGGGGTGGATTACGCCGCCGCTTTGCGGAGCACCCAGGTGCGCACCAGCGCGGCCGACACCCCGGACAACGCGAGCACCGCGATCAACACCGGCAATCCCGTGCCCGCACCGGATCCGCCGCTGTCGGCGGCCAGCGCCTCGGCGCCGCCGGCGTTCTGCACGCCGTCCGGTGACGACGGTCGCCCGTCCGCGCCGAGAATGCCGAATTCCGGGGCGTAACCCGGGATTTGCCCGCCGTAGCGCACGCCGGGTGACGGGGCGTAAATGCCGGGGCTGGCCATCGGAATGGTGCTGTAGTCGCGCATCGGCGCGAATCCGGTGGAGAAGTTCGTCGGCAGGCTGGAGAACGCGGGCACGCCACCGCCGAGCACTTCGCTGTTCGCCTGCGGGATCGGCGCGACGCCGCCTCCGCCGGGGCCGGTCTGCGGGGCGCCGCCGGTGCCGGGGCTGCTGCCCGGTGGGGTCTGCGGGTGGCCGGGCTGGGCTTCGGGGGCCTGCCTGCCGCCGTTCAGCACGCCGACCGTGCCGCTGTGCACGCCGTCGACCACGCCCTTCGTCGCGTCCGCCAGCGGGGCGCCGACGCCGGGCACCGGGGCCACCACGGTGTCGATCACCTGCACGGTGACCTTGCACAGACCGCCGAGCAGGCCGTCGACCACGCCGGTGAGCACCTTGGTGGCTTCGCCGACCACACCGAGGTTGAGCGGGACGCCCAGCAGCGGGGTGGTGGCGAGAATGGTGTCCCCCGGTTTGGCGGTGACCGAACTGCCGCACGGGACCTTCTTGGTGTCGGCCGCCGACGCAGCCGACACCGTGGCCGGAGTGGCTATCGCCGCGGAACCCGCCAGGAGCAGGGTCGCCGCTCCCACGGCCGCCGTTCTCTGGATCTGCCTGCGCATGCCAGCCCTCTCACCCTGTTCATGCCCTGCTCACCGGAACAACGACGGTAACCGGGTCGGGTGACGCGCGCTCGACGAGAAGCCCGCGCGTACGGGTGGATTCGGCGGTTACGGAGAGTCAGACGGCGCGGCGGCGGAGCCAGGTCCTGGCCAGCAGCGCGGCCACCACGACCACGGAGAGCACCGCGATCAGCAGCGGCACCCGCTGCGGCGGGGTGGCCCCCGGCAGGGCTTCGGCGGTGCCGGAGTTCTCGGCGAGCACCTGCGGCGGGAGCGGCATGCCGAGTTCCGGCGCGGCGGGCGGACTGATGCCCGGCGGGATTACCGGGCCGATCATCGCGGCCGGGCCGATCAGCGCCTCGCCGAGCGGCAGGAAGCTGGAGTCGACGCCGCTGCTGGCGTCTCCGCCGACGCTGCTCTCACCATCACCACCACCGCCCGGATTGGTCTGGATCGGGCCTTCCGGGGCCTCTTCGGCCGGTGGCTGCTCCTCGTCCGGCGGGGTAGGACCGGGCTGCGGCGGCGGCTGGGGTTCGTCCTCGTCCGGCGGGGTGCCCGGTTCGGTGTCGTCGGCGCCGAGCAGGCTCTGGGTGGCCGCGCCGACCGTGTTGACCGCGGCCTGGCCGGTGTCGCAGATGATCCCCGCGGTGTTCACCACCAGCGCGTTCGTGCTGACGCCCAGTGCGTTGAGCGCCTCCTTCACCGGCAGCGACAGCAACGGCTTCGGCTTGCCGTTGCCGCCGGGGGAACCGGCGCCGAGGCCGAGGTCGAGCAGGCCCGGTGCGTTCGCGACGGCACCGAGGTCCAGGGTGAGCGGCTTGCCGTTCTTGCCCTTGAGCGTGGCGTCGCACTGGCCGACGACCACCGGGTCGACGCCGGCGGCCGCGGTCGCCGTGCCGGGCAGGGCCAGCGCGGCGGACACCGCCACCAGGAAGCCGGCCGCGCCGATCCGCTTCGCGTTCCTGCTCATGGGCCGCCTCCCCGGTTGACACACCGCGACCAAGGTAGCCCATCAACGTGACCGGCGGTGCTTCGAGTGGACGATTTTCCGCCTGTAGCGTGCTCGGCATGCAGATCGGTGCCCATGTTCGTGACGACGACCCGTTGCCCGCGGCCAGAGAGCGTGGTGCCGAGGTCGTGCAGTTCTTCCTCTCGGACCCGCAGGGCTGGAAGGCGCCGAAGCGCCACCCCAGCGCCGACGCGCTCCTGGCGGACGAGATCGAGGTCTTCATCCACTCGCCGTACCTGATCAACGTGGCTTCGCTGAACAACCGCATCCGCATCCCGTCCCGCAAGGGCGTGGCGCAGCACGCGGCCGGTTCCGCCGAGGTCGGCGCGAAGGGCCTGGTCGTGCACGGCGGCCACGTGCGCAAGGGCGAGGACCCCGCCGAAGGGCTGGCCAACTGGCGCAAGCTGTTCGAGCGGCAGGCCGAGAGCGGCGGGTTCCCGGTACCGATCCTGATCGAGAACACCGCGGGCGGCGACGGCGCGATGACCAAGGACCTGGAGATGATCGCCCGCCTCTGGGACCAGGTCGGCGAGTTCGGCGCGGGCTTCTGCCTGGACACCTGCCACGCCTACGCCGCGGGCTGGGACCTCGACGGCGTGGTGGACCGGGTCAAGGCCATCACCGGCCGGATCGACCTGGTGCACCTGAACAACTCGCGCGACGAGTTCGGCTCCACCCGCGACCGGCACGCCAGCGTGGTCGGCGGCGAGGGCACGATCGATCCGGCGGTGCTGGCCGAGGTGGCGCGCACGGCCGGGGCGCCGGTGGTGGTGGAGACGCCCGGCGACGGCCAGGCCGCCGACATCGCCTACCTGCGGGAGGCCGTGGCCCGGTGACGACGAAGCTCAGCCGGGCCGCGCTCGCCGTGCTCGTGGTGCTCTGCGGCGTGACCACGGTGCTGGGCTTCGCCAACAAGAACCGGTGCACCGGCCCCGAATTCGACGTCTGGGGGCGCAGCGGTCCCGACTACACCCAGCGCAGCTACGCCGACGTCTGCTACTCCGACATCCAGCACCTGTGGATCGGCCGCGACATCGACCGGCACGTGTTCCCCTACGTCCACGGCGCACTCGAGAACGGGCAGCTGGTCGGCGGTTCGGTCGAATACCCGGTGCTCACCGGTGTGCTGATCTGGGCGGGGGCGCTGTTCGCCGACACCGACGCCGGGTTCCTGCTCGCGTCGGCGGTGCTGCTGGCGCCGTTCGGCCTGCTCACCGCCTGGCTGCTGGGGCGGATGGCCGGCCGGCGCGCCCTGTGGTGGGCGATCGGGCCGCCGCTGGTGCTCTACGCCTTCCACAACTGGGACCTGCCGGTGGTGCTCACCGCGGTCGCCGCCTTCTTCGTCACCCTGCTCGGCAAGCGCCCGCTGCCGCAGCGCGCCGCGGTCGCCGCCGTGCTGCTCGGGCTCGGGTTCGCGTTGAAGGTGTACCCGGCGATCTTCGTGGTGCCGCTGGCGTTGTACGTGCTGACGAACGGTGAGCGGGAGGACGGCCGGTACGACCTGCGCGGGGCGTTGCGGGTGGTCGCCGTCGCCGCGGGCACCGGGATCGCGGCGAACCTGCCGTTCGCGCTCGCCGGGTTCGACGGCTGGTGGGCCTCCTTCCAGTTCCAGGGCGATCGCAAGGTCGACGTGTCGACCAACTCCATCTGGTTCTGGGCGTTCCGGCCGCGGTCCGATCCGGGCAACTCCGGCTTCCAGGATGCGATGAACCTGGTTTCGCCGACGTTGATGCTGGTCTCGTTCGCGGTCGCGTGCGTGCTGGGCTGGCAGCGGTACCGGCGTGAGGGCGTCTACCCGCTGCTGCCGGTTTCGGCCGCCATGCTGTGCGGGTTCCTGCTGCTGCACAAGGTCCACTCACCGCAGTACACGCTGTGGTTGCTGCCGATGTTCGTGCTGCTGCGGATCCGGTGGAGCTGGATCGCCGCGTACCTGGTCGCCGACCTGGCCATGGGCATCGGCATCTTCCGGTGGTTCGCCGCGCTGCAGGCGGGGGCCGGCGGCGGCATCTACGACGGTTTCGCGGCGCAGGCGGTGGCGATCGGCGTGTGGGGCCGGGCCGCCCTGCTGCTCGCCCTGTTCTTCGTCTTCCTGCGGGCCACACCGGTGGTGCGGTCGCCCGAAGCGGTCACCGGCCCGGCGCGCTCCCGGCTGGTGACCTGCGGCTGAACACGCCACCCCGGTAGACCACCACGTCCCTGGCGCGGTCGAGCACCCCGCCGCTGGGGTCGTCGTCGCCGACGGCACGCACCGGGTCCCGGTCCGGTCGCCGGATGTCGCGGACGACCAGCACGCACAACGCCACCACGGCGAGGTCCCGCACCACCACCGCGCCGAGGAACCAGCCTTCGGGCAGGCCGCGGTGGTCCTCGCCGAGGTAGAAGAACATGCGCGGGGCCCAGACCAGCGCGTCGAGCACCATCCAGCCGAGCAGCAGCCGCCACCGCGGCACCGCCAGCACGGCCAGCGGCACCAGCCACAGCGAGTACTGCGGGCTCCACACCTTGTTCGTCAGCAGGAACGCGGCGACCACCAGGAAACCCAGCTGCGCGAACCGCGGCCGGATCGCCGAGTTCAGCCCGAGGTGGGCGATGCCCGCGCAGCAGGCGAGGAACAACACCGCGGTCACCGTGTTCAGCCAGACCGGGCTCTCCCCCGGCAGCAGCACCCCGTCGAACCCGCGCCAGCCGGTGAAGTGGGCGATGACGTTGTACAGCGAATCCGGGTCCATGCCGCGTTCGCCGTTGAGCCGGAAGAACTCGCGCCAGCCGACCGGGTAGGCCAGCGCGATCGGCAGGTTCACCGCCAGCCAGGCACCGGCCGCGGCCAGCGCGGTGGTGGTCCACGCCCGCACCTTCCCGGCTCTGACGCAGAGCACGAGCAACGGCCCGAGCAGGAACAACGGGTACAGCTTGACCGCCGCGCCCAGCCCGATCAGCAGGCCGGCGAGCAGGGGCCGCCGCCGGGACCAGGCCAGCACCCCGGTGGCGGCGAAGGCGGTGGCGAGCGTGTCGAAGTTGGTGAAGGCGTGCACCAGCACCAGCGGGGACAAGGCGACGAGCACCGCGTCCCACGGTCGCCGCCGCGCGGTCCTCGCCACCGCCCAGACCGTGGTCAGCCAGGCGAGCGCCAGCCACAGCGCGGTGATGTTGAAGTACACGGCCACCGGGATGGCGCCGGGCAGGAAACCGCCGTCGGCCCCGGCCAGCCAGGCGTCGGTCAGCTTCGCGTTGACCCACTGGAACAACCCGGACAGCACCGGGTACTCCATGTACCGGACCTGCTCCTCGGAGGTGTTCTCGTTCTCCACCCAGCTGGTCTTGTACGGGAAGGTCGCCGGGTCGTCCAGCCGTTCCGCGCTGTAGAGCGGGACCACGTCGGAGTAGCACATCGCCACGTACGGCCGGCCCGAGCGCCAGTCGAGTTCCTGGCTGCCGTCCTCACCGGGGTACTGCTGGATGCAGGCGGCCTTGCCGAACCAGCTCAGCGTGAGCCCCACCACGGCGAGCAGCAGCGCCACCCGCAGCGGGGACCAGAACCAGTGCCTGCCCAGCGCGGCGTGCTCGCCGATCGGTCCGCCGAACGGCCGGGTCGCACCGGCCGCCAGCGGACTGCTGTGGCTGGGCAGCACTCTGTGCGCCGGGTCCAAGGAGACCGCATCGGACACGGTGGTCTGCTCGGGCTCGGTGGGCACGGCGGGATGGTATCCGCGCCGCGCGTGACACGCCGGTGAACCGGGTCACCCGGCCGGTCCGGCGTAGAACCGGGCCAGCACCTCGGCTGCCGCACCCGCCGCGACCAGGCGTTCGTCGTCTTCGGCGAGCACCAGGTCGAGCTTCTGCCACCCCGGCAGCGGCAGGGAGGCGCTCAGCTGGGCCTCGACCTGGGCCCGGTACAGCTCGGGCCGCGACCGCACCGAGAGCACGATGCGGTCGAGGTCGAGCAGTTGCACCAGGTCGACCAGGCCGACGCCGAGCAGGCGCGCCGCCTCGCCGGGGTCGCCGCGCCGGACGGCGGCGTTGTGCAGCACCTCGATGCAGCCGCGGCGCCCGCACGGGCACCGCGGGCCGTCGTGCGCGATGGTGGTGTGCCCGAACTCGCCGGCGTTGGTGCGCGGACCGCGGTGGAGCCTGCCGTCGAGCAGCAATCCGGCCCCGATGCCGGTGCCGACCAGCACCACGGCGACCGCGCGGGCCGGGGTGGTGGCGTGCCAGGCGTGCCCGGCGGCGGCCGCGTTGGTGTCCTTGTCCACCAGCACCGGCAGGCCGGTGGCCTCGGCGAGCAGGTCGCGCAGCGGTACCTCGTGCCAGCCGGGCAGGTTGGTCGCCTCGCGCAGCACGCCGGTGGTGTGGTCGAGCGGCCCGAGCGCGCCGACGCCGAGGCCGAGCGGGGTGCCGTCCCGCAGTTCGTCCACACAGGACCGGATCGCCGCGACGGCGTCGTCCGGGGTGAACCCGGCGGGCAGGTCGCGGGTCCGTTCGGCGACCACCGCGCCGAGCAGGTCGGTGCGCACCACGCGGAGTTCGTCCCGGTCGAGCTGGGCGCCGAGCGCGTGCCGCGCGTCGGCCCGGATGCGCAGGCGGGTGCGTGGCTTGCCCACCCCGCGTGACGGTTCGCGTTCCTCGTCGAGGATGCCCGCTTCGAGCAGGGCGGGCACGATCTTGGACACCGCCTGCTGGGTCAGCCCGCTGCGCTCGGCGAGTTCGACCCGGCTGAGCCCGCCCGCCCGCCGGATCTCGCCGAGCAGCAGCGCCTGGTTGTGCTCGCGCAGGCCCCGCAGGTTCACCCCGGTCTCGGTCTCCACCTGCCGATCCTCGCATGTGTTGCTGTTAATCAACAGCGTTGTTTTAATGGGTGCATGGCTGATCTGCGAGTGGGAATCCTCGGTTACGGCACCGGCGGGCGGGTGTTCCACGCGCCGCTGGTGGCCGCCACCCCCGGGCTGGGCGTCGCGGCGATCGTCACCGGCAACCCCGCGCGCGCCGAGCAGGCCGCCGCCGACCACCCCGGCGCCGAGGTCCTGGGGGACGCCGACGAGCTGTACCGCCGTGAGCTGGACCTGGTCGTGGTGAGCACGCCGAACCGGACCCACGTGCCGCTCGCGCTGCAGGCCATCGAGCACGGGGTGCCGGTGGTGGTGGACAAGCCGTTCGCGCCCACGTCGGCCGAGGCGCAGCGGGTGATCGACGCGGCGGCCGCGTCGGGCGTCGGGCTCACCGTGTTCCAGAACCGCCGCTGGGACTCGGACTTCCGGACCGTGCGCAAGGTGCTCGACTCCGGTGAGCTGGGCGAGGTGTTCCGGTTCGAGTCGCGTTACGACCGCTGGGTGCCGAAGCTGCGTGACAGCTGGCGCGAGTTCGCCGACCCCGGCGAGGCGGGCGGGCTGCTCTACGACCTCGGTGCGCACATCATCGACCAGGCGCTCCAGCTGTTCGGGCCGGTCACCGAGGTGTACGCCGAACTGGACAAGCGGCGCGAGGGCAGCGCCGTGCACGACGACGTCTTCGTCGCGCTGACGCACGCGAACGGGGTCCGCTCGCACCTGTGGACCTCCGCGCTCGCGGCCACGCTGAACCCGCGGTTCCGGGTGCTCGGCAACCGCGCCACGTTCACGAAGTACGGCCTGGACGTGCAGGAGCCGCAGGTCAAGGCGGGGGTGAAGCCGGGGGAGCCGGGCTGGGGCGTGGAGCCGGAGAGCGATCGGGGCGTGCTCGGCACCGGTGACGACACCCGTCGCGTGCCGACCGAGACCGGGCGGTACGAGCAGTTCTACGTCGAGGTCGCCGCCGCGGTGCGCGGGGAAGGCGCGTTCCCGGTCGACCCGGCGTCGGCGGTGGAGGCGTTGAAGGTGATCGAAGCGGCCGGGGTGTCCGGGGCGGAACGGCGCGTGGTGCAGACCCCACTGGCGAAGGGGTAGCACGCGGTAGGGATTCGGGCGCCGGGATCACCGACAGTGAAGCCATGCTGTCGGAAGATCTGGCGTTGCTGCACGCCACCGTCATCGACGCCACCGGCGCCCGCCCGCGCCCGGACGCGACGGTGGTGGTGCGGGGCGGGCGGATCGCGGCGGTCGGGCGGTTCGGGGAGGTGCACGTGCCGCGCGGGGTGCGGAAGCTCGACGTGACCGGGAAGTTCATCGTGCCGGGGCTGTGCGACGTGCGGGTGCACGGGCCGGGCGACCCGGCGCGGGACGCGCTGCTGCTGGCGAACGGGGTCACCCGGGTGCTCACGCTGCCGCCGGCGCGGGTGGTGCTGGACCCCGCGGAGCTGGCGGGCGCGGCCGCCCCGCACGTGCCGACGCTGGTGCGGCACTCCGTGCTGGACCGCCCCTCGCTGATCGCGGCGGACGACTACCGGCTCAAGTACGTCGCGCCCGAGGTGCGTGACGGGTGGCGGCGCGCGCTGGCGGGCCTGCGGCGGAAACCGGACCGGCGGTCGCTGTTCGACCACCGGCTGCGGCTGACCGGGGCGCTGCACCGCGCGGGCGTGCCGATCCTGGCGGGCACCGACACCGGTGCGCCGTGGATCTTCCCGGGGTTCAGCCTGCACGACGAACTGGCCCACCTGGTCGAGGCCGGGTGCACCCCGATGCAGGCCCTGCAAGCCGCGACCAGGGAACCGGCGCGGCAGCTGGGCCTGACCGCCCACGGCACCGTCACCCGCGGGAAGGTCGCCGACCTGCTCATCCTCGACGCCAACCCCCTCGCCGACATCCGGAACACCCGCAAGATCCACTCCCTCCTCCGCCACGGCACCCACCTGCCGCCCACCAGCCGAGCCCACCTCCTCACCACCCCCACCGCAACCGCCGGCTGACCGCGGCGCCGCCGCTTCGGCGCTCGCCGCGGCTCACGCTCGCGGGCTCGTGGTGGACCGCACGAAAATGGGGCCTTGCTCGTAGCGCACGAGCAAGGCCCCACTCAACAGCAACTCAGTTGTCGTCCGGATCTCGGCCGTGGATGGGGTCGCCGTTGCCGTGGCCCGGGTTCGGCAGGCCCGGGATGTGCGGGCCCCGCGAGTCGCTCGGCTCACCGGACGGGTCGCCGTCGTTGGGCTCGGACGGCGGGTTCGACTCGCTCGGCGGCGCCGAGGAAGGCGTCTGGCTCGGCGGCTGCGACTTCGGCGCCTGCGACGGCGGCGCCGTCTGCACCGTCCGGCCGATCAGCTTGACGTCGGAGAACTTCTCCTTCGGCTTCCCCTTCAGGTAGCCGTCCATGAACTTCTTCCACATCTCGCCCGGCAGGTCCTTGCCGTAGATCTTCTTCTTGTTCGACATCCGGATGACCTTGTCGGCCTCGGTGCCGACCCAGGCGCTGGTCGAGATGATCGGCGAGTAGCCGACCATCCACGCCTGCGAGTTCTCGTTGCCGAGGCTGTCCGGCTCACCCTGCTTCGGCGTGTACTGGTGCGTACCGGTCTTCCCGGCGCAGTCGTACCCGCCACCGCACGCCAGCTTCGAGTACGGCAGCACCGGGACCAGCGACTTCGTCACGTTCCCGGCGATCTGCTTGCTCTTCTCCGGATCGTCCGGCGCGAACGCCGCCTTCTCCTCGATCTCGGCCTCGTAGACCACCTCGTCGCGCGAGTTCAGCACCTTCGTCACGAAGTGGTAGTCGCGCTGGATGCCGTCGGCGGCGAAGGTCGCGTAGGCCGCCGCCATCTCGGCCGGCGTCACCTCGGCACCCCGGCCACCACCGATGGACAGGTTGTTGTCGGCGTCCGCCAGCGGCGCCTTCACCCCGGCCTGGTGCGCGGCGTCGACGACCTCCTCGACCCCGGTCTGCCGGGCGACGAAGTCGTAGAACACGGTGTTCACCGACTTCTCCATGGCCTCCGCGACCGAGCACTGCGCACTGCAGTCCACGCCCTCGGAGTTGCGCACCGTGGCACCCTGGATCTTCCGCGGCGACGTGCCGTCGTAGACCTCACCGAGCCCCTTGTTCGTCTTGAGCAGGGCGACCAGGTCGAACGGCTTGAACGACGAGCCCGGCGGACGGGCCGTGTTCGCCCAGTCGCGCTGGTCCTCCTTGACGTTCGGCCCGCCGTAGTAGGCGACCACCCCGCCGGTCTTCGGGTCGACCGCGACCAGCGCTTCCCGCAGCTCCGCCGGCTGGCCGTCCATCACCTCGGTGACCGTCTTGATGGCCAGTTCCTGCGCCTTCGGGTCGATCGTGGTGTAGATCTTGTACCCGCCGGACTGGATCTTGTCCTCGGTGATGCCCTTGGACTCCAGCTCGTCCACGATCCGGTTCTTCACCAGCAGGTTCGGCCCGCTGATCGACTGCTTGCGCACCTCGTCCAGCGGCCGCATCTCCGGGAAGGTGGCCTGCGCGCGCTCGGCGGGCGTCATCCACTGGTTCTCCACGATGCGGTCCATCGCCACCCGCCAGCGCTCCTCGGCCACCGCGCGGTTCTCCGAGCGGCCCGGCTGCTGGATCAGGCCGGCCAGCAGGGCGGCCTCGGAGGTGGTCATGTCCTTGGCGGACTTGCCGAAGAACGACTGCGCCGCGGTCTCGATGCCGTACGCCCCGCGCCCGAAGTAGATCGTGTTCAGGTACGCGGTGATGATCTCGTCCTTGTTGTACTGCTTGTTCATCTTGAAGGACTTGACCAGCTCGGTGGCCTTCCGGGTGAGGGTGCCCTCTTCGTTCTCCGTGGCCTTCTTCACGTACTGCTGGCTGATCGTGGATCCACCACCGACCCCGCCGGTGGCCTGGTTGTAGACCGCGCGCAGGATGCCGGTGATGTCGAACCCGGAGTTGGTCTCGAAGGTGGAGTCCTCGGTGGCGTAGATCGCCCGGCGCACGTGCTGCGGGATGTCCTCCGGCTGCAGCATCACCCGGTTGCCGCCCTGCGGGATGTCCTTGCCCATCTCCGACTCGTCGGCGAACAGGTAGGTGACCACCTTGTCCTGCTTGGCCGCCACCTCCGCCGGGGTCGGCACGTCGACGGTGAAGTAGAGCACCGTGAACACCCCGGCCGGGACCACCACGAACAGGCCGACCAGTACGTAGAGCGCCCGGCGCACGCGCTTCCAGCGGCGCCGCTTGCGCTGCGCCGGGGTGAGCACCTTCTTGCCGTCGCCGGGCTCGTCGTCGTCCGCGCCGAACTCGTTGAACGCCGCCTGGTGCTCGTCCGACGGCCAGCTGTCCCGGCGGTCGTAGTCGTTGTCGGGGAAGCCGGTGCCGTTGTGCTCGTGGTGCGTGATCAGTTCGGGCTCGCGCTCCGGCGTCGGCGGCACGAAGCTGGTCGGCTGCTCCTGGCGCGGGGGCTGCCGTCGCGGGGGCAACGGCGGCTGACCGGGTGGCGGCGGGCGGTACCCGCCGCCGTGCTGCTGGCGCGGGGGCGGCGGCTGCCGGTCCTCCTGCGGCCAGCCCTGCTGACCGGCGGGCGGGCCACCACCCTGACCGCCACGCGGGCGCCCGCGGCCGGGCTGCTCACCACCGGGCCACTGCGGTTCGTCACCGGCGGGCCACTCGTGGCTGCCGCGCTGCGGCTGGCGGGGGCCACCGCGGTTGTCGCCACCGGGCCACTGTGGCGCATCCCACTGCCCTGGTTCCTCTTCCGGCCACGATCGGCCGTACTGATCGTTCACGAAAAGCCCTCCCAGATCGGCGGTTCGGGGGACGCCGCTCTGTGGTCATCCGTTCTCGCTTGCCCCTGTGACGCTGGGATCACTGCCCGGCCGACCTCCGCGGACGGGTTCGGGGGTGTTCTCCGGTCCCAAGGACGTATGACTGCACCAGGTGGTTCCAGCCGCACGTCCGGCAGACCTCCACCACGTACACGGTGAACTCGGCGAAATGGTTGGCCATCTTCGCCAGTTCTTCCGGTGCCCGCGCCGAACCCGAGGCGTGCTTCAGCTCGTCGCCGTAGACCCAGGAGACCTCGGTGAGGACCTCCTTGCGGCAGACGGGGCAGTCGTCCCGCCCCGGGGTCCCGTGGAACTTGGCCGCCCTGAGCAGGTAGGGGCCCGCGTCGCACACCTCGGCGGTGCCGACGCGACCCGAGCGGACGCCCGCGAGCAGCGCCCGGCGCTGCAACGCGTAGTCCACGATCTGCCGGTGGGTTCGCACGCTGACAGAGTACGTGTCCCGGCGCCCGCGACGATGGGCCGTTCTGCCTAGCGCTGTGCGCATCGAGTGCGACACGCCGACGGAGTGGTAACGCTCTGGTGAATTCCACCACCGTGGTTCGGCATCCAACAGGTGATCCGCAGGGTTAGGTACGCCACTTCGATGTATCGGCGCGATATAGTGGCCCGGTAGGTTTCGACGCGCGGATGGAGTAATACGGAGCAACGCCGGAGCGCGTCGTTTGTTCCCGGAAGGGGGTGACCGGCGTGCTGGAGTTCGCGGTGCTGGGACTGCTGCACGAGGCACCCATGCACGGTTACGTGCTGCGCAAGCGGCTGCACGAAACCCTCGGCATGTTCCGCACCTTCTCCTACGGCTCGCTGTACCCGACCCTGCGGCGGTTGCAGCGAGCGGGCTTCATCGTCGAAGAGGACGGCGAAGCCCCGGCGCCGGATCCCGCCGCTCGAGCACAGAGCCGTGCGTGGGCAGCCCGCCGTGGGAAACGCGTGTACAAGCTGACCGCGGAGGGCAAGGAACGGTTCGCCGAACTGCTCGGCGACGCCGGTCCGCAGACCTGGGACGACGAGGGCTTCGGCGTCCACCTCGCGTTCTTCTCCAGGACACCGGCCGACGTCAGGATGCGGATCCTGGAGGGTCGCCGCCGCCGGGTCGAGGAGCGGCGTGAAGGACTGCGGGCGGCGATGGCCAGGGCCGAGGAGAGGATCGACCGCTACACCCGCGAGCTGCACCGGCTTGGCCTGGAAAGCAGCGAACGAGAAGTGCGCTGGCTCAACGAGCTGATCGCGCACGAGCAGGCCGAGCAGCGGGCAGAGGAGCCTTGAGCGCGGCTCGGCCACTACCTACGTGAAGAACGAAACCAAAGGAGATTCCGGCATGGGCGAGAACCGCCGCAGCGTTCGGGTGGCCATCGTTGGCGTCGGCAACTGTGCCGCATCGCTGGTGCAGGGTGTGCACTACTACCGCGACGCCGATCCCGCCTCGCGTGTGCCCGGGCTGATGCACGTCCAGTTCGGTGAGTACCACGTGCGGGACGTCGAGTTCGCCGCCGCCTTCGACGTGGACGCCAAGAAGGTCGGGCGCGACCTCAGCGAAGCCATCGTCGCCAGCGAGAACAACACCATCAAGATCGCCGACGTGCCGCCGCTCGGCGTCACCGTGCAGCGCGGGCACACGCTCGACGGGCTCGGCCGGTTCTACCGGGAGACCATCGAGGAGTCCGACGAGCAGCCGGTCGACGTGGTCGCCGCCCTGCGCGACGCCGAGGTCGACGTGCTGGTCTCCTACCTGCCGGTCGGCTCGGAGGACGCGGACAAGTTCTACGCGCAGGCCGCCATCGACGCCGGGGTGGCCTTCGTCAACGCGCTGCCGGTGTTCATCGCCTCCGACCCCGAGTGGGCGAAGAAGTTCACCGACGCGGGTGTCCCGATCGTCGGTGACGACATCAAGTCGCAGGTCGGCGCCACCATCACGCACCGCGTGCTGGCGAAGCTGTTCGAGGACCGCGGGGTGCAGCTCGACCGCACCATGCAGCTCAACGTGGGCGGGAACATGGACTTCCTGAACATGAAGGAGCTGGAGCGGCTGGAGTCGAAGAAGATCTCCAAGACCCAGGCGGTGACCTCGCAGGTCGATCGCGACCTCGGCAAGGCCAACGTGCACATCGGCCCCTCGGACTACGTGCAGTGGCTCGACGACCGCAAGTGGGCCTACGTCCGCCTGGAGGGCCGCGCCTTCGGTGACGTGCCGCTGAACCTGGAGTACAAGCTCGAGGTCTGGGACTCGCCGAACTCGGCGGGCATCATCATCGACGCGGTGCGGGCCGCGAAGATCGCCAAGGACCGCGGCATCGGCGGCCCGATCCTGTCGGCGTCCTCCTACTTCATGAAGTCGCCGCCGGAGCAGTACGACGACGCCACCGCCCGCGACGCCGTGGAGAAGTTCATCGCCGGCGAAGCCTGATCCACGCTGAACGGGGCACCACCGGCCAGTGGTGCCCCGTTCACCGCGTCACGCCCAGTGCCCGCGGCAGGTCGCTGATGTCCTTCAGCACCACGGCGGCCTCCGCCAGCACCGCCGGGTCCGGCGGGAAGTGCGGGTTCGGCACCGCGCACACCCGCATCCCGGCGGCCATCGCCGACTTCAGCCCGTTCGTGGTGTCCTCGACCGCCACGCAGTCCGCCGCGTCGACCCCGAGCCGCCGCGCCGCCTCCAGGTAGACGTCGGGGGCGGGCTTGCCCGCGTCGACCTGCTCGCTCGACAGCGCCACGCGCACCAGCTCGTCCAGCCCGGTGGCTTCGAGGAACGCCTGGATCAGCACCGGCGGTGACGAACTCGCGATGGCCACCGGGTACCGCTCGCCCACCGCGCGCACCGCCTCCGGCCCGCCCGCGATCAGCGGCGGCCCGTCGGCGTAGCGCTTCCGCATGCGGTCGACCACCACCTCCGCCACTTCGGCCGCGGTCAGCCGGACCCCGAGGCCGACCAGGTGCTCGGCCCATTCCGGGGTGCTCATGCCCTGCACCGCCCTGGTCGACTCCTCGCGCCAGGTACCACCGTGCTCGGCGACCACCGCGCGCCGCACCTCGTCCCAGGTCTGCTCGGAATCGACCAGCACCCCGTCGAGATCGAAGACCACCGCGTCCATGGGCGTGACCGTACCGGCGGCCGACCGGCCCCGGCGAC
Source organism: Amycolatopsis sp. NPDC045836 (assembly GCF_056431745.1). NCBI lineage: Bacteria > Bacillati > Actinomycetota > Actinomycetes > Pseudonocardiales > Pseudonocardiaceae > Amycolatopsis > Amycolatopsis sp. NPDC045836. Next base: position 129,039 of record NZ_JBWKKF010000009.1, on the reverse strand, counting down.
TCAAGCGGGCAGTTCCACCGCCGCGAGCTTGGCCGGGTCGGTCACCACGAGGAGTTCGGCGATCCGGCCGCCGGTGACGGTGAACGCCATGAGCGAGAGCGGGCCGCCGCCAGGAACGGCTGGCGAGCACCTTGGTGGCGCCGGTGGACTTGCCGAGGATCTGGCCGATCTCCTCGAACGGCACCGCGAACAGGTCGTGCAGCACGAACGCCAGTCCGTCGTAGGGCGTTCCGGGGCGGGACCGGCGTGCTCGCAGGACGTCCAGGCTGAGCCGGCCGGCCCCCTGTGCGCCGGATTACTTGGACATGCTCAGCAATGATAGTTAGCATAGCTAAGTAAGAATTCGCTTAAGGAGGAGGCAAGGCCGCTGATGAGCGCCGGAAACCACGGGAGCCTGCTGGACGCGATCAAGGGCCAGCCCAAGCAGGTCTGGATCACCGCCTTCGCGGCGGTCATCGCCTTCATGGGCATCGGGCTGGTCGATCCGATCCTGCTCTCCATCGCCGAGGGGCTGAACGCCACGCCGTCCGAGGTGACCCTGCTGTTCTCGTCGTACCTCGGCGTGCAGGTGGTGGCGATGCTGTTCACCGGCGCGATGAGCGCGCGCTTCGGCGCCAAGCGCACCGTGCTCACCGGGCTCACGCTGATCGTGCTGGCCACCGCCCTGTGCGCGGCCGCCGGGTCCATCGAGCAGCTGGTCGGCCTGCGGGCGGTCTGGGGGCTCGGCAACGCCTTCTTCATCGCCACCGCGCTTTCGGTGATCGTCGGCGCGGCCACCGGCGGGCAGGCGGGCGCGATCCTGCTGTACGAGGCCGCGCTCGGCGTCGGCCTGTCGGTCGGGCCGCTGCTGGGGGCGCTGCTCGGCAACATCTCGTGGCGCGGGCCGTTCCTCGGCACCGCCGTGCTGATGGCCGGTGCGCTGGTGCTGTGCTCGATCTTCCTGAACAGCGACAAGGACGAGCAGCGGCCGCGGGTCCGGCTGCTGGACCCGATCCGCGCGCTGCGGCACGGCGGCCTGCTGCGGACCTCGATCGGTTCGGCGCTCTACACCGCCGCGTTCTTCACCGTGCTCGCCTGGTCGCCGTTCGTGCTGGAGTGGAGCGCCATCGCCGTCGGGCTGGTGTTCTGCGGCTGGGGTCTGTGCGTGGCGGTGGCCGGCGTGGTCTTCGCGCCGAAGCTGGCGGCGAAGCTGGGTGAGCGGCACGCGACCGTGGTCGCGGTGCTGGCCTACGCCGTGCTGCTGGCGGTGATGCTGGTGCCGGGCAAGCCGGTGCTGGTGGCCGCGATCATCGCCTCCGGGCTGGTGTCCGGCCTGCTGAACACGCTGTTCACCGGTACCGCGATGTCGGTCAGCGACGCACCGCGGCCGGTGGCCAGCGCGGGGTACAACTTCCTCCGCTGGCTGGGCGGGGCGGTCGCCGCCACCGTGGTCGGCCACGTGGCCGAGTGGCTCGGCTCGCCGCAGGCGCCGTTCCTGGCCGCGGCCGTCCTCTGTGTACTGGCCGGTGCGCTGCTGGCGATCGAGCAGCGCACCCCGGACTCCCACCGCGTCCCGCCGACAGCGGCGCTGGTCGGCGAAGAGTTCTAGTGAACAAAAGGTGAACACCCGACCAATGAAGGTATTCCCCTCCGTTGGTCGGGTGGCTTAGCGTCGGACTCCCGAACCTGGAGGTCCCCGTTGAAGTTCCTGCCGTTGCTCCCAGGCCACTCACCCGGCCGCGCGGCCGTCACCTGCACCTACCGCTGCGGGGACGCCTGTTTCCACGAAGTGCCCAACACCTCGGGCAACGCCACCTTCGCCGACGTGCTGACCGAGGTCAGCCGCCGCGGCGCGCTGAAGGCGGGTGCGGTGGTCGCGCTGGCCACCGGTGGTCTCACCGCCGCGCCCGCGCTCGCCGCCGCGCCGGAGAAGGGGCAGCCCAAGCCGCCACCGGGGCTGGACTTCCAGCGGGTCGAGCCGAACACGCTGGACGCGGTGGTCGTGCCGGAGGGCTACGAGCAGGGCATCGTCATCCGCTGGGGCGACCCGGTGCTGCCCGGCGCGCCGGAGTGGGACATCACCCAGCAGACCGGGGACGCGCAGGCCAAGCAGTTCGGCTACAACTGCGACTTCGCCGCGCTCCTGCCGATCGACCACACCGGGCTCAAGTCGCTGCTGGTGACCAACCACGAGTACACCACCGAAACGCACATGTTCCCCGGTTACGACGAGGACAACCCGACCGAGGAGCAGGTCGAGGTGGCCTGGGCGGCGCACGGCCTGACCGTGGTGCTGGTGACCAGGACGCCGCGGAGCGGGCACTACCGGCCGAAGCCGTCTCGGCTCAACCGCCGGATCACGCTGCACACGCCGTTCAAGGTGACCGGCCCGGCCGCGGGCAGTGCGCTGCTCAAGACTCCCGCCGACCCGACCGGCACGGTGGTGCTCGGCACGATGAACAACTGCGCGGGCGGCGTCACGCCGTGGGGCACGATCCTGTCCGGCGAGGAGAACGTCAACCAGTACTTCGCCAACGCCGACCTGGTGCCCGACGAGAAGACCCGGACCCGGCTCGCGCGCTACGGCATCAGGGGCACCGAGACCACGCGCAAGTGGGAGCGGTTCGACAGCCGGTTCGACCTGACCGAGCAGCTCAACGAGGCGAACCGGTTCGGCTGGGTGATCGAACTGGACCCGCACGACCCGGAGAGCACGCCGGTCAAGCACACGCACCTCGGCCGGTTCAAGCACGAGTGCGCCAACATCCGGATCGCCGACGACGGCCGCGTGGTGGCCTACTCCGGGGACGACGAGCGCTTCGAATACATCTACAAGTTCGTTTCGAACGGCAAGGTCAAGAAGGGCGGCAGCGCACACGCGCGGCGCCACAACATGACCCTGCTCGACGACGGCACGCTGTACGTGGCCCGGTTCACCGGCGACTCCCCGGCAGCCGAGATCGACGGCTCCGGGAAACTGCCCGGCGACGGCGAGTTCGACGGCGGTGGCGAGTGGATCCCGCTGGCCGCGGGCAAGAAGTCCTTTGTGGACGGAATGACCGCCGAAGAGGTGTACGTGTTCACCCGTGAGGCGGCGGACAAGGTCGGGGCCACCAAGATGGACCGGCCGGAGGACATCCAGGCGCACCCGAAGACCGGCCGGGTCTACTGCGCGCTGAGCAACAACGTCGAACGCGGCAACCCCGGCAAGGAGGGCGCGACCGAGCCGAACCCCCGGGTGCACAACAAGCACGGCCAGGTGCTCGAAATCGACGAGAAGGCGCTCGCGCTGAAGTTCCGCTGGCGGCTGTTCCTGGTCTGCGGCGACCCGTCCGCGCCGGACACCTACTTCGCCGGTTTCCCGAAGGACCAGGTGTCGCCGATCTCCAGCCCGGACAACGTGGCCTTCGACCGGCACGGCAACCTGTGGATCTCCACCGACTCCGCGGGGGCGCTCGGCATCAACGACGGGCTCTACGGCGTTCCGCTGGACGGCAAGCAGCGCGGGAACCTGAAGCTGTTCCTGACCGTGCCGAAGGGCGGGGAGACCTGCGGCCCGGTCATCGGCGACAAAGTGGTCACCGTCTGTGTTCAGCATCCGGGTGAGCTGGACGGCGCGAGTGCCGACAACCCCGCCTCGCACTGGCCCGACGGCGGTGCCAGCGTGCCGCGGCCCTCGGTGGTGGCGGTGTGGAAGCCCGGGAAGCACGGCCCGGGCGATATCGGCGGTTGACCTCGGTTCAAGGTGAATGACCAGGTCAACGCGGTGCGGGTGCGACGTGTGCCACACCGTGTTGGCCTGGTGTTCACCTCGAAGTCGGAACGGGCTCTCCTTGGTCGCTTAACGTCACGGCGTTCCCCTGACTGGACCACTGGAACCCACTGCACTCACCATGGAGGCACCGTGTCCGTCGAGCCCCAGCGGCTCCTGCCGTTGCTCACCTCACACCCCGGCGGCCGTTCCTCGGTCACCTGTGAGTACCGCTGCGGCAACGCTTGCGCGCACCCCGAGCCGAACACCTCGGACAACGAATACTTCGGCGACGTCGCGAAGAACGTGCTTTCCCGCCGTGGTGCGCTGAAGGCCAGCGCGGTGATGGCCGCGGCCGCGGGTGGTTTCGCCGCGTTGTCCGGTACCGCCGCCGCGGCGCCCGTCGAGGCGGCGGGCCACGGCAAGCCGGGCAAGCCGCAGAAGAAGGTGCCCGGCACCGACTTCGACCCGGTCCCGCCGAACACCAACGACGCGGTCACCATTCCGCCCGGCTACGACCAGCGCGTGGTCATCCGCTGGGGCGACGCGGTGGTGCCCGGTGCGCCGAAGTTCGACTTCCACAAGCAGACCGCGGCCGCGCAGGAGAAGCAGTTCGGCTACAACAACGACTTCGTCGGGCTGATCCCGCTCGACCCGCTGGGCATCTCGAACCTGCTCGTGGCCAACCACGAGTACACCACCGAGGTGCACATGTTCCCCGTCGACCAGTACGACCCGAACAACCCCACCGAGGAGCAGGTCAAGATCGCCTGGGCGGCACACGGGCTGTCCGTGGTGCAGGCGCTGCGCGACCCGATCCACGGCGGGCTGCGCGTGGTGCCGAGCCGCTACAACCGCCGCATCACGCTGAACACCGAGTTCGAGGTGCGCGGGCCCGCCGCCGGTTCGCAGTACCTCAAGACCTCCGCCGACCCGTCCGGCAAGGTGGTCCGCGGCACGCAGAACAACTGCGCCGGCAGCGTGACCCCCTGGGGCACCGTGCTCTCCGGTGAGGAGAACATCAACCAGTACTTCGCCAACGCGGGTGCGGTGACCGACCCGGTGCAGGCCGCGCGGCTCAAGCGCTACGGCTTCTCCGGCGCCGGGAGCACCCGCAAGTGGGAGCGGTTCGACAAGCGCTGGGACGTCACCCAGGAGCCGAACGAGCCGAACCGCTTCGGCTGGGTGGTCGAGATCGACCCGCACGACCCGAACGCGAAGCCGATCAAGCACACCCACCTCGGCCGGTTCAAGCACGAGGGCGCCGCGGTGAAGATCGCCGAGGACGGCCGCGTGGTCGCCTACTCCGGGGACGACGAGCGCTTCGAGTACATCTACAAGTACGTCTCGAACGGCAAGTACAAGAAGGGCAACAGCGCGCACGCCCGCCGCCACAACTCCGGCCTGCTCGACGACGGCACGCTCTACGTGGGCCGGTTCACCGGTGACTCGCCGGTCGGCGAGATCGACGGCACCGGCAAGCTGCCCGGCGACGGCGAGTTCGACGGCTCCGGCGAGTGGATCCCGCTGGCCGCCGGCAACAAGTCCTTTGTGGACGGATTCACCGCCGAGGAGGTCTACGTCTTCACCAGGCAGGCCGCGGACAAGGTGCTGCCGACGAAGATGGACCGGCCGGAGGACATCGAGCCGAACCCGGTCAACGGCCGCGTCTACTGCGCGCTGACCAACAACTCCGACCGCGGTGCGGCGGGCAAGGCCGGCGTCGACGAGGCCAACCCGCGCAACGGCAACCGCAACGGGCACGTGCTGGAGTTCGAAGAGGTCGGCAACGCCACCGCGACGAAGTTCAACTGGCGCCTGCTGCTGGTCTGCGGTGACCCGAAGACCGCAGACACCTACTTCGGCGGCTTCGACAAGTCGCAGGTCTCGCCGATCTCGTGCCCGGACAACGTGGCCTTCGACCCGCACGGCAACCTGTGGATCTCCACCGACGGCAACGCGCTCGGCTCGCACGACGGGCTGTTCTCGGTGCCGGTGAGCGGTCCGGAACGCGGCAAGGTGCAGCAGTTCCTCTCGGTGCCGACCGGTGCGGAGACCTGCGGTCCGGTGGTGACGGAGAACCTGGTGCTGGTGGCCGTGCAGCACCCGGGTGAGAACGCGCCGAACTCGGGTGCCCCCACCTCGCACTGGCCGGACGGCGGCGACACCCAGCCGCGCCCGGCCATCGTTTCGGTGTGGCGCAAGGGCCGGTGGGGTCTCACCGGCAAGATCGGCGTCCGCTAGCCCGCCGGGGAGCGGGGCACCCGGCTCGGGGTGCCCCGCTCCTTCGCGCTACTCGGTGGCCTTCCGCATGGCGGTGGTGCCGAGGAACAGGCCGACGGCGGCGATGCCGAACACCGCCAGGCCGCCGTGCAGCACCGCGGCCGCACCCAGCTCGCCGCCGAACAGAGCCCGTTCCGCATCGACCACATAGGACAGCGGGTTCAGCCGGGCGACGGTGTGCAGCCAGCCGGGGGCGCCGTCGATCGGCAGCAGCACCCCCGAGAGCAGCAGCAGCGGGAACAGCAGCGTCTGGTGCACCGCCCAGAACAGCGAATCCTGCTTGCGCACGGCGATCGCCAGCGCGAAGGACAGCGCGCCCATGCCGATCCCGAGCACCGCCAGCAGGACCAGCCCGGCGAGCACACCGGCCGGGTGCAGGGTGAAGCCGAGCGGCAGCACCACCAGGGTGATCAGCACCGCCTGCGCCAGCAGCAGCACCACTTCCTTGAGCACCCGCCCGAGCAGCATCGCGGTCCGGCTGATCGGGGTGACCAGCAGCCGTTCCAGCGAACCGCCACCGCGTTCCATCAGCAGGTTGTAGCCGGACGCCATGGTGCCGAACAGGGCGAGCATCACCAGGATGCCCGGTACGAACCACTGCCACGGCGAGCCGTCGCCGGGCAGCAGCGGGCCGAACAGCAGCAGGAACACCAGCGGCTGCGCCATGTTGATCAGCAGCCCGGCCGGGCTGAGCAGGTTGGGCTTGATCTCGCGGCCGAAGACCACGCCGGTGTCGGTGAGCAGGTTCATCAGCATTTCCCCTCAGGCGGTTTCACGGAGGCTGCGGCCGGTGAGGCCGAGGAAGACGTCGTCCAGGGTGGGGCGGCGGAGGTCGGCCGAGCGCACGGTGATCCCCTCCCGGTACAGCTCACGCAGGTACCGCGGCAGCGCGGCGGTGGCCTGCCCGGCCAGCCGCACGGTCACCAGGTCGCCGTCGACCACCACCTCCTTCGCCGGCGGGGCCAGTTCCGCCGCCCGGCGGGGTTCGTCGACCACCACTTCGATCAGGTCGCCGGCCAGGTTGGCCTTCAGGTTCGCCGCGGTGTCGTCGGCGATGACGCTGCCGTGGTCGATGACCAGCACCCGCTCGGCCATCGCGTCGGCTTCGTCGAGGTAGTGCGTGGTCAGGAAGATGGTCGTGCCGAACTCCCGGCGCAGCCGCAGGATGTGCTCCCACAGGTTCGCCCGGTTCTGCGGGTCGAGCCCGGACGACGGCTCGTCCATGAACAGCAGCTTCGGCCGGTGGATCAGCCCGAGCGCGATGTCGAGCCGCCGTCGCTGGCCACCGGAAAGCGAGTTGGCGTAACGCTTCGCGAGCGACTCGAGGTCGAGGGCGGCGAGCAGTTCACCGGCCCGCTTCCTGGCTTCCGACCGGCTGAGGCCGTAGCACCGGCCCTGGCTGAACAGTTCGTCGGCGACCCGGAAGTAGTCGCCGGAGCTCTTGCCCTGGCCGATGTAGCCGATCCGGCGGCGCGCGGCGGCCGGATCGGTGCGGATGTCGTGCCCCGCCACCTCCGCGGTGCCCGCCGTCGGCGGCAGCACCGTGGTCAGCATGCGCAGGCTGGTGGACTTACCGGCGCCGTTGGGGCCGAGGAAGGCGACCAGCTCGCCCTCCTCGACGTCCAGGTCGAGGCTCTGGACGGCTGCCACGGTCTCGTTCTTGACCTTGAAGTGCCTGGTCAGACCGCGGGCATGGATCATCTGCGACTCCCATACTCAAATTTGAGCTACCCCGTTCACGGGCAGCGCGAGATCGTTCTCGGTAGGTGATTTGCCGGATTTGCAGCTCGAAAAGCTTACTTCGAATGCGTCATAAAACGTCAGGGTGCTTGACAATTATCGGTTATTGTGGGCACCGTGAAGCCGCCGATCCCGTACCTGCTCGCCTACGCGCACACGCTCGCGTCGCGGCGGGTGGCCGAGCGCCTGCGCCGGTTCGGGCTGACCGCCCGGCAGTTCGGCGTGCTGGTGCAGTTGCAGCTCGAACCCGAGCTGACCATGGCCGAACTGGCGCGTCAGTTCGGCGTCAGCAGGCAGTCGCTGCACGAACTGGTCGGCGAACTCGAGGACGCCGGGCACCTGCACCGGCTGCCCGGGGCGACCGGGCGCACCGTGCGGCTGGTGCTCACCGAAGGCACCGAACGGCTGCTCGCCGCCGCGGAAGGCCCGATGATGCAGGCGGAACGCGATCTCGCCGGTGGCCTGAGCGCCCGCGAAACCGAGGCACTGCGTGGATTGCTGCAGAAGCTGATGGCACGCGCGACCGACGACGAGAGCTGGCTCAGCTACTGAAGCGAGTCCCGCCTGATCCGCTCGCCCAGCAGGACGGCCACCCCGGCGGCGGCGATCATGCACAGCCCGACCGCCCACAGCCCGGTGCGCTGGCTGCCCGTGGCGTCGGTCAGCCAGCCGGTGATGTACGGCGCGGCGAAGCCGCTGATGTTGCCCAGCGAGTTGATCATCGCGATGCCCCCGGCCGCCGCGGCCCCGGAGAGGAAGCTCGACGGCAGCGCCCAGAAGGTCGGCAGCGCCGAGCAGACCCCGGTGGCGCAGATGGTCACCGCGACCATGGCCAGCACCGGGTTGCCCAGGTACAGCGCCACCGGGATGGCCGCGCCGCCGACCAGCATCGGCACCGCCACGTGCCAGGTGCGTTCACCGGTCCGGTCGCCGTGCCGCGCCCACAGCACCATCACCACCGCGCCGACCACGTACGGGATCGCGGTGATCAGCCCGGTCTCGGTGATCGAGAACTGCGTGCCGAACTGCTGCTTGAACCCGGCGATGATGGTCGGCAGGAAGAAGCCGAGCGCGTAGAGCCCGTAGGCGATGCCGAAGTAGACGAAGGCCAGCGCCAGGATGCGCGGGTGGGTCAGCGCCTTGCGCAACGGCCAGTGGTGCTGCTGCTCGGTGTCCGCCTTCTCCGCGGCCAAAGTGGACGAAAGCCAGTCGCGCTCGCCCTCGGTCAGCCACTTCGCCTTCTCCGGGCGATCGGTCAGGTAGAACCAGGTGACGAAGGCCAGCAGGATCGCGGGCACGCCCTCGACCAGGAACATGAACCGCCAGCCGGACAAGCCGAACACCCCGTCGCCGCCGGAGATCAGCAGGCCGGAGACGGTGGCGCCGACCGCCGAGGAGATCGGCACCGCGGCCATGAACATGGCCACCGCCTTGGCGCGCTGCGCGGCCGGGAACCAGAAGGTCAGGTACAGGATGATGCCGGGGAAGAAGCCCGCCTCGGCGACCCCGAGCAGGAAACGCAGGACCACCAGCGTGGTCGCGTTCGGCACGAAGGCCATCACGGTGGCCACGACGCCCCAGGTGAGCATGATCCGGGCCATCCACCGCCGCGCGCCGAACCGGTGCAGCGCGAGGTTGCTCGGCACCTCCAGCAGCAGGTAACCGAGGAAGAAGATGCCCGAGGCGAAGCCGAACACCGTCGCGGTCAGCCCGAGTTCTTCGTTCATCCCGTTCGGCGCGGCGAAACCGATGTTCACCCGGTCCAGGTAGTTCACGAAGTACAGCAGGCAGAGGAACGGCATCAGCCGCAGCGCCACCTTGCGCAGCACGCGGTCACCGGGGTCAGTCGCCTTCATGATCGATCATCACAGGCCCGCGCGGCCCGTGCGTCAAGGGGCTCCTACCGTGGGACCCATGACTGAACAGCCGCTCGCCCTGGTCACCGGCGCTTCCCGAGGCATCGGCGCCGCCGTGGCGCAGGCGCTCGCCCCCACCCACCAGGTGCTGCTCGGCGGCCGTGACACCGGCGCGCTGGAGGAACTCGCCGCGGAACTGCCCGGCGCGCGCCCGTGGCCGGTCGACCTGGGCGATTCCGACGCCGTGCGTGCGGCCGTGGCGGACCTCGACCGGCTCGACGTGCTGGTGCACTCGGCGGGCGTCGCCGAACTGGGCACCGTCGAGCAGGCCACCGCCGAGGACTGGCGGCGCAACTTCGAGCTGAACGTGGTGGTGGTCGCCGAGCTGACCCGGTTGCTGCTGCCCGCGTTGCGCGCGGCGAAGGGGCACGTCGTGGTGATCAACTCCGGTGCCGGGCTCAACGCCCGCCCCGGCTGGGGTCCGTACGCGGCGAGCAAGTTCGCCGTGCGTGCCTTCGCCGACGTGCTGCGTGCCGAGGAGGAGCCGAACGGCCTGCGCGTCACCTCCGTCCACCCCGGCCGGACCGACACCGACATGCAGCGCGCGATCGTCGCCGGCGAGGGGAACGAGTACGACCCCGGCCGCTACCTGCGCCCCGATTCGGTGGCGAAGGCGGTGCTCGCCGCGGTCTCCGCGAGCCCCGACGCGCACCTCACCGAACTCGTCGTGCGGCCGCGATGACCACCACGCCGACCACCGCCACCAGCAGGTTCGCGTAGACCTCGTACCCGCGCAGCGCGTCGACGGCCGGGAAGACGTACCGGTTGAACGCGTTCAGGAACGGGCCGAGGACCGGCTGGTACCAGAGGTGGTCGATGGTGCCGCTGAGGCCCATCAGCACCAGCAGCCCGCCCGCGGTCTCGGTGGTTTTCCGCATGTCCCGACGCTAGGGAGGCCGGGCGGACGCCGTGCTCGGCCGAAGGTATCGAGCGGGACGACTTCGGTATCGCATCCGGTGGTGCCCGCCGGATCGCTGGGTAGGTTCGGTGCGGTGAGCACCCGCACCCGGCGCCAGTGGATCGTGGACAGCGCGGTGTTCGGCTTCGCCGTGGTGTTCGGGCTCTGGCTGGCGGTGGGCCGGCTGCGGTGGTGGCCGACCCCGGAACCGGCGTGGCTGCTCGACCTGGACCAGGTCGTCGGCGCGCTGGGCTGCGCCGCGTTGTGGTTCCGCCGCCGGTGGCCGGTGGGGCTGGCGGTGGTGCTGATCGCGTTGTCGTCGTTCTCCGAACTGGTCGGCGGGGCGGCGATGGCGGCCCTGTTCACCGTGGCCGTGCTCCGGCCACCGCGGGTCACCGCGTTGTTGTTCGCCGGTGGCCTGGCCGCCGCGTTCGCCTACCAGCAACTGCGGCCGGAGCCCGACGCGCCCGCGTCCCTGCTGCTGGCGTTCGGGCTGGTGGTGCAGAGCGCGGTGGTCGGCTGGGGGCTGGCCATCCACCACCGGCGCAAACTGGTGGTGTCGTTGCAGGAGCGTGCGGTCCGGGCGGCGCGTGAGGAGATCGCGCGGGAGATGCACGACGTGCTCGGGCACCGGCTTTCGCTGCTCAGCGTGCAAGCGGGCGCACTGGAGTTCCGGCCGGACGCGCCCGCCGAGGACGTCGCGCGGGCCGCCAAGGTGATCCGGGAGAGCTCGCACCAGGCGTTGCAGGACCTGCGCGAGGTGATCGGGGTGCTGCGGGCGCCGGTCGGCGAGCTGCCCCAGCCGTCGATGGCGGACCTGCCCGAGCTGGCCGGGGAATCGCGGCGGGCCGGGATGCGGGTCGAACTGCGGCTGGCGGTCGACGGCGAGCCACCGGACACGCTCGGCCGCACCGCCTACCGGATCGTGCAGGAGAGCCTGACCAACGCGCGCAAGCACGCCCCCGGTGCCGCCGTCGAGGTCGAGGTGACCGGTGCCCCCGGCGACGGGCTGGCGATCGAAGTCACCAACGAGGCGGCCACCGCGCCCGCCGAGGGCTCCGGACAGGGTTTGCTCGGCCTGACCGAGCGCGCGGTGATGGCGGGCGGGCGGCTGGCCCACGGGCCCCGGCCCGGCGGCGGCTGGCGGGTGTCGGCCCGGCTACCGTGGCCGCCGTGATCCGGGTACTGCTCGTCGACGACGACCCGCTGGTGCGCGCCGGGCTGACGATGATGCTCGGCGGAGCCGCCGACCTGCACGTGGTCGCCGAAGCCGGGGACGGCGCCGAGGTGCTGCCGCTGGTCGACGCGCACCACCCCGACGTGGTGCTGATGGACATCCGGATGCCGGGCACGGACGGCCTCACCGCCACCGAAGCCCTGCGGGCCCGGCCGTCGGCACCGGAGGTGATCGTGCTGACCACCTTCGACGCCGATCGGCACGTGCTGCGGGCGTTGCGGGCCGGGGCCGCCGGGTTCCTGCTCAAGGACACCCCGCCCGCCGAGATCGTGGCGGCGGTGCGGCGGGTCGCGCGGGGGCACCCGGCGCTGTCCCCGGCGGTGACCCGCCGCCTGATGGACCGGGTCGCCGAGTCCGACGTGGACCGCCGGCGCACGCGGGCGGCGGAGCGGCTGTCGCGGTTGAACGAGCGGGAGCGCGTGGTCGCCGTGGAGGTCGGGCGCGGGCGGTCGAACGCGGAGATCGGGCGGGTGCTGCACCTCGGGGTGCCGACGGTGAAGACGCACGTGTCGGCGATCCTGACCAAGCTCGGCCTGAACAACCGGGTGCAGATCGCCCTGCTGGTGCACGACGCCGGTCTGCTCAGCGGCTGAGCGCCGCCACGATTTCGGCGACCACGCCCTTCCAGTGCGTGCGCTGCTGTTCGCGTTCGGCCGCGTCGGCCAGCCGTTCCTGGTGCACACCGAGCCGAGCGCGGCCCTCGCCTGCCGAGGTGACCGTCAGCTGCAACGTGGTGTCGTGCGTCCAGCCGGGCGGCTGCCAGGTGAGCCGGAGGCGGTCGAGTTCGCGGAAGCTGCGCACCTCGCCTTGCACCCCGGCCTCGGTCCGGTAGCCGGTGCCCGCCTCGCGCGCGATCGTCACGCCTTCGCCGAGCCAGATCGCCACGCCCTCCGGTGAGGTGATGAAGTCCCACACCTCGGCCACCGGGTGGTCCACCGTCTTCGACACCCCGATCTGCCAGCCCGCGTCCCGGGTGCGCCCGACGGTCACCTGGTCACCGCCGCGATGGCGCTGACCTCGACCAGCGCGCCGGGCACGGCCAGCCCGGCCACCCGGGTGACGACCACCGGCGGCGTCGCACCGGCCAGCCCGGCTGCCGCCGCCGGATAGGCCGCGGCCAGGTCGGCGCCTTCGGCCAGCGCGATGGTGAGCATCACCAGATCCTGCACGGTGGCCCCGCCCGCGGCCAGCGCGGTGTGCAGGTTGGCCAGCACCTGGCGGGTCTGCGCGGCGATGTCGTCACCGCCGACGAGCCTGCCCTCACCGTCGACGGCGTTCTGGCCGCCGATGTAGACGGTGGTGGCACCCGGCGGCACCACGGCGACGTGGGTGAAGGCGGGCGACTGGACGAGTCCCTCGGGACGGAGCAATTGGTTCATGGGACTGAGCTTGCCGCCCTACCCGGACAGATACGGTCAGGGTTTACCGGCATCATTCCGAAGCGTGTCCACCACCACCCGGCGCCTCGAAACGCTCGCCCTGCTCCAGGCGCATCCCGGCATCTCCGCGCCACGGCTCGCGGAACGGCTCGGCGTCACCGAGCGCACGGCCCGCCGCGACGTCGCCCAGCTGCGGGAACTCGGCTACCGCATCGACGGCGATGCGGGCCGGGACGGCGGCTACCGCCTGGCTTCCGGGCGCACCATGCCACCGCTGCTGCTCGACGCCGACGAAACCGCGGCCGTCGTGGTCGGCCTGCGCACCGCGATCGCCGTCGACGGCCTCGAAACCGCGGCGACCACGGCACTGGCCAAGCTCACGCAGGTGGTCCCGTCGCGCTGGCAGACCCGGCTGAACGCCCTCGCCGACGTGCAGACCCGGCCCAGCCCGGCACGGCGGCGGACCGGCCGGGACGTGCTCATCCCGCTGGCCCTCGCCTGCCGCGCCGGTGAAGCCGTCCGCCTCCGCCACGACGACCGCCCGATCGACGTGCAGCCATATCGACTCGTCGCCTTGCGGAGCCACTGGTACCTGGTCGCCTGTCCCCGTGGGAGCGAACGCTGGCGGACCTACGCCATCGACCGCGTCGGGCACGCCCAGCCACTCGGCACCCGGTACCCGGCCCCGGAACCACCCGTGGACGCCGCCGCCTTCGTGTCGGACTCGCTCGCCCACGGACCCTGGCGGCACCGCGTCCGGGTGCGGGTGCACACCTCGGCCGACCTGGTCCGCGACCTGGTCGACCCGAGCGTCGCCACCGTCTCCGAGGTCGACGACTACACCTGCGACCTGCACTTCGGCACCGACGACCTGGACTGGGCCGCGCGGTGGCTCGCCTACCTGAACCTGGACCTGGACGTCCTCGAACCGGCCGCCCTCACCGGCCGCCTGCACTCCCTCGGCGAATGGCTGGCGGCCCGCTACTAGCCCCGCGGCCGCGATCCGCCCGCGCGCTCAGCCGATGGCTGCTCGACCGCTCCCAAGCCCCAGCCGCGCCGATGCCTGCCTGGCGCCTGGGGCTCGATCACCTGCTCTCAGCTCCACAGAGCATGAGCCTTCTGATCTCTAGGTCGCAGGTTCGAGTTCAGCCAGGCCGCGATCAGGCACGCAGCCGTGCCGAGGCCACCGCGACGCCCGCCTGTGCCTCCGCCCGGTCCACCCTGGTCGGCTCGCCGGCCGCGACCACCTGCTCCCCGGCCACCCACACCTCCCGCACCCGCCGCGAGCCCGCGCCCCACACCAGGTTCGCCAGCAGCTGGGCGTCCGGCACGTCGAGGCCGGTGGCGAAGGCGGGATCGTCCAGGTCGATGTGCACGAAGTCGGCCCACCGCCCGGCTTCCAGCGCGCCGATGTCGGCTCGGCCGAGTGCCTCGGCGCCGCCACGCGTGGCCAGCAGCAGGGCCCCGGCCGCGCTCAGCGCCGTCGAGTCCCCGGTCGCCAGCCGCGACAGCATCGCCGAGAGCTGCACCTCTTCCCACAGGTCCAGGTCGTCGTTGCTGGCCGGGCCGTCGGTGCCGAGGCCGACCGGCACCTTGGCCGCCCGCAGCTCGGCCAGCCGCGCGATGCCGGAGGCGAGCTTCGCGTTCGAGCCGGGGCAGTGCGCCACGCCGACCCCGTGGTCGGCGAACAACGCGATGTCCTCGTCGGACAGGTGGATGGCGTGGGCGGCGACCACCCTGGTGTCCAGCAACCCGGTCTTGGCCAGCAGCTTCGGCACCGAGCCGTGCTCGGCGCGCTGCTTCTCGTCCTCGGTGCGTGCCTCGGCCACGTGGATCTGCACCAGCGCGTCCCGGCGCCCGGCCGACTCCGCGGTCAGCCGCAACGCCTCCTCCGGCAGCGTGTACGCCGAATGCGGGCCGTAGCTGACCTCGATCCGCTCGCCGGGGCCGAAGCGCAGGCCGTCGGCGTCGATCCAGGCGTCGACGGCGTTGAGCTGCGCCCGCCAGTCCATGCCGGGCAGGTCCATGATCGGCGCGCCGATCGACACCCTGGCGCCGGTGGCCAGCACCGCGTCGGCGAGCTGGTCGCCGTGGAAGTACATCTCCGCGCTGGTGGTGACGCCGTGCCGCAGCATCTCCAGCGAGCCCAGCAGCATGCCGGTCCGGATGTCCTCGGCGCGCAACCGGGCTTCGGCCGGCCAGATGACCTCGCTCAGCCAGCGCAGCAGCGGCAGGTCGGACCCCATGCCGCGGAGCAGCACCATCGGGCTGTGCGCGTGGGTGTTGACCAGGCCGGGCAGCAGGATGCCGGTCAGCTCGGTGCACGGGACGTCGGTCTCCGGTGCCGTGGCGGCCGGGCCGCAGTGGGTGATCCGCCCGTCCTCGCCGACGTCGAGCACCGCGTCGCGGAGCACGGAACAGGCGGGGTCGGCGGGAAGGACGACGGGGGCGTGGAAACGACGGCGCATCACGGGATTCTAGAGGGTGCCCTCACTCGTCCATCAGGCCGGAACGCCAGGCCCAGGCGGCGATCTCCACCCGGTTCCGCGCGCCGATCTTGCCCTGCACCGAAGCCAGGTGCGTTTTCACCGTGGACAACGACAGGTACAGCTCGGTGCCGATCTCGGTGTTCGTCAGCCCGCGCGCGGTCGCCTTGACCACGTCGGTTTCACGCGCGGTCAGCGGCTCCGACGGCGGTTCGACCGACGGGCGCGCCGGTGCGCTGTCGAAGTGCTTCAGCAGCCGCACGGTGATCTGCGGTGACACCAGCGCGTCCCCGCGATCGGCCGCGCGCACCGCCTCGATCAGCAGCGCGGGCCCGGCGTCCTTGAGCAGGAACCCGCTGGCGCCGTTGCGCAACGCGGTGTGCACGTACTCGTCGAGGTCGAAGGTGGTCACCACGACCACCTTCAGCGGGTCGGCCACCTCCGGCCCGGCCAGCTGCCTGGTCACCGCCAGCCCGTCCAGCTCCGGCATCCGGATGTCCAGCAGGCAGACGTCCGGGCGCAGCTCGCGGGCCCGGCGCACGGCGTCCACACCGTTCGCCACGTCGGCCACCACCTCGATGTCGTCCTGCGCGTCGAGGATCATGCGGAAGCCCATCCGCACCATTTCCTGGTCGTCGGCGATCAGCACCCGGATCATTCCGCTCCCTGCCGAGCTTCGAGGGGCAACCACGCTTCGACCAGCCAGCCGCCCTCCGGCGACGGGCCGGCCTGCAACCGTCCGTGCAGCAGCGCGACCCGTTCGCGCATGCCGACCAGACCGTATCCGCCGGGGATCGGCGCGGTGCGCTGGCTCTCCCCGTGCCCGTTGTCGGTCACCCTGATGTGCAGTTCGCCGTCCTCCTCGCGCACCGACACCCAGGCCACCGTGGCGCCGGCGGCGTGCTTGCCGATGTTCGTCAGCGACTCCTGGACCAGCCGCAGCGCCGACCGGGCGACCTCCTGCGGCAGGTTTTCCGGCAGGTTCAGCTCGATCTTGGTGTGCACGCCGTGGTTCGCCGCGTCGACCATCTTGTGCAGGTCGGCGGCCAGGCTCATGGTGGCCTGTTCGCTGAACTCGGTGGTGCCCGCCGGGTGGTCCCCGCGCATGCTCCGCACCAGGCGCCGCATCGCGGTCAGGGCTTCGGTGCCCGCGGTCTCGATCCGGTCCAGCGCGTCCAGCGCCACGTGCGGGTTCTTCTCGGCGACCACCTTCGCCGCCTGCGCCTGCACCACGATGCCGGTCACGTGGTGCGCCACCACGTCGTGCAGTTCCCTGGCCAGCGCCATCCGCTCGGCGGTCTGGGCGTCGGTGACCGCGGACTGCACCACCTGCTTGCGCTCGGAATCCCTGGACCGCAGGAACAGCCCGGTCGCGATGGAGATGCCGAGCACCAGGAAGGCGGAGAGGATGTGCGGCTGCAGGTCGTCGAAGTCGAGGGTGGGGCCGTCGCGCCGGACGTTGGCCATCGCGCTCAACGCGACCGCGCCCGACAGCACCAGGATCGACGGCCAGGCGCGCGCGGTGGTGGTGTGCCGGATCAGCAGCACCACCATCACCGCCCCGGCCCCGACCTGCCCGATCGGCACCCCGCCGGCGAGCACGTAGCTGGAGTGGCCGCGCAGCACCAGCCGGGTGGCCACGGCGGAGAACAGCATCAGCCCGGCCAGCACCCAGGCGGCGGTCACCGGATGGCGCTTCCCCAGCATCGCCAGCCCGCCCGCGGCCAGCGAGCAGAGCAGCGTCGGCGCGGCACGCAGGCCCTCGCTGACCGCCGCGCCGAGTTCGAAGAACAACAGCAGGGACAGCAGGCCGACCATCGGCCACTGCCCGCTGACCAGCTCGCCGAGCTTGCTCTTCCGCTGCCGCTGGGCCGGGGACCGGGCGCCGATGCCGAACAACACCGCGGCGAAGAGCAGTCCGGCGCCGAACAGGCTGTTCCGGCCCTCGGCCAGTGAACTGAACGGGTCCACGTCCTCGCGTGCGGCGATGGCCAGCACGCACGACACGACCAGCGAGACCGTGCCCGCGAAAGCCACCCCGGGGCGGGCCGAGCGGACCAGGAGAATGACCAGTTCGAGCCCGGCCACCGTCTCGGCGAACGACAGGTTCTCCAGCACCGTCGAATAGGTCGGCACCCGGAACAGGTTCAGCAGCAGCGACGAGCACACCAGCACCAGCGCACCGGTGAACGCGGCGGCCACCGGCTGCGTCCTGGCCCAGACCGCGCAAGCGGCCATCAGCAGCATTCCCGGCACGATGCCGAGGTCGCGCAGGCGCGGTCCGGCACCGGTGATCACGGCGAGGTCGCAGAGCACGGCCGCGAGCAGCACGATACCGGGCACGCCGAGCCACCGCAGGAACGCGGTGACCCTGGCGGCGAACTGGTCGACGGTGGGCACGGTAGCGACGGTAGGGGATCGCCCGCGGACCGCACCTTGGCCGCCTGGCCATCTCCCCCTCGGCCGATCGGCCGAGGTTCCCGGCGGCCGCGGTGGCCGTCTGCCCGAAGCCCGGCACCCCCGCGCTGGGCGAGTCTGCTCGGCAGCAGAACGAATCAGGCGACGACAGGGAGAATTCCGGTGCAGAATCCACAGCGTCCACTCGGGACGGACGACGGCGCGCCCGTGCTGTCCGGCAGGGGGCTGGTGAAGCGCTACGGCACCCAGTACGCGCTGGCCGGGGTCGACATCGACGTCCGCGCCGGGGAGGCCATCGCCATCGTCGGGCCGTCCGGCTCGGGCAAGACCTCGCTGCTGCACGTGCTGGCGGGCATCCTCAAGGCCGACGACGGTGCCATCTTCCTCGGCGGCCAGCGGGTGGACCAGCTCAGCGAGACCAGGCGCAGCGAGCTGCGGCGCTCGGAGTTCGGCTTCGTCTTCCAGTCGGGCATGCTGGTCGCCGAGCTGACCGCCGAGGAGAACGCGGCGCTGCCGCAGCTGCTGGCCGGTGCCGGGCGCAAGGAGGCGCTGACCGCCGCCCGCGGCTGGCTGGCCCGCCTCGGCCTGGCGGGCAAGGAGCAGCGGCGCCCGGGTGAGCTGTCCGGCGGGGAGGCGCAGCGGGTGGCCATCGCCCGCGCGCTGGCGCACCAGCCGAAGGTGATCTTCGCCGACGAGCCGACCGGCGCGCTGGACACCCGGACCGGGCACGACACGATGGGCGCGCTGCTGGGCGCCGCCGCCGAGACCGGGGCCGCGGTGATCGTGGTGACGCACGACCGCGAGCTGGCCGAGTCGATGCCGCGCACGGTGGCCATCCGCGACGGCCGGATCGACGTGCGGGTCGCGGCGTGAACCCGTTCCAGCTGGCCGTGCGCGTGCTGCGGGCCGACCGCCGGACGCGGGTTTCGGCGATCCTCACCGGCGTCGGGGTCGCCGTGGCGACCGCGCTGGTGCTGCTGCTGGTCGGCCTGCCCTTCGGCACGCAGGCCCGGGCCGAACGCGCGTTGTGGCAGCAGCAGGTCTTCACCGAGGGGCAGACGGCCAACCTGTCGAAGGCGATCTCCGACGACTACTTCGAAGGCCGGGAGATCAAGCGGGTGGACGTGGCCCAGCTGGGCCCGGTCGGGTCGCTGCCACCGGGCGTCGACCGGCTGCCGGGGCCGGGCGAAGCGCTGGTCTCACCGGAACTGGCCCGGCTGATGGATTCGCGGATGGCCTCGCAGCTGTCCGACCGCTTCGGCACCGGGCCGCGTTCGCTGCTGGGTGAGCAGGCGCTGGCCTATCCCGAGCAGCTGGTCGCCCTGGTCGGCCACTCGCCGGAGGACATGCCGCAGGACGCCATGCCGGTCGACGGTTTCCCCGTCGACGGCGCCGAACCGGATTCCCTGCTGCAACTGCTCGCCGGGGTCGGTGTGGTGGTGCTGCTGGTGCCGAGCCTGGTGCTGGTCGCCTCCTCGGCCCGGCTGACCGCCGCGCGCCGTGAGCAGCGGCTGGCCGCGCTGCGGCTCGCCGGGGCCACGCCGAAGCAGGTGATCGGCATGGTCGCCGCCGAAACCGCGCTCGCCGCGGTGGCCGGCGCGCTCCTCGGCCTGGCGGTCAGCCCGCTGGCGAACGCACTGGCCACGGTGGTGCCGTGGGCCGGTGGCACCTGGCAGGCCGACGACTTCGCGTTGCCGCTCCCGCTCGCCATCGGCATCACCGCGGCGCTGCCCGCGCTGGTGCTGCTGGCCGCGGTCGCCGGGCTCCGGCGGGTGGTCACCGCGCCACTGGGTGCGACCGGCGGGCACACCAAGAAGCCGCTGCACTGGTGGCGCCTGCTCGCGCTGCCGGTGGCCGGGTCGTTCTTCTTCTACGCCATCTCAGCGGCCGACGACGGCGGCATCATGATCGTGCTGAGCGGCCTGTTCGTGCTGGTCGGCTCGGCGGCGGTGGTCGGGCCGTGGGTGACCTCGGCGGTCGGCGGCATCTTCGTCCGGTTGTGGCGCAAACCGGCCGGACTGCTCGCCGGTCGGCGGCTGCGGGACGATCCGAAGGGTGCCTACCGCGCGTCGGCCGGGGTGGTGCTGGCGGTGTTCGCCGGGTCGATGGCGCTGACCCTGCTGCCCAGCCTCGAATCGCTCGCCGGTGGTGGCCGATCGTTCCACGATTCGGTGCTCTACCTGGACTCCGAGGCGGAGACCGCGCACCAGCGGGCGGACGCGGCCAACGCCGAACTGGCCAGGTACGGGGTGCCGGAGCGGGTGGCCACCATTCCGCAGGTCGAGGTGGGCGGCCGGTCCGCGCTGGTGCTGGACTGCGCGAACGCCCGCGGCCTGCTGCGGTTCAACGCGGCCACCTGCGACGGCAGCCCCGCTGTCTACGCGGCCACGCCGATGGACCTGGCCGGGGTGGAGGTGTCCGCCGGCTTGGGGGCGGAGGGGCAGCCGCTGCCCGCGGGCACGGTGGCCCGTGAAGTGCCCTCGCGCGGCGAGGAGCAGTTCACCTCGTTGTTCATCGACCCGTCGGCGGTGCCCGCCGGGGTACGGCCGCAGTACTTCACCCTGGCCGTGCCGACCACCCCGGAAACCCGGGAAGTGGTGCGGACGGCGCTGATCACCGTGGCCGACGGGGAGCAGATCGACAGCCGGGAGCTGATCCTCGGCAACCAGCAGACCGAGCTGGGCGACCTGCGCCGCGTGACGGTGATCGGCCTGGTCGCCGCGGGCATCCTGGCCGGGTGCAGCGCGGCGATCGCGACCGCCGGTTCGGTGATGGACCGGCGGCGCACCTTCGGCGCGCTGATCGCCGCGGGCACCCCGGTGCCCACGCTGGCGCGGGCCCTGCGGACCGAGGCCGCGTTGCCCGCCCTGGTCGCCACCATCGGCGCCGGTGTGGTCGGCGCGATCGTCGGCCTGGGGCTGTTCAGCCTGGTCGACGACGACCCGGTGGTGCTCAGCCCGTGGCTGCTGGCGCCGGTGGTGCTGGGCGCCGGGGTCGCCGTGCTGGCGGCTTCGGTGTGCACCCCGGCCCTGAACCGGGTGCGCGCCGAACCCCTCGCCGACGAGTGAGGGAGTTGCTGACCGCGTCCCGCCCGGGGCGCGGTCAGCGGCGTTCGAAGATCAGGTCCCGGCTGATCCGGTTCTCCTCGCGGGCGCGGTTCTCGAACTTGGTCACCGGCCGCCAGTCCGGCCGCGGTGCCCAGTCGTCGTACCGGTTCACCAGCGACGGCTCCGCCGAGAGCACCTCGAGCATCTGCTCGGCGTAGTTCTCCCAGTCGGTGGCCAGGTGCAGCGTGCCGCCGGGTTCGATCCGCGAGGCCACCAGCCGGACGAACTCCGGCTGGACCAGTCGGCGCTTGTGGTGGCGCTTCTTCGGCCACGGGTCCGGGAAGAAGATCCGCACCCCGTGCAGCGAGTCGGCCGGGATGTGGCGGGTGAGCAGCACGACGGCGTCGCCGTTGACCAGGCGCAGGTTCGTCACGCCCAGCTTTTCGGCACGCAGCATCAACTGGCCGAGGCCCGGCTCGTACACCTCGACCGCGACGTAGTTCAGCTCCGGCGCGGCGGCGACCAGCTGCGAGGTGGTCTCGCCCATGCCGGAGCCGATCTCCAGCAGCACCGGCGCCTTCCGCCCGAACCACGCGTCGAAGTCGACCGGGCCCTCGGGCAGCTCGGCCACCTTGCGGCCGACCGACGGCCAGAGCTCTTCCCACGCGCGTTGCTGGCCGACCGTCATCCGGCCGCCGCGCTGCACGTAGCTGACCACGCTGCGCAGGCGCGGCTGGTTCTCGCTTTCCACCCGGCCAACCTAACCGCCGGTCAGCGGACCGCTTCGAACTCCCCCAGCCGCGAGCGCAGCCCGGCCAGGCCGGGCACCGCGATCGGGTTCGGCGTGGGACCGCTGTGCGCGGGCAGCACGTCGATCCAGCCGGTGTGCCGGTCGGTGTTCAGGATGGTCGTCGGAATCCGGTGCCCGGCGGGCCCGCCCTCGGAGGGCATGAACTCCCAGTAACCGGCTTCGCCGTCGGCGGCCCACGGCACGTACTCCCAGCCGATGCGCCTGCTGAGCAACTGCGCCACCCGGTCCTCGACGCGGAAGCCGCTTTCCCGGGAATCCAGCTCACCAGCCACCACGGCCCGGAGCCACCACGGCGCGGGCACCACTTCGCCCCCCGCCGCCGTCGCCCGGTAGAGCGCGAGCACCTGGTCTTCGGGGGCGCGGTGGACCCACGCACGCCGGATGTCTGACGGTTTGACCGCCGCCGCCACGCTGCGGGGCATTTCGATCGCCTGCGACCATTCGAGTCCCACCATCGGCTCGAGCCGGAGCTGGCGCGGGGCCGGTCGCTGGGCGGGGATGCTGCCTTCGACTCCTCGATCGGTTTTCACCACCGTCAAGGGTCACCTCCGTAGAGTTCCGTGACGGGTTCACCATTGAAAATGCCTGGTCAGCGGCCCGATGTCTGCTGTGTGTGAGCGAACCCACAGCGTATTTACATGGTCTTAACCCGGCTGCGTGCAGTAGTGCCTCATCAGTATGTCGCTTAGATCTTGAAATTCGTTACTACCTGTTTTCGGCGCTTTCCGGTGATCTTTTGCCTTCGCCGCGGGCCCGCAATGATTCACCCCTTACCCCGGTTTTCCGCAGCGAAACCGCCGCCCGCCCGCAAAATTCCACCACCGGACCACCCAACCGGCTGAACCTCGGACCAGGCCGGCTTATTCCACAGTCGACGGTTCGAGTCGCCGGGCACACGAAAGGGCCCGAGTCGCCCCCCGATGGCGACCCGGGCCCCTTCCCCCGATTCCGGCTCTGCGCACCCCCGTGCCGCGGATCCGGATTTCCCCTGTAGAGGCTTATGCGTCCCGCTTCTTCGCGGTGGCGATGGCGATGACCAGCATGATCACCGCGAACCCGGCGAAGTAGGCCAGCGCCCAGGCCGGGCTCAGCGTCGACGACGACAGCGGCGGGCCCACCTCCTGCCCGCCCATCGACGAGCCGTCGCCGGTGACGAAGCGGTGGGCCACGTTGAACGGCATCCACTGGTGGATGTCGTCACCGATGGACGGGATCAGCGGGACCAGGCCCTCGACGGCCAGGTTGTAGATCAGCAGCAGCGAGATCGCGCCGGCGCTGTGCCGGATCAGGATGCCGACGGCCACCGCGACCACCGCGGCCAGCGCGAACACCGGGCCGATGCCCGCCACGTTGATCCACTCCGCGGTGGTGTTCAGCGCCAGGTCGGCGTCCGGCTGCAGCACGTTGGCCACCGCCCAGGAGCCGAAGCCGGCGATCTCCCCGAGCACCAGCGCCAGCAGCGCCACCACCACGGTCTTCGCCACCAGCGCCGAACCCCGGTGCGGCACCGCCTGGAACGTGGTGCGGATGGTGCCGAAGCGGTATTCGGTGGTGACCGCCAGCGCGGCCAGCACCATCACCACGGCCAGGCCGAAGGTGTACCCGAATTCGGCGCTGCCCACCGAGACGAACTCGGTGTTCTCGGTGGTGCCGGTGACCAGTGCGGCGAACCCGATGGTGACGGCCAGCGTGACCAGGGCGCACCACCACGGCGAGCGGGTGGTGAACAGCTTGATGCGTTCGACTGCGAGCAGGGTCATCGTCGTCTCCAAAAAGTCACTGACCGGTCGGCGCCAGCAGCTGCGCCGCTTCGGTTTCGAGTCCGGTGTGGTACTCCACGGAGTCCCCGGTGATCTGCATGAACGCCTGCTCCAGCGAGCCCTGCAGCGGGCTCAGCTCGTGCAGCACGAGACCGTGCTGGGCGGCGATCTCGCCGATCTTGGCGCTGTCCAGGTCGGACACGATGAGCGCGCCGTCGTCCTCGGTCACCTGGGCGCTGGCGCCGGCCAGCAACTGGCCCAGCTGCCCGAGCTGCGGGCTGCGCACCTTGACCGTGTTCTCCGACGCCCGCGCCACGAAGTCCTTTGTGGAGCTCTGGGAGATCAGCTTCCCCCTGCCGATCACCACCAGTTCGCTCGCGGTCAGCGCCATTTCCGAGAGCAGGTGGCTGGAGACGAAGACCGTGCGGCCCTCGTCGGCCAGCCGGTGCATGAACTTGCGGATCCAGAGGATGCCCTCCGGGTCCAGGCCGTTGACCGGCTCGTCGAACAGCAGCACCTCGGGGTCGCCGAGCAGCGCCGCGGCGATGCCCAGCCGCTGCGACATGCCGAGCGAGAAACCGCCGGCGCGCTTGCCCGCCACCGAGGTGAGGCCGACGATGTCGAGCACCTCGTCCACCCGGCTCGCGGCGATCCGGTTCGACTTCGCCATCCACGCCAGGTGCGCGCGGGCGGAGCGGTTCGGGTGCACCCACTTGGCGTCCAGCAGCGCGCCGACCGTCCTCAGTGGATTCTTCAGTTCGTGGTACCGCTTCCCCCCGATGGTGACCCGGCCCGCGGTCGGGTTGTCCAGCCCCAGCACCATGCGCATGGTGGTGGACTTCCCGGCACCGTTCGGGCCGAGGAAGCCGGTGACCCGCCCGGCCGCCACGCTGAACGACAGGTGGTCCACGGCGAGCGTCTTCCCGTACCTCTTGGTGAGGCCATCTGCCTCGATCATGTCTCCTCCTCGGCAGCGGATCGCCGGATGCCACACCATCGTTTCCCGGCGCCGCGCCTTCGCGCGTCATCCCAGGGATCGAACTTCCCACCCGACTGCAGTCGTAGCTTGGCGCGCCGCGGGGACGAGGGGGATCGGTGATGCCCCTGAGCGGACCCTGAACTCGCTAGGCGATACCCGGACGGGTCAGGCCGGTCTCGTAGGCGAGCACCACGGCCTGCACGCGGTCGCGCAGCTCCAGTTTCGCCAGTATCCGGCCGACGTGGGTCTTGACCGTGGCTTCGGACAGGAAGAGGGCTTCGGCGATTTCGGTGTTGGACATCCCCTTGGCGATCAACACCAGCACCTCGCGCTCCCGCTCGGTGAGCGCGTTGAGCACGGACGCGTCGCGCAGGGGCGCGTCACCGGAGCCGACGAACCGGTCGAGCAGCCGCCGGGTCACCGACGGCGAGACGACCGCCTCCCCGCTGGCCACCGACCGCAAGGCCGACACCAGGTGGTCCGGCGGGGTGTCCTTCAGCAGGAACCCGCTGGCCCCGCCGCGCAACGCGGCGTAGACGTACTCGTCCAGGTCGAAGGTGGTCATCACGAGCACGCGCGCGGTGCCGGCGTCGACGATCAGCTTGGTCGCCTCGACGCCGTCGAGCACCGGCATCCGGACGTCCATCAGCACCACGTCCGGCCGCAGCTCCTCGGCCAGCCGCGCCGCCTCCGCCCCGTTGCCCGCCTCACCGACGACATCGATGTCGGGCTGGGCGCCGAGCACCATGCGGAAGCCGACGCGCATCAGTTCCTGGTCGTCGACCAGCACCACCCGGATCACGGGTCCAACCTAACCGGCAGCGTGGCGTGCACGCGCCAGCCACCACCCGGCCGGGGGCCGACCTCCAGCTTGCCGCCGAGCACGTTGGCGCGTTCACGCATGCCGATCAGGCCGTTGCCGCCGGGCAGCTGCGCGGTCACCGCGGTGGCACCGCGGGCGGGCACCGGCACCGGGCGCACGCCGTTGCCGTTGTCCGAGACCTCGATGCGCACGCCGTCGGCCTCGCGGTGCACCTTGACCTCCGCCTTCGCGCCGGGACCGCCGTGCTTGAGCGTGTTGGTCAGCGACTCCTGCACGATCCGGTAGACGCCGAGGGACACCCCGGCCGGCAGGTCGTCGAAGTTCTCGTCGACCTCCACCACCACCGGCACGCCCGCGGCGCCGACCCGCTGGGCCAGTTCGGTCAGCGAGTTCGCGTTGGGCTGGGGCACGCGTGGTTCGCCCTCGGACTCCTCGTTGCGCAGCACGTCGAGCAGGCGCCGCAGTTCGGCCAGCGCGCCGCGGCCGGTCTCGGAGATCGTCTGCACCGCGCGTTCGGCCAGGTCCGGGTTGGAGCGGATGGCGTAGGAGGCGCCGTCGGCCTGCACCACGATCACGCTGACCGCGTGCGCCACCACGTCGTGCAGCTCACGGGCGATCCGGCCGCGTTCGGCGGCCACCGCGATCCGGGTGGCCTGGTCTCGTTCGGTCTCCAGCAGGTGCAACCTGGCCTCCACTTCCGAGTGGTACGCACGCCGCGCCCCGACGAACTCCCCGAGCAGCCAGCAGCACGCGTACGCGAGCACCAGCAGCACGGCGTTGATCGCCAGCTCCTCGTCCACCTGCACGAACAGCTGGACGATGCTGGTGGTGACGCTGATCAGCAGGTACAGCGCACCGTGGCGCCGCCCGGCGTAGACGACGAGGGTGTAGATCGCGATCATGCCGACCGGCAGGCCGGCGACGCCGAGCTGCAGGCCGCCGTGCACGGTGCCGAGCACCAGCGCCGCGTACGCCGCCCACACCGGTCGTTTCCGGCGGAACACCACCGGCAGCACCACCAGGACGTCCAGCGGCACGGTGACGAACCAGGGGTGGACCACCAGCCCGGTCTCCTCGCTGGCCGACACCACGAGGAGCAGCAGGTCGAACAGCAGCAGCAACGCCGCGATGCAGCTGTCCCCGACCATCGGGTGTTTCCGTAACCAGAGGCTCAGGCGGCGCACGGAATCCAGCGTAGGTCCGCTGGGCGGGAAACCGCGTCGCCCGCCGGGACCACCTTCGATGCGACCGCAGGATGACGGGCATGATTGACCCCGAGATCCGAGCACTCGGGGAGGGAAGCGCGTGACGGCACCGGCGGAACAGGGCGGGCGGCTCGCGGGACCCCTGTCCACCTCGGTCGGCAACCTCTGCCACCGGTTGCAGTCCCAGGTCTCCGCGCGCACCGCGGCCGGGTTCGCCGAGGTGATGCGCCGGCTGGGCGCGCCGCTGCAGGTGGCCGTGGCCGGCCGGATCAAGTCCGGGAAGTCCACCCTGGTCAACGCCCTGATCGGGCGCCGGGTGGCACCGACGGACGTGGGTGAGTGCACCCGGCTGGTCACCCGCTTCCAGTACGGCACGGTGGACCGGGTCGAGGTGGTCTTCACCGACGGCCGCAAGCAGGTGCTGCCGTTCGCGCCGGACGGCAGCATCCCGGCCGAGCTGGGCGTGGACATCGACGAGGTGTCGCACCTGGAGGCGTACCTGACCAACGCCGTGCTGCAGGGCATGACGGTGATCGACACCCCCGGCCTCGGCTCGCTGGACGCCGCGTCGGTGTCGCGGACCGAGGAACTGCTCGGCGCCGCGAAGCACCGCAAAGACGACGGTGACGAATCCGGTTCCGACGAGCTGGACGACACCTCGCGCAACGCCGTCGCCGGTGCCGAGGCCGTGCTCTACGTGGTGACGCAGGGTGTGCGCGCCGACGACCAGCAGGCGCTGGCCGCGTTCACCGCCGCCACGGCCAGCCGCGAAGCCGGGCCGGTGAACGCCATCGCGGTGCTCAACAAGGCCGACACGATCGCCCCGGAGTCGGTGGACGGCGCCGGGGACGACGTGTGGAAGGCGGCGACCATGCTCGCCGAGAAGCAGGCCGCCACGCTCAAGCCCCGGGTGGCCGACGTGCTGCCGGTGATCGGCCTGCTCGCCGAGTCCGCCGAATCGGGTGCCTTCACCTCCGCCGACGCCGACGCCCTGCGGCAACTCGCCGAGGTCGACGACGCTTCGCTGGAGACGATGCTGATCTCCGCGGACATCTTCACCACCTGGGAATGCGCCGTCCCCTCCGGAATTCGCTTGCGGCTGCTGGAAAAGCTGGACCTGTTCGGCATCCGCAGCGCGATCGAGGCGATCCGCGCCGAGCCGGAGATCACCGCGGGCTCGCTGCGGCGCAAGCTGCTCGACGCCTCCGGCCTGGCCGCCGTGCGGGCCCGGCTGGCGATGGTGTTCGCCGCGCGGGCCGACGGCATCAAGGCCGCCGCCGCGCTCGCTTCGGTCACCGCGCTGGCCCACGCCTCCGGCGACCCGGCCGAACGCCAGCGCGTGCACGACGCCATCGAAGTCCTGCTGGCCAAGCCCGAGGCGCACCAGCTGCGCCTGCTGGAGGCGCTGACGCTGGTCGCCTCCGGCGCGGTCGACATGCCGGAGGACCTGGCCGAGGAGGTGCTGCGGGTGGGCAGCAACGCCGACATCGGCGCCCAGCTCGGCATGCCCGGCCGCCCGCGGGCGGAACTGGCGGCCTACTCGCTCGAACGCGCCGGCTGGTGGCGCTCCTTCGCCTCGTTCGGCGCGACGCCGGCGCAGAGCCGGGTGGCGCACGTGGTGCACCGCGCGTATTTCCTGATCTGGCAACAGCTTCGCGCGGATGGCGCGGGAGCCTGATGCCCGTGCCCGCTTCGGCATCAGCAGGAAGCTTTTACGCGCGGCTGGGCCGCTGAACCTGGCGCACGCGCGGCTACAGCGGCCGAAAAGCTTTGTGCGGATCGCCTGGGAGCCTGGCGCTCGAGCCCGCTTCAGCGGCTGGGAAGCTTGTGCGGAGGGCCCGGGAATCCGATGGCACGCCCGCGCCTGCCTCAGCTCCAGCGGCCGAGGATGCTTCGCGCGGATGGCGCGGGAGCCTGACGCGCTCACCCGCGGTCGCGTTCGCGGCGGCCTGAGGAACTTCGCGCGCGGATGGCCAGGGAGCCCGCGCCCGCTTCCAGCATCGGCGGGCAAGGAAGCTTCGCGCGGAAAGCCAGGAAGCCAGACGGCACACCCGCTTTGCTGGCCCGCTTCCGACATCACTCCCGACGTGGCGAGGACGCTTCGTATGGATAATCCGGTAATCCGAAGTTCGAGCTGATGTGTTCCCCCGCTTTCAGCATCAGTTTCAGCAGCGGTTTCCGGCTCAGCGCCGTGTTCCGCAGCCGAATGCCCAGTGCCGTTTTTCGGGGCGAGGAAGGCGCCGGTGCGGTCGCCGCCCTTCTGGCATTCCGCGGCGAAATCGCGGAGCAGGTGTTCGTAGCGGGCGAAGGCGGTGCGGTGGTCGGCCGTGGCCAGTTCGCCTGCCAGCACGTAGGCCGCGACGATGGCGGTGCCGGTGCCCATGCCGCCGAGGGTGGCACCGCACGCGGCGTCGCCGAGGAGGGCGATCCGGCCGGTTGACCAGGTCGGGGGAGGCGAACAGCACGTAGGCGCCCGCCGCGCCCCGGTGGTCGACCGCGACGGAGGCGTACCGGCCGGGGTGTTGTAACCGGCCGCTCCGTCCAGCCACGGCGGTGCCGCCATCTCCCAGCCCGCCACGTGGTAACCGAGGTGCCGGACGAAGTCGGCCTCCGGCCCGAACGCCAGCCGCCGGACGTTCGAGTGCAGGCCGTCGGCGCCGATGACCAGGTCGAAGGTGCGTTCGGTGCCGCTTTCGAACACCACGTGCACGCCGTCGCCGGTGTCGGCCACGGTGCGGATCGAGTCGCCGAAGACGTACTCGGCGGCGATGTGCTCACGCAGCAGCGCGGACAGGTCGGACCGCCGGATCTCGACCGCGCCACCGGCGAATTCGGCGGGCAGCTCCAGCAGCACCCGGTCGTCCTCGTCGACGAACCGGATCGGCGTGCCGCCGGTCTGCCGCTCGCGGATCCGGTCGAGCAGGCCCATCCGCTCCAGCACCCGCAGGTGCGCCGGTCCGCGGAAGTCCACCGCGTAACCGCCCTCGCGTGGCGCCGGTGCCACCTCGACCACGGTCGGCCGGAAACCGTATCGGCCCAGCCAGTGGGCCAGCGCCGGTCCGGCCACGCTGGCACCGGAGATCAACACGTCCATGCCGAAACCGGTGCTCAGCCTGGACCGGGTCGTCGCGGTGGCCATCGAGGTCGCCGACGCCGAGGGCCTGGCCGCGGTGTCCATGCAGCGCGTCGCCGACGAGCTGGGCTTCACCAAGATGTCGCTCTACCGGCACGTACCGGGCAAGGACGACCTGGTCGCGGCGATGACCGACCGGGCATACGGCGAGCCGGCAGAACTGGCGACACCTGGCGGGAGCGGCTCGGGCATTGGTGCCTGCTCGACAGCACCCCGCGCCCGCGCGTGTGGGGGCCGTGCGAAGTGGGCTGGACCGACCGCGCGCTGGCCGCGCTCGACGGCACCGGCCTGACCGGCGGCGAACGCCTCGACGCCGTCGCCACGCTGGCCGGGCACCTGCGGACCATCGCCGAGCAGGCCAGGAAGCCGGCCACGCCGGAGGCCGATTTCACCCGCACGCTGGACGCGTTGATGCGGGAGCACGGCGAGCGCTTCCCGGCGATGGCCGAGGCGGCGGAAGACGGCCAGGACGGCCAGGACAGCCAGGACAGGGCCCTCGATTTCGACCTGGAACGAATCCTCGACGGTCTGGCCGCACTCATCGGCGGCCGGGCGGGGGGCTGAGCTACGTTCGCTCCATGTCGTTGTGGTCCCGCGGACACGATCGAGCCGAAGACGGCGGAACCGGGGCGGGGGCAGCCGCGTCGGAACCCGATGTGGAGCCCGTAGGAGTGATCGTGCCCGGCGGGGACGTGGACCAGGCGTCCGTCGAACGGCAAACGCTGATCCAGCTGTGCCTGTACGCGCTGGACCGCGCACGCAGCGGCGGTGTGGTGGAGCGCCTGGAACAGGGCCTGGCCGAGGTCGGGGTGCGGGCGTTGCGCCCGGACGGCGAGCGGTTCGACCCGGCGGTGCACGAGGCAGGCGGCGCGGTGCCGACCGAGGACCCGGCGCTGGACGGCATCGTGGCGGAGACCGAGGTGGTCGGCTTCGCCGATCGCGACCGGTTGCTGCGTGCCCCGATCGTCACCGTTTACACCAGGAGATAGCTACGATTCGGGCGTGACCGCACCAGCCGCGCTCGGATCCGTCGGTAAGCCCACCCTGCCCGCGCAGGTGAAGCAGGCCAGGGAGACCCTGCTGGCGCTGCTGCGCGAGCTGGACCCGCAGGCCGCCCGCTGGGTGGAGGACCTGCGCAGGGCCCGGCCGAAAAAACCGTCGGTGGTGGTGGTCGGCGAGACCAACCGCGGCAAGAGCTCCCTGGTCAACGCCCTGCTGGCGATGCCGGGGCTGTCCCCGGTCGACGCGAACGTGGCCACCGCGACCTACCTGGTCTTCGAACACGCCGAAGCGTGGTCGGCGCAGGCTTGCTACCCCGGTCAGCTGGCTCCGGTCGGGGTGGAGATGGACGAGCTGGTCCGCTGGGTCTCGGCGGGCCACGAGCTGCCGGAGGGGCAGCTCCCGCCCCGGTACGTCGAGGTCAGCGGGCCGGTGCCGCTGCTGGAACGGGTGTCCATCGTGGACACCCCGGGCGTCGGCGGGCTGGATTCGATGCACGCCGAGCTGGCCATGGAGGCGGCGGCCAACGCCACCGCGCTGCTGTTCGTGGTGGACGCCTCCGCGCCGTTCACCTCCAGCGAGCTGAACTTCCTGCGCAGCATGGGCGACCGCGTGGAAACGGTGTTGTTCGCGCTGACCAAGACCGACCAGTTCCGCGGCTGGCGCCAGGTGCTCGACGCCGATCGCGAACTGCTCCGCGAGCACGCGCCCCGGTTCGCCGACGCGGTGTTCCACCCGGTCAGCGCACGCATGTTCGAGATGGCCGCGAAGGCGCCGAACGAGCAGGCCAGGACCATGCTGCGGGAGCGGTCCGGGGTGGCCGAACTGCAGGCCGCGATGCAGGAGATGCTGGTCGGCCGGTCGGCCATGCTCGGTGAGGCCAACACCCTGCGTGCCCTGTCCAGCGCGCTCGGCGAGCAGCACTCGAAGCTGCAGGCCGAGCGGCGGGCGCTGTCGGCGGGTGAGGCCGAGGCCGAGGTGCTGCGGGAACGCCGTGACCAGCTGGCCGCCGAGCGCCGGTCGTCCACCCGCGGCTGGCAGCTGCGCCTGCGCGGGGAGATCCAGCGGACCCGGGTCGAGATCGGGCACGAGGGCAACCGGCAGATGCGTGACGCCCAGTCCTACTTCCGCCAGCAGATCGACGCGGCCAAGCGCGAGCAGATCCAGGAGCTGCCCGGTCAGGTCGACGTCGCGCTGCAAACCATCTCGCAGCGCATGTCGCTGGCCCTGGCGCAGCGGCTCAACCAGGTGACCGACGTGGCGCTGGCCGAACTGTTCTCCCCGGAGGAGCTCGACGTCATCCGCGCCCAGTTCGCCAGGGCGGGCGGCCCGCCGGTGGTGCTGCGCCCGCCGGACAAGCGGCCGCCGACCGCCGAGGACAAGCTGCTGGTGTTCATGGGCGTGTCCGGCGGGGTCGGCGCGGGCAAGCTGGTGGCCGCGCCGCTGGCCGGGTTCGCCCTGTTCAACCCGGTGGTGCTGCCGGCGACCATCGTGATCGGGCTGGGCGCGGGCTGGTGGATGGCCAGGACCCGGCGGCACGCGGCGGACAAGCAGCACATGAAGCAGTGGCTGGTGGAGTCCATCGCGGACGCCAGGTCCACGCTCGACCAGCTGGTCGCCGAGCAGCTGATCGAGGCCGAGCAGCAGCTGTCGCTGGCGCTCGACGAGGCGCTCGGCCGCCGGATCGAGGCCATCGAAGCCGAGCTGAAGGAAGTCGACAAGACGATCAAGATGGGCACCCAGGAGCGCGCGAAGAAGCTCAGCCTGGTCACCAAGCGGCTCACGCAGGTGAGCGAGGGTCGCGAGCGCGCCGAGGGTTTCCTGTCCCGGATCCGGACGCTGAGGGACAAGACGTCGTGAACCAGCCACCGCAGCAGCCGTACCCCTACCACGGCCAGCAGCCATACGGTTATCCGCCGCAGCCGCCGAAGAAGAGCCGCACCGGACTGGTCGTCGGCCTGGTGGTGGGCCTGGTGGTGCTGCTCGGCGGCGGTGCGGTGCTGCTGGTGGTGCTGCTCAGCGACAGCGGCACCAGCGGTGACCCGCGGGCCACCGCCCAGCAGTACGTGGACGCGGTGAACAACAAGGACGCCGAGACCATCGTGGCGCTCAGTTGCTCGCTCGGCCCGCAGTACGTGGACGGCATCCGCGAGGAGCTGACCGGCAAGGGCGTCGAGATGACCCTGTCGCCGGAGGAGGGCACGGAGTCCGCGGCCAGTGCCGGTTACTGGATCGACGGGAAACTGGCGAACCCGGCCGGTTACGAGGACGGCGAACTGCGTTACCGGCTCAACCTGAGCACCACGAACGACCGGTGGTGCGTGACGCTGGGTGCGCTGGGCCTGCCCAGCTAGCCGATGGAGTGACCGGCTGTTGTGCCGGGGAACCGAACCGGCATACGGTGAGTCATAACCGCTGAAGACAACATCCTTGAACTGCCGGGGCGACTCCTGGCGAAGGGGGAATTCCCGTGTGGGTCGACGAGAGCGGTGGCACCGACACCACCGACAGCACCGCTGCCGCGGACGAGATGACGGTGACCGTCGACGGCGAGGAGTACACCGCTGACGTCAACTTCGACATGAACGAGGACGGCGTCAACGACACCGCGACGATCGAGACCGAGGACGGCGGCGTCCAGGCGTTCGTCGACACCGACGCCGACGGCGACGCCGACGAGTTCATCGAACTGGACGCCCAGGGCGAAGTGGTCTCGCACGCGGCGTACGACGAGGCGTCCGGCGACTGGGTCGACGTCAGCTCCGGGGGTACCACCGGGGACGACACCGACCCCACCACCCAGACCGGGAGCGAAGGCGGGATGACCGCCGACCTGCCCGAGGGCGAGGTGGAGGTCGGACCGGCCACCGTGGACACCGACAACGACGGCGTCAACGACACCGCCGTGGTCGAGGACTCCTCCGGCAACACCATCGGCTTCACCGACGTCGACGGCGACGGCGAGGCCGATCTCGCCGTGGTGATCGACCCGAGCGGTGAGTCCACCGTGTACGAGCACACCGGCGACGGCGAGTGGACCGAGCAGACCGGCAGCAGCGCGGTCGGCGCGGTGGGCGTGCCGTCCGCCGCCGACGACGCCTGGGGCGGCAGCGGTTCGCAGCCGGTCGAGGGCGTCGCCAAGATCGACTCCGCCACCGGCCAGTGGATCAGCCCCAACTGATCCGGCCGCTGACCAGGGCCCGGCGCGAACTCGCGCCGGGCCTTTCTGCTATTCGCGGAAAACGGGCAAGTAGCCCAGGATAACGCGCGTTCGAGTGAGACGCAGCGCACTATTTCCGTCGCCGGGATCGGGCAACCCACGGGGCTCCGGGCAGGAAGAACTTTCCCCTTCCGCCATTCCGGCGACAACTGAATCGATTCCCTTATCGTTCCTGTGAGAGAACCGACAGGTCATCCCTCGGTTACTCGCCGTCCATCCGGTTACCCTCCAAGAATCCCCAAGCCAGTACACCGGTTCCCGCAGCCGGTGTGCGAAGCCATTCGGTCGCCGGCGAAGGAGCCCGCCCCGGACGTCGGTCCGGTGTGGGCTTTTTTGCCGGAGTTCAGGAGAAGAGATGACTGCAGTAGCCATCCCCGGACTCGACGCCGCCCCGACCACGCACTCGAAGGTCCTGGCGTGGGTGCGGGAGGTCGCGGAGCTGACCACCCCGGACCGAGTGGTGTGGGTGGACGGCTCCGAAGAGGAGTCCGCGCGGATCAACGCCGAGCTGGTGGAAGCGGGCACCTTCGTGCCGCTGAAGGCGAAGCCGAACTCGTACTGGGCCGCCTCCGACCCGGACGACGTCGCGCGCGTCGAGGAGCGCACGTTCATCTGTTCCGAGCGCGAAGAGGACGCCGGGCCGACGAACAACTGGGCGCACCCCGGTGAGATGAAGGCGACCATGACCGAGCTGTACCGCGGGTGCATGCGGGGTCGCACGATGTACGTCATCCCGTTCTGCATGGGTCCGCTCGGCGACGACGACCCGAAGCTCGGCATCGAAATCACCGACTTCGCCTACGTGGTGGCGTCGATGCGGGTGATGACCAGGATGGGGCAGGCGGCGCTGGACAAGTTCGTCACCGAGGACGGCACCGAGCGCGAGTTCGTGCCCGCGCTGCACTCGGTCGGCGCCCCGCTCAACCCGGGCGAGGAGGACGTGCCGTGGCCGTGCAACTCGACCAAGTACATCACCCACTTCCCCGAGGAGCGGATGATCTGGAGCTACGGCTCCGGTTACGGCGGCAACTCGCTGCTCGGCAAGAAGTGCTACTCGCTGCGGATCGCCTCGGTGATGGCCCGTGACGAGGGCTGGCTCGCCGAGCACATGCTGATCCTCAAGCTCATCTCGCCCGAGGACAAGGCGTACTACGTCGCCGCGGCCTTCCCCAGCGCCTGCGGCAAGACCAACCTGGCCATGCTGCAGCCGACCATTCCCGGCTGGCGCGTGGAGACCCTGGGCGACGACATCGCCTGGATGCGCTTCGGCGAGGACGGCAGGCTGTACGCGGTCAACCCGGAGTTCGGCTTCTTCGGCGTCGCGCCGGGCACCAACTGGCACACCAACCCGAACGCCATGCGCACCATCGAGCAGGGCAACTCGGTGTTCACCAACGTCGCGCTGACCGACGAGGGCGACGTCTGGTGGGAGGGCATGGAGGGCGAGCCGCAGCACGCCACCTCCTGGAAGAAGCAGGAGTGGACGCCGGACTCGGACGAGAAGGCGGCCCACCCGAACTCGCGCTACTGCACGCCGATGTCACAGTGCCCGATCCTGGCGCCGGAGTGGGACGACCCGAAGGGCGTGCCGATCTCGGCGATCCTGTTCGGCGGCCGCCGCGCCACCACGGTGCCGCTGGTCACCGAGGCCCGCGACTGGCAGCACGGGGTGTTCATGGGGGCGACCATGTCCTCGGAGAAGACCGCCGCCGCGGCGGGCAAGGTCGGCGAGGTGCGCCGCGACCCGATGGCGATGCTGCCGTTCCTCGGCTACCACGCCGCCGACTACTTCCAGCACTGGCTCACCCTCGGCAAGGAGGCCGACGCGGCCAAGCTGCCGAAGATCTTCTACGTCAACTGGTTCCGCCGCGGTGACGACAAGCGCTTCCTGTGGCCCGGGTTCGGCGAGAACTCGCGCGTGCTGAAGTGGGTGATCGGCCGCATCGAGGGCAAGGCGTCGGCCACCGAAACCCCGATCGGCTGGGTGCCCACCGCCGACGACCTGGACATCGACGGCATCGAGGAGCCGAAGTCCGACGTGGAGGCGGCGCTGGCGTTCAGCGCCGAGGAGTGGCGCCAGGAGCTGCCGCTGATCGAGGAGTGGTTCGCCAAGATCGGGGACAAGGTGCCGTCCAACCTGCACGACGAGCTGGCCGCGTTGCGCCAGCGCCTCGGCTGACCCGCGTCCGCCACCGAACGGCCCGCCCACCGGCGGGCCGTTCTGCTGTCCGGGCACGGGTTCACCGTTGTCCCGGTACCGCCGTTGATTGTCATCCTGAATAGCCCTTTTGGCCTTGTTTTCGGCCCAAAAGGGCTATTCGTTTCCGGCCGGAGAATCGCGAGTATGGTCGCCGCATGGGGATCACTACCGAATCCATGGGAATCCGCGTGGGCAGGCAATGGCTGTTCCGCGGCCTCGACTGCGAGGTGGGTCCGGGTGAGTGCCTCGCGCTGGTCGGACCGAACGGCAGCGGGAAATCGACGCTGTTGCGCGTTCTTTACGGTATGCAGGCGCCCGCCGAAGGAAGGGTGGAGGTGGCGGGGCGCATTCCCGACGAGCGCAGTGTGGAGTTCCGGCGGAAGGTTTCGGTACTGCTCGACGATTCCGATGTGTTCGCCGAACTGACCCCGGTGCAGCACCTGGAACTGCTGGCTGGCAGCTTCGGTACCGAAGTGGACGGCGAACGGCTGCTCGCCGAGGCCGAGCTGGCGGACCGGGCCGGGGTGGCCGCGGGCAGCCTGTCCGCCGGGCAGCGGCGGCGGCTGTTGCTGCTGGGTGCCACCGCCCGGCCGTTCGAGGTGCTGCTGCTGGACGAGCCGGAGCGCGCGCTGGACACCGACGGCCGGGACTGGCTGGCCGGGCTGGTGCGCCGGGCCAAGGCAGGCGGCGCGGCGATCGCGCTGGCCACCCACCACCCGCCGCTGCTGGAGGCGGCGGATTCGGTGCTCACCATGCCCGGCGCGTGATCACTACGCTGGACCGGGTGCGGATTCCCGGCCGCCCGCGGTTCGGCGGGGTGTTCAGCGGTGACACCACCAGTTTCCTGGTGGTTTTCGGCATCGGGGCACTGGCCACCGCGTTCGGCAAGCTGCCGTGGTGGCGGGAGTTCCTGGGGGTCTCCACCCACGGCGGTGCGTTGCCCGCGGTGGTGCTGGTCCTGGCCGGACTGTCCGCCCGCGCCCAGTTGCGCCGGGGGTACCGGTGGGCCGATCCGTCCGAACTGACCTGGGTCGAAGCGGACCGGGTGCCCGCCATGGGCGCGCGGTCGTGGCGGGTCTGGCTGGGCTGGTTGCTCGCCACCGGTTACGCCACCGCGCTCGGCGGTGCGATCCACCAGGCGACCGTCGAGGTGTGGACGGCTGCCGGTTCCCTGCTGGCCGGGAGTTCGGCGTTGACGCTGGCGCTGGCCCGGCGGCCGGTCGAGACCGGAACGGCGGCCGGTCCGGTCGCGCTGGCGGGCGCGGGTGCGCTGGTGGCGGTGACCGCTCCGCCACCGCTGCTGCTCTCGGTATCCGGGGCGGTGCTGCTGCTCGCCGCGGGGGTGGTCGCGTGGGGGTCCGGGGCGCCGCTGCGGCCGGTGGCGGCGGTGACCGCCGGGCGGCTGGAGCTGGTGTCGGCGTGGCGCGAACGGGTGGTTCGCCTGGTTGCGGTGAGCTTCCTCGACCCACTGCTGGTGCTGCCCTCGGCACGGCCGGTCCCCGTGCCGGTGACCTCGGTGTGGCGGCTGGCCCTGGCCGGGGTGCTCGGGCGGCGCCGGTACACCGCGGCGGCCGTGCTGCTCGCCTTCGCCGCCGGGGTGGCGCGGCTGGCCTTTCCGGCGTTGCCCCAGGTCGTGGTGGTGGCGATCGCGGGGTACGCGGCGTTGATGCCGTTCGCCGGCGGGCTCGGCGAACTCTGGCGCAGTCCGGGTCTGCGCCGCTGGCTCGACGGCGGTGACCTGCGGCTCCGGGCCGCGTACGCCCTGGTTTTCGCCGGGTTGGCGCTGGCGTGGGGGCTGGTGTTGTGGCTGGTGGCGCTGCTGCTCGGCGTCTCGTTCGGCGCCGCCGCCTGGCTCGTGCTGCCGCTCGCCGCCGCCGCGGTGCTGCGCACGGCCTCGCGCCCGCTGATGAGCTACGACGACCTCGGCATCACCGACACCCCGTTCGGCCAGGCGCCGATCCGGCTCGTCACCCAGGCGATCCGGGGGCCGGACCTCGGTGCAGTGGGGGCATTGTTACTGAGCGTGGTGCCTCTGGGCCCCGTTTCGGTGGGCCTGGTTTCGCTGCTCGTCCTGTGGTCCTGCCTGCGCTGAGCCCCCGGGCTAGTCTCGCGGTGGCGAAGGGAGTTGATCACCGTGGGTGGTGGGCACGCGGCGGGCACCGGTCGGCGGGCGACCACCGAATTCCCGGCGGACTGGGGTGGCCGCCGGATCGTCCGGTTGATCACCGACGTGGCGGGCCGGCCGGACGAACCGCCGTGGCGGCAGCCCAACGGCCGGTGGCGGGCGGCGGGCGTGCGGGACGGCGTGTCCATCGTGGTGGTGGTCGAACCGGACGGGCGGGTGCACACCGGCTTCCCGATCGCGGGCCCCGGCGTGGTGCGCAATCCGGACACCGCCGCCGACCCGGCCAATCCGACCGTCGCCGACCTCACCGAAAGCCGGGTCAGCTTCTACGCGCTGAACCTGCTCAAGCACCTGGCGGACCGGCTGGCCGCCGACGCGCTGGCGCACTACCACGGGCTGTACCTGGCCGGTGAGTGGGAAGAACTGGTGGACGTGCTGGCCGCGCACCTGGTCGTCGAGCGGACACCGCTGAGCGTGGACGAGTACGCCGATTTCGAACGCCTGCTCAACGCCTACGACATCCCGAAACCGGGCTTCCTCTACCTGAACGACCGCGAGCACGTGCTGAAGGTGCTGCGGCCCTGAGTCGCTCAGGACGCTTTGGTCAGCGGTTCGGTGGCTTCGCACAGGGCGTCCAGCGGCAGCCGGACGGCGGTGGCGATGGCCGTGACGGTGAAGAACGCGGGCGTCGGGATGCGGCCGGTCTCGATCTTGCGCAGGGTCTCCACCGAGATCCCGGCCTCCGCGGCCACCTCGACCATGCTCCGCTCCCCGCGGGCCGCCCGCAGCGCGGCACCCAGCCGCTCACCACGTACCCGCTCTTCTTCGGTCAACGGAACGCGCACCATGCCGTCCAGTCTAGTCGCCCCGTTGTCCCCAGGCTGTGGACAACTCGGTGCACAGTTGGGGACAACTTCGCCGAAACCGGAATGACACCTGAAAACTTGTATCCGGAAGCCCTCCTCGCACGTCTGAACCAGCAACGACTCGTTCCCAGCGAGGAGGTCGACGATCGTGATCGCAGGTCTGGCGCTGCTGGTCCTCGGGCTGGGGGTGACGCTGCTGGTGGTGCTCAGCGGCGCGCTCCACCACGAGCAACTCGACATGACGGCAAAAAGGGGCCCCGCCGAGCGGAAGCTCGACGGGGCCTTCGTGCCACAACCGCGGAGAGGATGACGGGTCAGGGCGTGGGCAGCGGCATGCCCGGCAGGCTCTGGTCGTTCGGCACGATGCCGTCGACCAGGTAGTCCTCCACGACCTTGTCCACCGGCGCGTTGCCACCGGCGTAGATGCCGTGGTCACCCTCGTCGGTGACGGTCAGCATCCGCGAGTTGGCGAACGCCTGGTGCGCGCGCTGCGCGCCCTCGAGCGGGGTCGCCGGGTCGTGCACCGACTGCACGATGACCACCGGCGGCACGCCCTTGCCGTTCACCTTCGGCAGCGAGATCGGCTTGTGCTTCCAGAAGATGCACGGCTGGATCAGCCAGCCGGCGCCCAGCAGCGGCAGGTCCTGGTCGATCAGCTTCTGCGACTGCTTGATCACGCTGCTGCGGGTCCCGGTCCACGGCCCCTCGTTGCAGGGGATGGTCCAGAAGCTGGCGTCGTAGGCGTCGTCGTAGTCGGTCGGCACCACCAGCGGCTGCGGGCCGATCACGTCGTCGGGCTTCTGCTCGGCCTTGACCTTCTGCGCCGCCGCCGACTTCTGCTCGGCGGTGGTGCTGCCCTCGGTCAGCGTGCGCACGGCCACCAGGTACTCGGCGAGCACCGGGAAGTTCCGCTTGCCGTAGAGGTAACCGGGGATGGTCGAGTCGAACTTCGCCGCGCTGACCTTCTCGCCGTCCAGCTCGACCGGGTTCTGCGTGAGCTTGGCCCGGACCTGCTCGTAGGTCTGGCGGGCGGCCTCACCGGTGTTCCCGAAGTGGTAGACCGAGTCGTACTTGGCCAGCCACGGCAGGAAGTCCTGGCGCCAGCGGCGCTCGAAGCCCAGCGGCTGCCAGTCGAACGACTTCTGCCAGGTGGTGGTGAACTCGGTGGCCGAGTCCAGCACGAACCGGCCGACGCGGTTGGGGAAGTAGGTGGCGTAGTGCGCGCCCATCCAGGTGCCAGCCGAGTACCCGACCCAGTTGATCTTGTCGCGCTTGAGCAGCACGCGCAGCAGGTCGATGTCGCGGGTGGTCTGGTAGGTGTTGATCAGCGGGCCCAGTTCGCCGGACTTGACCTGGCAGGAGTTCGCCGCGTACTTGGTGGCGTCCAGGATCAGGTTCAGGTTGCCCTTGGACCGGTCACGCGGGTCCAGGTCACCGCCGGTGCCGATGGCCCCACCGCAGGTGATGTTGGTGCTCTTGCCGGTGCCGCGCGGGTCGAAGCCGACGATCTCCTGGCTGGCGCGCAGCTTGGCCTGGTTGCGCAGCCGGGCCGGGAAGCTGCGGCCGGGCGCGCCGGGGCCACCGGGGTTGGTGATCACGCTGGCGGTCGCCTCGCCGCCGGTCGCCTTGAGCCTGCTGACCGCGATGGTCAGGTCGATCTTGTCGCCGGTGCGGTCCCAGTTGCGCGGGGTCTGGTACGTCGCGCACTCGATGCCCTCGGCACCCGGCGGCGGTGCGGTGGGCAGTTCGTCGCCGGTGCAGGTGTGCCAGTTCAGCACCTGGCCGGCGTACTGCGCCGGGATGTTGGTCGAGTTCAGCGGTAACCCGCCCGTCGCGGCCGGATCGGCCAGTGCCGGGGTGACCCCGGCGAGCAGGCCGCCCGCCACCATCGGGATGACCACGGCGGTGCGCAGTCTTTTCATGTGTTGCCCCACTTGTCTCTTCGGTGTGTTCGCCCGTTTTCCTGGCGTACGCGGAAGTCGATGGCGGGTCATTGATATCGGCCCGGCCCGGCCTCGGCAACAGCCATTGGTCGGATATCGGGTCATCCGCCCGGTAACGGGGCGGTGCCGAGGTTCCGCAACTTCCCGGTCACCGGGACATCGGTTTGCGCGAAGCAGGTGAGGTTGGTGAATCCCTGTTCCCATTCGGTCTGGCTGGGCCAGCGCCAGGTGGCGACCACGTCTTCGCGGGTCGCCGTGCCCAGGTACTTGGTCAGCGTTTCACCGCAGACCGGCCGCGCGGCGGCGTTGAATTCGTCGGGCGTGGGCAACGGGTCGGTGTGCTTGCCCATGGTGACCACGCGAAGACCCTCCGCGTGGTGCGGTTCGGTGCAGGCCACCCGTTTCACCGCCGCCTCCAGCGGTTTGACCGCGGAGCACAACTGGAATTCGAAGAACTTCTCGCCGTTGAGCGCGCCCTTGACCGAACCGGTCCGTTCGACCGCTTTTCCGTCGGTGTCCAGTTGTGCCACCCCGCACCGGTACCAGCGGTGGCCGGCGGCCCAGTCGGGGGCCGGTGCCCACAGCATCCAGGCGGCCAGGGTGGAGGCGTCGAAGTCGGTGCTGCCGAGGTACTTGGCGGCTTCGGCCCGGCAGTCCGGCAGCGCCGCCTTGAAGATGACGTCGGCTTCCGGCCGCGCGGCGGGCAGCTCCGGGCCGAAGGTGCCGGCCTTGGTCACCTCGACGTGGTGCGGCTTCGAGCAGTCGACCGGGGCGGGGCTGGTGCCGAGCACGCACTGCCCCGGCTGGGCCACCGGGGTCTGGCTGGGGGCCTTCGCGCTCGGCGCGGACCGCTCGGCGGACGGCGGCCCGGCCTGGGCCCGGCCACCGACCTCGGTGGCGCAGCCGGAAACCGCGAGCGCGGCGGCGAGCAGTCCGATGCGCACCCGCCCGCCGGTCGACCGTGCCATGTCAGCCACCCCCGATCAGAGTCGCGCCCGACCCTATCCGACAGCCTTTCCCCAGTTCGCGGGTGTCGGGAGCAAATCGATACCGGACACGGGTGACGCACGGGGGCGGAGGTTCTAAGGTCAACGCGATCTCCACCGCCGGAGTGCGCTAAGAGGAGTTTGGTGAGGCCAATGTCGACCGGTAAGCCCGGGGGCCGGGTAACCGGGCTGGTGTTCAGCCCGTGGAACCTGCTGCTGATCATCCCGTTGTGGGTCGTGATCACCCCGCTCTACAACTTCGAAGAACCCCGCCTGATCGGGATGCCGTTCTTCTACTGGTTCCAGTTCGCCGGCATCGCGGTCGGGGTGCTCTGCACCACCGTGGTGTACCTGATGACGAAGCACAAGCCGACCAGCCGGACCAGCCTGCCCGAGTCCGATGTGGACGAGCTGGACGAGGGGAGTGCCCGGTGAGCGAGATCCAGTGGCCGGAGCTGATCATCTTCACCCTGCTCTTCGCGGTGGTCACCGTGCTCGGCTTCGTCGCGTCGCGGTGGAAGGCCGGGGACACCCTCGACCACCTCGACGAATGGGGCCTCGGCGGGCGCAAGTTCGGTTCGTGGATCACCTGGTTCCTGATCGGCGGTGACCTCTACACCGCGTACACCTTCGTCGCCGTGCCCGCGCTGCTGTTCGGCGCCGGTGCCGTCGGGTTCTACGCGCTGCCGTACACCATCGTCGCCTATCCGATCGTCTTCCTGCCGCTGCTGCGGTTGTGGTCGGTGTCGCGTTCGCACGGCTACGTCACGCCCGCCGACTTCGTGAAGGGCCGCTACGGTTCGCCGCTGCTGGCCACGCTGGTCGCGATCACCGGCATCGTCGCCACGATGCCCTACATCGCGCTGCAGCTGGTCGGCCTGGAGTCGGTGCTGCGCACGCTCGGCTTCAACGCCAGCGGTTTCCTCGGTCACCTGCCGCTGCTGATCGCCTTCATCATCCTGGCGGTCTACACCTACCAGTCCGGGCTGCGGGCGCCGGCGCTGATCGCGTTCGTCAAGGACATCCTGATCTACGTGGTGATCCTGGTCGCCGTGGTCTACCTGCCGAGCAAGCTCGGCGGCTGGGAGTCGATCTTCAGCGCGGCCGACGCCAAGTTCGACGCCAGCCCGGCGGCTTCGGACGGCATCTTCCTCAACGCGAACAACCAGCTGCAGTACGCCACGCTGGCCTTCGGCTCGGCGCTGGCGCTGTTCCTGTACCCGCACTCGGTGACCGGCGTGCTGGCCTCACGCGGGCGGAACGTGATCAAGCGCAACATGTCCGCGCTGCCCGCCTACTCGCTGCTGCTCGGCCTGCTGGCGCTGCTCGGGTTCGTGGCCATCGCCGCGGGCACGAAGGCGATCACCAACGAGGCCACCGGGCGCCCGGACGGCAACACGATCATCCCGCAGCTGTTCGCCGACCAGTTCCCGTCGTGGTTCACCGGCATCGCCTTCGCCGCCATCGGCATCGGCGCGCTGGTGCCCGCCGCGATCATGTCCATCGCCGCGGCGAACCTGTGGACGCGCAACGTCTACAAGGAGTTCCTCAAGAAGGACGCCACGCCGAAGCAGGAGGCCAAGCAGGCCAAGCTGGCCTCGCTGATCGTGAAGTTCGGCGCGGTGGCGTTCATCCTGTTCATCGACCCGCAGTTCTCCATCGACCTGCAGCTGATCGGCGGGGTGATCATCCTGCAGACGCTGCCGTCGGTGGCGCTTTCGCTCTACACCAGGTGGTTCCACATCTGGGGGCTGGTGGCCGGCTGGGTGGTCGGCATGGGCTGGGGCATGCTCCTGCTCTACAACATCCCCAACCCGGCCAGCGGCAAGGCGCACTTCGGCGGTTCGGCGCTGGCGCTGGACAAGATCGACCTCTTCGGCTGGCAGCCGTTCGCCGGTTCCCAGGTGCAGATCTACGTCGGCATCGTCGCCCTGGTGGCGAACCTGGTGGTGGCGGTCCTGGTCACCGCGGTGGCCCGGCGGCTGAAGGTGGCCAACGGCACCGACCAGACCAACGACGCCGACTACCACGTCGACGAGGACGACAAGAACCTGCGCGCGGTCGGCGTGCACTAGGGGC
Organism: Amycolatopsis sp. NPDC045836; assembly: GCF_056431745.1. Taxonomy (NCBI): domain Bacteria; kingdom Bacillati; phylum Actinomycetota; class Actinomycetes; order Pseudonocardiales; family Pseudonocardiaceae; genus Amycolatopsis; species Amycolatopsis sp. NPDC045836. The sequence goes on along the minus strand of NZ_JBWKKF010000009.1, from coordinate 84,776 downwards.
GAGCCGGGGTCGTGGGGGGCTCCACCCGCACGACCCCGGCCGAGCACCACGCTGCCGCGAGTTCACCGGCTCAGCACTCGCAGGTGGCCAACCGGCGACGCAGGAACCGTTGCTGCGGTTCGGAGTTCGGCAACGCCAGCGCCGCCCGGTAGTAGCCGGCCGCCCGCGCCGGTTCGCCCGCGAGCAACCACAGCGCACCGAGCGCGGCCGGGAGCCGCGGGTACGCCGCCGGCCGCGGTTCGTGCTCCAGCCGTTCCAGTTCGGCGATGCCCGCCGCCGGGCCGTCCGCCATCGCCAGCGCGATCGCCCGGTTCAGCCTGCCCGCCGGTGACGGCCGCAGGGCCAGCAACTGGTCGTACAGGCCGACGACGCGGGGCCAGTCGGTGTCCGGGGTCGTGTGGCACAACGCGATCGCCGCCTCCACGTGGTACGCCGACAGCTCGGGTCCGGTGCAGGCGGCCGCGAACAGCCGCGTGCCTTCGGCGATCATCGAGTGGTCCCACCGCGTGCGGTCCTGCTCGTGCCACAGCAGCAGGTCGCCGTCGGCGTCCACGCGCGCGGGCAACCGGCTGGCCTGCAACAGCATCAACGCCAGCAACGCCCGCGCCCTCGGCAGGTCGGTGCGCCGGTCGGCCAGCAGCAACCCGGCCAGCCGGACGGCCTCCCCGCACAGCTCACCCCGGATCGCCGACTCCCCGCCGCTGGCCTGGTAACCCTCGGTGAACAACAGGTAGAGCACCGCCAGCACACTGTCCACTCTGGACTCGATCGCCGCGGGCACGGCGAACGGCTGGTCGCTCCCAGCCAGCCAGCGCTTGGCCCGGACCAGGCGTTGCGCCACGGTGGCCGGTTTGTCCAGCAGCGCCGCGGCGATCTCCCCGACGCCGAGCCCGCCGACGGTCTTGAGGGTGAGCGCGACCTGGGCGGGCACCGGCAGTTCGGGGTGGCAGCAGAGCACCATCATGGTCAGCTCGTCGTCGGCCGCCGCGGGTTCGCCGAGCCGGTCGAGCAGCAACGGGAGCTTGGCCCGCAGCGAATCCTCGCGGCGCAGCAGGTCGACCGCGCGGTTGCGGGCGGCGCGGAAGAGCCAGCCGCGGGCGTTCTCCGGCACCCCGTGGTGCGGCCAGGTGCGCAACGCCCGCTCGATGGCGTCGGCCACGGCTTCCTCGGCGAGGTCCAGGTGGGCGGGACCCAGCGTCCTGGCCAGCGTGGCGGTGAGCTGCCCGGCGCTGTGCCGGAACAGGTGCTCCACCACGCCGGCCGGGGTGCTCATTCCTCCGAACAGCTCTCGTCGGCGACCTTGCGCAGCTCGATCGGCCCGAACCGCAGGTGCGGGTGGGTGCCGAAGATGCCGGCCGCCTGGTCGTAGTCGTCGGCGGTGATGGTGATGTACCCGCCGACGACCTCCGCCGAGCCGGTGTGCGGACCGTCGGTGGTGCTCAGCGCGTCACCGGAGCGCCGGAGCAGGCGCCCGGTTCTGGCCAGCGGGTGACTGGCCCGCAGGCGGCCCTCCCGCGTCACCCGGTCGGTCCAGGCCAGGTACTCCTCGAGCACGCGCTGCGCTTCGCCGGGGCTGAGGTCCTCGACGCTCTTCTCCTCGCGGCGGAGCAGGCCGATGTAGTCGGGCATGTGTTCCCTCCTCGTTCGTCAGGTGCCCCGAAGACGAACGAGCCCCGCCGGAATCGACACCTACAGCTTCAACCGCCAGGTCTGCCCGAGCACCACCGGCCCGAAGTCCGCGGTCGGCTGCTCGTCGACCAGTTCGAACCCGGCGGCCTGGTAGATCCGGCGGGCCGACGACAGCAGGCTCACCGTCCACAACTCCATCGTGGTGTACCCGACCGACCGCGCGAAGGACACGCACTCCTGCACCAGCCGCGCACCGACCCCGTGCCCCCGCGCACTCGGCTCCACCAGCAGCAACCGCAGCTTGGCCGTCTGCTCGCCGGCCCCGCGGGCGCACATGATCGACCCGACGCGCTCGCCGTCCAGTTCCGCGATCCACACCGCCTCGCGCGCCGGGTCACGCCCGGTCAGGTAGTCCGAAACGATCCGGGCGACCAGCGCCTCGAACCCGTCGTTCCACCCGTACTCCCTGGCGTAGACCGCCCCGTGGCGCTGCACCACCCACCCCAGGTCGCCCGCCCTCGGCGCCCGCAGCACCACCGTCGGATCGTGCTCCCCGCCCACGATCCGCGAGATGGTCCGCATCGCCTCCAGCAGCTCCACCTGCCGGTCCTCACCGAACCGCCCGAGCAACCCCCGGATCTGCTCGGAACTCCGGCGATCCAACTCGGCGAACACGCCGCGCCCGCGGTCGGTCAGCCGCACGATCTGGCGCCGCGCGTCCTCCGCGCTCCGCTCGCGCACCAGCAACCCCCGCCCCGCCAACCGGCCCAGCAGCCGACTGGCATATCCCGCGTCGAGCCCCAGCACGCGACGCAGCTCGCCCACCTCGGTCCACTCCCGCCGGGCCACCTCGAACAACACCCTGGACTCGGGCAGCGAATACTCCGCGTCGGCCGGCCCCTCGTCCAGCACCCCGATCACCCGCGTATACAGCCGGTTGAACGCCCGAACTTCCCCAACCCGATTCACCTGACAACCACAACAAAAACCACTGACGAAGTCAACCATTAATCCACAAGAGGTCCCCCAGTGGAGACAGCAGGAGTTGGTTCCTCGCCAACAAGACCAGCGCCCGCCAGTGCAAGGACCTCGCACCGCGGGGGTCCGGGGGCTCGGCCCTCCGGCATACCCGCAGCTCACGGCCACGGGAAAGGGGATGCCGCAGGCATCCCCTGAACATGGAAACCCCGTGATGCTGCCAGGTCGGGGGTCCGCCAGCATCACGGGGTCATCAGGGGTATCGACGCCTGGTCGGGTGGCGTTACACCCCGCTCGTATTGTGTTCTACGTCACTCGTGTGGGGGAAATTCCACCCGGTCCACGAGGGGTCAGCGCATGTGGGGCTGACGGGCCTGGGCGATCGCGATCAGCTCCTGACGAACAGTCGCGGTGGCCGCGGTGTCGATCGCCCGGTTCAGCGCCCGGCGAGTACGAGCCTCGGCGCGGCGGGCACGGAGCTTGGCGGCGATGTTGTTCATCGGTGTGTGCATCCCCTTCAAGGGTGTCGCTGGATCTCTCGGCTTACGTGGTCTAGTATGCCCGACCTCGCGGCAGATTGCCAACGATTATCCGGTGATCTGGCGCACGAGCCGATGAATCATCGGCAAACAAGGAGTAGACCCGACGAACCAGGTGAGCCCGGTAACCCTCTTCAGCTCTATCGTGGTGTATTGCTCAAAAGCTAGATAGTCGAAGAGACCGCTACGCCCCGGCGCGGTCGGGAGGAGTCCACCGGGCCGACGGCCCGGGACCGGTGCTACTCGTCGATCCGGCTGAGCAGGTAGTGGCCGAAGTGCGGCACGGTGAAGGCGATCCGGCCGCGTTCGGCGGAGAAGACCAGGCCCTTCTTCATCAGGTTGTCGCGCGCCGGTGACAGGCTCGACGGCTTCCGTCCCAGGTAGACGGCCACGTCCGAGGTGCTCGCCGCCTCGTCCCGCCCCTGCGTCAGCTCGGCCATCGCCAGCAGGTACTCGCGTTCGGCCGGGGTGGCGCGCTCGTACCGCGAGCCGAAGAAGCCCACCGCCAGCTCCGACTCCGCCTCCGGCGCGGCGACCTGCACGTCCTTGACGGTGATCGGGTCGTCCGGCGCGGCGTCCCAGGCCGCCTTCGCGTACGCCTGGATGAAGTACGGATAACCGCCGGACGCGTCGAACAACGCGTCCAGCGCCTCCGGCTCGATCCCGGCGTCCTCCCGGTCGATCGGCGCCAGCACCGCCCGGTCGGCGTCCTCGCGGTCCAGCCGGTCGATGCGGGCGTACCGGAAAAGGCGCTCCGAATAGGACTTCGACGCCGACAGCACCGCGGGCACGTGCGGCAACCCGGCCCCGACCACCACCAGCGGCGCCCCCGACTGGGACAGCTCGTGGCAGGACGCGCACAACGCCGAGACGTCCTCCGGCCCGAGGTCCTGGATCTCGTCGATCAGCAGCGCGACCCCGGTGCCGACGTCCGCGGCCAGCTCGGCCACGTCGGTGAACAACTCGGCCAGGTCGATCTCGATGTCGCCGGAGTCGGCGCGCCCCTGCGCGGCGGGCACGTCGATGCCCGGCTGCCAGCGGTCACGCAGCTTCGCGTCCGGTTTCGCGGCCCGCAACGCGAACGCCTTGAGCACCCCCAGCACCGATTCGACGCGGTCCGGGGCGCGGTGGCGGACCGCGAGGTCACGGATGGCGCGGTGCAGGGCGGCGGACAGCGGGCGCCGCAGCTCGGCGTCCGGCCGCGCCTCGATCTTGCCCGCACCCCAGCCGTGCCTGATCGCCATCGACCGCAGTTCACCGAGCAACACGGTTTTCCCGACCCCGCGCAGGCCGGTCAGCACCAGGCTGCGTTCCGGGCGGCCGCGGGCGACCCGTTCCAGCACCACCTCGAAGGCGTGCAGCTCGCGCTCCCTCCCGGCGAGTTCGGGCGGGCGCTGGCCGGCGCCGGGGGCGAACGGGTTGCGGATGGGGTCCACTCTCGAACGGTATCGGGCTTTCTAGCGCCGCACCGATAATGAGCCAGAAACCCCGAGGTGTGTCGTGGCCAGGTCTGCAGCCCTGGCCACGGGCCTAGTCGGCGAGGTGGCGCTCGCCGTAGACCTTCATCGCGTCGCGGACGTACTCCGCGGTGCCCTTGCCGTGCCGGTCGTAGTTCGCCGTGAACCGCTCGTCCGACACGTACAGCTCGCCCAGGCCGATGAAGTAGCACTTGCTCACCTCACCGGTCCCGGCCAGCCAGTGGTGCTGGCGCCGGGTGATCGCCTGCGCGACCTCGCCGTCCGCCGGCTCACCCGCCCGCATCGCGTCGGCGAAGTCGCGGGCGATGTCGACCTGCTCCTGCTGGAACGCCCGCTTCTCGGCGTCGCTCAGCGAACGCCACCAGCGGTCGCCCTTCTCGTAGGCGTCCTTGCCCCAGCGTTCGACGACCTCGTCCTGGTACCGGGTGTGGTCGAACCCGTCGAAGACCTCTTCTGCCATCAGTTGCTCACCTCCTTCCGTTTTCCGCAGGGTCGTGCGCACCGACTCGATCTGCCGTCCGAGCCGGTCCCGCTCCTGTTCGAGCAGGGCGAGGTGGGTGCGCAGGGCAGCGGCGGTGTCCTGCTGCCCGGCCAGCACCTCGGCGATGGCGGGCAGCCCGAGCCCCAGTTCGCGCAGCAGCAGGATCCGCTGCAGGCGCACCAGGGCGCGTTCGTCGTAGTAGCGGTAACCGTTGCGCCCCACCCGGGTCGGCTCCAGCAGCCCGACCTGCCCGTAGTGGCGCAGGGTGCGGCTGGTGGTGCCCGCCGTCCGCGCGATGTCCTGAATCGACCATTCCATCGTTCAACCTCAGTTCAACCTCGCGGAATCCACGGTAGAAGTTGACGCTGCGTCAAGGTCAACCCGGAATTCAGAAATCCGTTCCGCACCACGGCGTGACGGGACTGTGGAACAGCGCATCCGCCCTGGCCAGTGCCTCCGGCCGACGAACGTCGATGCGCCCGATCCCGGCCAGTGCGCTCGGCGACCACCCGCCGAGGTAGAGCATGGCCAGGGTGTCCACGTCCAGGCTGAGGTCGGCTTCGGCGTCCGTGCGCTCCACCCCGTCCTGGCCGATCCGGTAGCCACCGGTGTTCTCCGGCAGCCGGAGGTCACGCACGTGCAGCACCACCGGCTCGGCCACACCGCAACTCCTGGACGCAAGCGCTTGCGCCACGTCGGTCAGCCGCAGCCAGAGGTGGTCCTGCACCGCCCTGACCTGGGCCGCACGGGGATTCTCCAGCATCAGCTCGACGGGCTCGTCGATCGGCCTCGACGTGAAGCGGATCCTGGTCACCAGATCGATCGACAGCAGGTACCGCCACAGCCCGGCGATCGCCCCCGGAGCGGCGGCGTGCAGGTCGCGCACCTCCACGGCGGTGCCCGCGGCGGGCTGGTCGAAGGTGCCGAGCGGCACCGTGCGGTAGGTGGCGAACCCGTCGTCGGCGCCGTGCCGGTCGCGGTGCACGGCGACCAGGTAACCGTCGCGGTCGAGGACGCGGTCGTGCCCCCACGGCCACCACCGTTCGTCCCGCGTGAGCATGCCCGGCCGGTGCGGGGCGATCCGCGAGTACACCTCGCGGGGCACGGTCCGCGCGTCGGCGGCGGAGAGCAGCCGCACCGAACCGGTCACCGGCGCGTCCGAGCGGAGCCGCGCGCTCGCGCGCTCGACCACGACCTGCTTGACCTGGCACGAGACGCCGTAACCGAAGCGGCCGTAGATGGTGGCCTCGCTGGCGTGCAGCACCGCCGCCGGTTCACCGCGGTCACGGCAGTCGCGCAACTGGCCGGTCAGCAACGCGGTGCTCACCCCGCGCCGGGTGCGGTCCGCCCGCACGCCGACCCACGCCACCGCGGCCGCGGGCACCCGGCCGCCGGGCACCGCCAGGTCGACGGCGGTGGAGGTGGTCAGCCCGATCGGCAGGCCCTCGTCGAAGGCGGTGAACGTCCGGTCGGCGGTGAACACGCGCTCGGCGATCGCCCACTGCTCGTCGGTCAGCGGCGGGAAGTGCAGGGCTCGGGCCACCGTTTCCAGTGCGGGCCGCAGTTCGTGCGCCTCGGGTCGCCGGACGGTGAAGTCGGTCATGGCGGTGATCCTCCCAGGGTTCACCTGGACGTCGCCTGGGCCTGGTTGAGTCGCCTGCCATGAGAACCCTCCCCAAAGCGCTGGTCGTGGCGGTGGCCGCGACCGTGCTCGGCACCTCCGCCGCGCAGGCGTCCCCCCGCAAGGAGTTCGACATCCAGGCGCACCGCGGCGGGCTCGGGCTCACCGTGGAAGGCACGCTCGCCGCCTTCTCCACCGCGCTCGAACTCGGCGTCACCACGCTGGAACTGGACATCCAGATCACCAAGGACGGCCGGGACGTGGTCACCCACGACCGGAAGACGAACCCGGCGAAGTGCGCCGACACCCAGCCCGCCTTCCCCGGCGACCCGGCGTTCCCGTACGCGGGCAAATACGTCAAGGACCTCACCTTCGCGCAGGTCCGCACGCTGGACTGCGGCTCGCAGAAGCTGCCCAACCACCCCGGCCAGCAGCTTTCCCCCGGGGCGAAGATGCCGACCCTGCGTGAGGTGTTCGACCTGGCGCGCGAGCACCACGCCTGGGGCATCCGGTTCAACGTGGAGACCAAGGTCGAGGCGGCCGCACCGCACGAGACGGCCCCGCGTGAGCAGTTCGTCCAGCGGGCGGCCCGCGAGATCACCTTCTCCGGCTTCGCGCACCGCACCACCGTGCAGAGCTTCGACTGGGGTGCGTTGATGCTGATGCGCCGGACCGCGCCGTGGCTGAAGACGGTCGCGCTGACCCAGCCGGAGTTCCTGCAGGCCGGTCAGCCGGGCAAGTCGCCGTGGCTGGGCGGGCTGGACATCGACGACTTCGGCGGCAGCCCGGTGCGCGCGGTGAAGTCGTTCGGGGCGAGCGCGCTCTCGCCGGTGCACGGCAATCCGCAGGGCGGCGCGGTCGGTGACCCGAACTACCTGCCGTTCACCACGAAGGCGCTGGTCGACGAGGCACACCGGGCGGGGCTGAAGGTGGTGCCGTGGACGGTCAACGACAAGGCGACCATGCACAAGCTGATCGACGACGGCGTGGACGGCATCATCACCGACTACCCGAACCGGCTGCGGGAGGTCGCCGCCGAACGCGGGTTCGAGCTGCCGCGGGCCTATGCCGGTCGATAACGGCGTATGAGCCTTTCTAGCGCTGACACTAGAAAGGCTCATAAGGGGTGAGATCCCGCGGATGTGGGTACGTTCGAAGCAAGCTTGAATTGCTGTCGGAGAGGTGACCCCGTGATTCTGCGCCGATTGGCCCGCCCCCTGCTCGCGTCGATCTTCATCAGCGGCGGCATCAACGCGCTGCGGCAGGCGGAGGGCCACGCCGAAGCCGCCAAGCCGCTGCTGGACAGCACGGTCGGCAGGTACGCCGACAAGCTGCCCGCCCAGGTGCCAACCGATCCGGTGACCCTGGTCCGGGTGGACGCCGGGCTGAAGCTCGCCGCAGGCACGCTGTTCGCCCTCGGCAAGGCCCCGCGGCTGTCCTCGCTGGTGCTGCTCGGCAGCCTGGTGCCGACCACCGTGGCCGGCCACCCGTTCTGGGCGGAGAAGGACGAGCAGGCGAAGCAGCAGCACCTGATCCACTTCCTGAAGAACGCCGGTCTGGCCGGTGGGCTGATGCTCGCCGCCGCCGACACGCACGGCAAGCCCTCGCTGGGCTGGCGCGCCAAGAAGGCGGCGAAGGTGGCGAGCAGGCAGGCCCAGTCCCTCCAGCGGTCGGCGGGCAAGCAGGCCCAGAGCTGGCAGAAGAACGCCGAGAAGCAGACGCGCAAGGCCCGCAAGCGCGCCAAGCAGCTCACCAGCTGACGCGAAAGGGGGCATCCCGCACCGGGATGCCCCCTTCTCGCTACTTCTCCAGGATCGCGGTGATGCCCTGGCCACCGGCCGCGCACACCGAGATCAGGCCCCGCCCGGAGCCCTTCTCGTGCAGCAGTTTCGCCAGCGTGGCCACGATCCGGCCGCCGGTCGCGGCGAACGGGTGCCCGGCGGCGAGCGAGGAGCCGTTCACGTTCAGCTTCGACCGGTCGATCGAGCCCAGCGGCGCGTCCAGGCCGAGCTTCTCCTTGGCGAAGGCGTCGTCCTCCCATGCCTTCAGCGTCGCCAGCACCTGCGACGCGAACGCCTCGTGGATTTCGTAGAAGTCGAAGTCCTGCAGGGTCAGGCCCGCCCGCTCCAGCATCCGCGGCACCGCGTACGCGGGCGCCATCAGCAGCCCTTCGTCCCCGTGCACGTAGTCGACGGCCGCCGTCTGCGAGAAGGTCAGGTACGCCAGCACGGGCAGCTTCCGCGCCTTCGCCCACGCCTCGCTCGCCAGCAGCACGGTCGACGCGCCGTCGGTGAGCGGCGTCGAGTTGCCCGCGGTCATCGTGCCCTGGGGACCACCGAACGTCGGCTTCAGCTTCGACAGCTTCTCCACGCTCGAATCCGGCCGCAGGTTCTGGTCCCGCGACAGCTTCAGGAACGGCGTGAGCAGGTCGTCGAAGAACCCGCGGTCGTAGGCGGCGGCCAGGTTCCGGTGGCTCGCGGCCGCCAGTTCGTCCTGCTCGGCGCGCGAAACCTCCCACACCTTCGCGGTCAGCGCGGCGTGCTCACCCATCGACAGCCCGGTGCGCGGCTCGGCGTTGCGCGGGATCTCCGGCACGATGTGCCCCGGCCGGATCTTCGCCGCCAGCTTCAGCCGCTCGCCGACCGTCTTCGCCGCGTTCAGCTGGACCAGGATCTGCCGGAGGTCGTCGTTCACCGCGAGCGGCGCGTCGCTGGTGGTGTCCACGCCACCGGCGATGGCCGAGTCGATCTGCCCGAGCGCGATCTTGTTCGCCACGGTGACGATCGCCTGCAAACCGGTGCCGCAGGCCATCTGCAGGTCGGCGGCGGGCGTCTCCGGCGAAAGCTTGCTGCCGAGCACGCACTCACGGGCCAGGTTGAAGTCGCGGGCGTGCTTGAGCACCGCACCGGCGGCCACCTCGCCGATCCGTTCGCCCTGCAGGGAGAAACGGCTGACCAGGCCGTCCAGCGCCGCGGTCAGCATGTCCTGGTTCGAGGCCTGCGCGTACGGGCCGTTCGACCGCGCGAACGGGATCCGGTTGCCGCCCACGATGGCGACCCTGCGGACCGGCGGTGCCTTCTTCGTGGCCATCTTTCCTCCGAGGCGAAGTTGTGAGGTACTCCGAGTGTAACCTACTCGCTAGTAGGTTAGGCTGCACGGTGACACCGGACGCAGGGAAGGGATGGTCATGGCCGACAGGTACCAGCAGTTCGCGAAAGGCCGGCTCGGGCGGTTCCTGGTGCCGCGGCTGGGGTTGCCGAACCCGTACCCGCTGCGCCGCTACACCGCGGGTCAGGCCCCGCTCGACGGCCCGGCGCTGCTCGGCGCGGCTCCCGGCGGACGGCTGGAGAAGGCGCTGGCCACCCAGCTCGCCGACGCCGGTGTCGAGGTGCTCACCACCCCGGCAGGCGGCAGGCACGGCGCGCTGGTCTTCGACGCCACCGGCATCACCGAACCCGGCCGCCTGCGTGAGGTGTACAAGTTCTTCCAGCCGGTGATCCGGCAGCTGGTGCCCTCGGGCCGGGTGGTGGTGCTCGGCACGCCGCCGGAGGTGGTTGAGGGCCGCGAGCGGATCGCGCAGCGCGCGCTCGAAGGGTTCGTCCGCTCGGTCGGCAAGGAGCTCAAGCGCGGTGCCACCGCCCAGCTGGTCTACGTGGCCGAAGGCGCCGAGGAAGCCACCGAGTCGACGCTGCGGTTCCTGCTGTCGGCCAAGTCCGCCTTCGTCGACGGCCAGGTGATCCGCGTCGGCACCCACGGCAAGACCGCGCCGGCCCCGGAGAACTGGGCGAAGCCGCTGGACGGCAAGGTCGCGCTGGTCACCGGTGCCTCCCGGGGCATCGGCGCGGCGATCGCCGAGGTGCTCGCCCGCGACGGCGCCCACGTGGTCGCGCTCGACATCCCGGCGCAGGGCGCGGACCTGTCCAAGGTGGCCAACGAGATCGGCGGGGCCTCGCTGCAACTGGACGTCACCGCCGCCGACGCGCCCCAGCAGCTCGCCGACTACCTCACCCAGCGGCACGGCGGGGTCGACGTGGTCGTGCACAACGCCGGCATCACCCGCGACAAGACCCTCGGCAACCTGACCGAGGGCCACTGGGACGCGGTGCTCTCGGTGAACCTCGCCGCGCAGCTCGCGGTCAACGACAAGCTGCTCGCCGACGGGGTGCTCAACGACAACGGCCGCATCATCGGCGTCTCCTCGATCGCCGGCATCGCGGGCAACCTCGGCCAGACCAACTACGCCACCAGCAAGGCGGGCGTGATCGGCATGGTCGACGTGGGCGCGCCGGAGCTGGCGGCCAGGAACGGCACGATCAACGCGGTCGCCCCCGGCTTCATCGAAACCCAGATGACCGCGGCGGTGCCGGTGGTGATCCGCGAGGTCGGGCGGCGGCTGTCCAGCCTGGCGCAGGGCGGGCTGCCGGTGGACGTCGCGGAAACCATCGCCTGGTACGCCAACCCGGCTTCGGCCGCGGTCAACGGCAACGTGGTGCGCGTGTGCGGCCAGGCCTTCCTGGGAGCGTGAGATGACCACCACCAAGGAACTGAGCGCGGCCCCCAGCCTCGGCGCGCTGTACCCGAAGGCCCTGCTCGGCGGCCTGCGCCAGGGGCCGTCCGGCGGGCAGTTGCCGGACACCGAGTTCGTGCGCACCGGCGTCACCGTCGATCCGGCGCACCTGGCCGCGTACAACCGGGTCTGCGGGTTCCGCTTCGGCGACGAACTGCCCGCCACCTATCCGCACGTCCTCGCCTTCGGCCTGCAGATGGCGCTGATGACCGAGCCGGACTTCCCGTTCCCGCTGCTCGGCATGGTGCACGTGGCGAACCGGATCACCCAGCGCCGCCCGGTGCTGCTCGGTGAGCGGTCCACCGTGCGCGTGCGGGCGGAGAACCTGCGCCCGCACGAGAAGGGGCAGCAGTTCGACGTGCTCAGCGAGCTGGTCCCGGACGGTGAGGACGCTCCCGTGTGGACGGACGTGAGCACCTACCTGCGCCGCGGTGGTGGTTCGGGCGGCAAGGGGCCGGGCGAGCGGCTGGCGCCGCCGTCGCCGAACGCGATCTGGCGGGTGCCCGGTGACATCGGCCGCCGGTACGCCGAGGTGTCCGGGGACCGCAACCCGATCCACCTGCACCCGCTGACCGCGAAGGCGTTCGGCTTCCCGGCCGCGATCGCACACGGCATGTGGACCAAGGCGCGCAGCATGGCCGCGTTCGAGGGCAGGCTGCCCGGGGCGTTCACCGTGGACGTGAAGTTCAAGCTGCCGGTGCTGCTGCCCGGCGAGGTCGCCTTCACCAGCTGGGCGACCGGCGACGGCTGGGCGTTCGAGCTGTGGGGCGCGAAGAAGCCGAAACCGCACCTGGCGGGTTCGATCGCTGCGGTTCAGGGCGGCGCGAAGCGCTCCGTTGAGGGCGGTGGCGGGCGACGGGCGGGCTAGGGCTCGGCCGGCTTCCAGACGGCACCTTCGACCAGGTCGTTGAACCCGAGCCAGACCAGGTTCATCAGCCAGGAGGCGAGCACGCCGTCGGAGATGTTGGGGTGGTCGAGCGCCCAGTCGGCCAGCGATTCCGCGGCCCCGACCAGTGCCGCGGACAGGCCCTCACCGGAGAACTCGGCCTGCTCGGCGAGGCCCTTGCGGGTGCCCGCCGAAACCACCAGCGCGGCCACCAGCTCGATCGCGCGCTTGCGCATGTCGGTGATCTCGGCGGCGAACGGGCCGCCGACCACCAGCGCCTGTCGGTGCAGCACGGTCCACGACTCGCGGTACTCGGCGACGAACCGGTAGAACGAGCGCAGGCCGTGCCAGAGCTGCATGTCCGGCGGCAGGTCCGGCTGGACCCCGGCCTGGATGGCCTCCAGCAGCCGGGTGGCCTCGCGGCGGATGCACTGGGCGAACAGGTCCTCCTTGGAGCCGAGGTAGGTGTAGATCATCGGCTTGGAGACGCCTGCCACCTCGGAGATCTCGTCCATCGACGCCGAGTGGTAGCCGTACTGGGCGAACACCTGCACGGCGGCGTCCAGGATCTGCCGCTCCCGGACGGCCCGCGGCAGCCGCTTGGCGCGCTCGGGTGGATTCTGCACTTCCTCGGACACCTCTACCTCCCTCGTCCGGTGAACGCTACCGGGCTCGCGACCGGCGGTGTCACGGCACGGCGGCATCGGCTTGCCGAGTTACCTACTGATGAGTAGGCTACTGTTCGGTAAGTGGACGGGAGGCCGGCGTGGAGGACATCGAGCTGCTCGACGGCCCGGCGCTGCTCGAGGCACTGCGAACGGCCGACCTGCGGCAGGTGGAGCCGGCGCAGTTCGCGCGGATCATCGCCGGGGCGTCGAACGCGCAGCTGGACACCGTCGTCGGCGACCGGGCGCTGCGGGAGAAGGTGCTCGGCGAGATCTTCCGCCGGATGAGCGCGCACCTGCGTCCCGATCGGGCGGCCGGACTGGACGCGGTGGTCCGCTGGCGGCTGACCGGCGGAGCCGACGCCGATGGCCACGACCGCTTCGAAACGATCATCCGGGACGGCGCCTGCGCGGTCAGCCGGGTGCCGACCGAGAAACCGCGGGTGACCATCACCCTCTCGCCGGTGGACTTCTTCAAGCTCATCACCCACCAGGCCACCCCGGCGGTCATGTTCGTCACCGGCCGCATCAAGGTAAAAGGCGATCTCGCATTCGCGGCCGGGCTGATCGGTTTCTTCGATCTTCCCAAGCCCTGAACGGCGACCTACACTCGTTCCCCGTGTCTTCGAACCCGGTCACCTGGCGCGAGCGCTGGCGCGGCACATTGTTGCGCCGCAGCCGGCTGCCCGCGCCGCGCCCGCACGCGGAATCGGTGCTGGACGCGTTCGCCGGCGAACTGGAATTCCGCAGGCTGAGCCCGGCGCAGTTCGTGCAGGTGCTGGAAACCCTGCACATGCTCGGGTCGGTGGGCGCCGGGATCGAACTGTCCTCGTTGTCCACGCAATTGCTCGTCGACGTGGTCGGCAGCGCTTCGAAAGAGCAGATCAACGAGCTGGCCGCACACGACGAGTTGCGCCTGGTCTTTCTCGACGAGATATTCCGCAGGATGTCCGACCACCTGATCCCGGAAAAGGCGGAAAACGCGGAATTCGTGATCGGCTGGCGTTTCCACCGGGGCGACGGCGAGCCCCCGTTCGACCGCTACCAGACCGTGGTCGAGGACGGGGTCTGCGTTTCCAGCAGCGACCTCGGCCGCTCCCCGGACGCCACGGTCACCGCCTCCGCCGCCGACTTCATCCGGATGGCCACCGGGGTGACCGCGGCCGCGGCCATGTTCGTCACCGGCCGGGTGAAGGTCAAGGGCGACTACGCGCTGGCCGTCCGGTTCAGCAGCTACTTCGACATCCCGAAGGCTACCCCTCGATAACCGGGTGCTTCCCGGGCCGGGACGGCTCGTCGGGGTCGACCACCTCGCTGTCCACCACGATCACCCCGCCCCGGAACGGCGAGCGCGGGTGCACCGAGCGCTTCTCGATCCGCCGCAGCCAGGCGCGCCGGAACACCCCGCGCGTCGGCGGCAGGATCATCAGCAGCCCGGCCACGTCGCTGACGAAGCCCGGCAGCATGATCAGCAGGCCACCGAGCCCGATCAGCATGCCGTCGGTCACCTCGTTGTGCGCCGACCGCCCCGACCGCGCCGTCTCCACGAACGCGCGCGCCGCCTTGCCCCCCTCGCGGCGAGCCAGCCACGAGCCGAGGAACGCGCCCGCCAGCAGCAGGCCGATCGTGCCGAAAAAGCCGATGGCCGAGCTGACCGCCCAGACGGCCGCCACCTCGGCTACCACGTAGAGCAGGAAAACCACAGCCATGTCCGGTTCAACGACCCAGCGGCCCGTTTTGCTCCCGCCGGGGTGACCGGTCGTGGGGAACCGGCCGACCTGCCCGGTCGGGGCCTGGCGCGGCGGCGCTGGTGGGTCAGGTGTCCAGGTAGGCGGCGGCCTGCAGGGTGAACAGCTCCGCGTAACCGCCGTCCAGGGCCATCAGCTCCTCGTGCGTGCCGAATTCGGCCAGCTTCCCCCTCTCCAGCAACAGGATCTTCTCCGCCCGCCGGACCGTGGAGAACCGGTGCGAGATGTAGAGCGTGGTGCGGCCGTGCGCCAGCTCCCGCAACCGGGCGAACAACTCGTGCTCGGCTTCGGCGTCCAGTGCCGACGTCGGTTCGTCGAGCAGGAGGATCGGGGCGTCCCGCTGGAACGCCCTGGCCAGCGCCAGCTTCTGCCACTCACCGCCGGACAGGCTGATGCCCTGGTCGAACCACCGGCCCAGCGGGCTGTCGTAGGTCTTCGGCAGCCGTTCGATCCGGTCGGCCACCCCGGCGCGGCGGGCGGACTCCTCGATGCGCGGGCGGTCGGTCACGTTGTCGATGTCGCCGAGACCGATGTTCTCCGCCGCCGTGGCGTGGTAGCTGACGTGGTCCTGGAACATCGCGCTCATCCGCCGCCGCAGCTCGTCCGGGTCGAACTCCCGGATGTCCACGCCGTCGAGCAGGATGCGCCCGCCGGTCGGGTCGTACAACCGGCACAGCAGCTTCAGCAGGGTCGACTTCCCGGCCCCGTTCCGCCCGACCACGGCGACCGTGGTGGCCGGTTCGATGGTGAAGCTGACGTCGTCGAGCGCGGGTTCGTCGGCACCCGGGTAGCGGAAGCTGACCCGCTCGAAGGTGACCCGCCCGCGCACCGGCTCCGGCAGCGGCTTCGGGTTCGGCGGCGCCACGATCTCCGGCTCGGTGGCCAGGAACTTGTACAGCGTGTCCAGGTAGAGGTTGTTCTCGTACATGCCGGTGAAGGCGCTGAACAGCCCCTGCACCGAGGACTGCACGGCGGTCGCGGCGGCGGTGTACAGCGCGAGGTCGCCGAGCGTCAGCCGTCCCGCCACCGCTTCGAGCGCGATGTACAGCGCGATCGCGGACCCGGCGAGGGTGGACAGCAGGCTCCACGACGCCCCGGCCAGGTTCCGGTTGCGGATCAGCCTGCGCTGCTTGCCGTAGGCGGCCGTGCTGATCCGGTGGAACCGGTCGACCAGGTACGGGCCGAGGCCGAACAGCTTGGTCTCCTTGGCGTGGTTGTCCGTGGTGACCAGCATGGACAGGTACTCCATGCGCCGCCGGAACGGCGAGAGCATCAGGGTCAGCGTGAACGCGCGGGCGCCGTACTTCGACTGCGCGATGAACGCCGGGATCGGCGCCACCAGCGCGACCAGGGCGAGCAGCGGGCTCACCGTGACCAGCAGGGTGATCATGCTGCCGAAGGTGATCGAGGTGCGGATCAGCCCGAGGCCGGAGGTCAGCATGGACACCGGGCGCTGCGGTGCCTCCCGGTCGGCCTGGCGCAGCAGGTCGTAGGACTCCGAGCCCTCGAAGAAGGCCAGGTGCAGGCGGCTGGCGTGGGCCATCACCTGGTGGCGGATGGTCAGCACCATGCGTTCGGTGAGCAGCTGCTGGCAGATGTTCGTCAGCGCGGTGGTGATCGCGGTCAGGGTGAAGACGCCGAACTGGAACACGGCCAGCCAGACGATCGCGGTGGTGGTGCCGTGCCCGGAGATGGCCGCGACCACGGCGTCCATCAGCAGCTTGGCGGCGTAGGCGGTGAGCGTCGGCGTCAGCCCGGCGACCAGGGTGAGCAGCGCGATGCCGATGGTCAGCAGGCGGCCGGCGCCCCAGGTCAGCCGGGCGACCCTGGGCAGGCCGCGGACCGTGCCGCCGACCGCCTCGCGCACGCGCTTGAAGCGGGCGGCGAGGTCCGCCGGTTCGTCCGGGGCGGGGCGGGGATCGGGAATGCTGATCGGGCCGGTGAGCCCGCTTTCGGTCGCCTTGCCCGCGCGGCGCATCAGGCGGCGCAGGCCGGGCGGTCCCCCAGCGCGGAAATCGGTCACTGGCAGGCTCCGTGGAGGAAGACGTCCACGATCTCCTCCACCGTTGTCGCGTGGTCGGCGTCGCGGTGCTGGCTGAGCAGCAGGGAGGAGAACAACGCCGCGAGCTTCTCGGGCGGCAGCCGCAGCTTGTCGCGCTCGGGCTCGAAGAGTTCGGCGATGGCGTTGCGCGTGGTGAGGAAGGAATCGCGCCGGGCGTTGCGCTGCTGCTCGTTGCCGGGCTCGGGGCGCTTCATCGGACGGCCGGCGGTGAACATGGCGCCGACCACCGCACCCATGCGCCCGAGGTGCGCGGACAACGTCGCCGCGGCTTCCAGCAGCCGCTCGCGCAGGGGCTGGTCCAGCGGGATCTCGGCGATGGCCTGCAACGCGGTGTCGGGCCGCACCGCCTCGGCGATGCAGGCGTCGAGCAGCTCGTCCTTGTCCTTGAAGGCCCGGAAGATGGTGCCCTCGCCGATGCCCGCGGCCCGGGCGATCTGACTGGTGGTGATCGCGGCGCCGTGCTCGGCCACCAACGGCAGCACGGCCCGGACGATCATCTCGCGCCGCTGCTCGGTGCTCATGGCGGGGGCGCGTCGTTTGGCAGGAGGTGGGTTCATGCCTGCCAGTGTGCGGAGTGAGCGCTCACTCCGTCAAGCGAATATGTTGCCGCGCGAGCCGCCCCGGTTTTTCCGTGTGACTACGGCGAAGGCCGCGATGCAAGGCGGGAAGAGACGCCTTGACATCGCGGCCTTCGCCGTGTTTCTGGCGGTGGACCGGGGCGGGGTGGGGTTCGGGCGGCTGCGCTTGTTGGGTGCCCCGGCTGCGGTTGGTGCCGTGAGTGGGTGCTCCCCACTCACGGCAACGCCTCAGAAGACGAAGGCGCTCGCCGGGTCGGCCAGCAGGGTGCCCACGTCCGCGAGGAACTGGGAGCCCTGTTGCCCGTCGACCACGCGGTGGTCGAAGCTCAGGGCGAGCTGCAGCACCTTCCGCACCTTGATCTCCCCGTCGACCACCCACGGGGTGTCGCGGATGGCGCCGAAGGCCAGGATCGCCGACTCGCCGGGGGTGATGATCGGGGTGCCGGTGTCCACGCCGAACACGCCGACGTTGGTGATGGTGATGCTGCCGTTGATCATGTCGCCGGGGGCCGTCTTGCCCTCGCGCGCCACGTCGGTCAGCTCACCCAGCGCCTTGGCCAGCTCCGGCAGCGACAGCTGCTCGGCGTTGCGGATCTTCGGCACGATCAGCCCCCGCGGCGTGGCCGCGGCGATGCCCAGGTGCACGTAGCTCTTGTAGACGATCTCCTGGTTTTCCTCGTCCCAGGTCGCGTTCACGTCCGGGGTCCGCTTCACCGCCAGGCACATCGCCTTCGCCGCGAAGGCCAGCGGGGTCAGCTTGATCCCGGCGAACGCCGGGCTCTTCTTCAGCTTCTCCCGCAGCTCCATCATCGGCGTCACGTCGACGGTCAGGAACTCCGTCACGTGCGGTGCGGTGTACGCGCTCTCCACCATCGCCTTGGCGGTCGCCTTGCGCACACCCTTGATCGGCACCCGGCGCTCGCCGGAGCTGTCCGGAGTGGATACCGGAGTGGATACCGGGGCGGCGGCCGGAGCAGCCGCGCGCTGCACGTCCTCCCGGGTGATCACCCGGCCGTCGGCGGCCAGCGAGTGCAGGTCGACGCCGAGGTCCTTGGCCAGTTTGCGCACCGGCGGCTTCGCCAGCGGCACGTAACCGCCCTTGGCCGGCGCCGGGGCTTCGACCGCGGCCACCGGTTCGGGCGCCCGCGAAGGCGTGACCGGGGCCTCCTTGCGTGCCCGCCGCTTCGCGGTGACCGCCTTCGAGCCGTAGCCGACCAGCGGCTTCATCTCCTCCTCGGCCGGAGCCGGAGCGGGAGCCGGTGCGGAAGCGCCGTTCGGGGAGGGCGCTTCCGCCGGTGCCCCACCCGGATCGGTGTCGATGGTCAGGATCGGCGTGCCGACCTCGACCGTCTGCCCCGGCTCCACGTGCAGCTCGGTGATCACCCCGGCCCACGGGATGGGCAGTTCGACGGCCGCCTTGGCGGTCTCGATCTCCACCACGATCTGGTTGACCTTCACCTCGTCACCCGGCTTGACGTGCCAGTTGAGGATGTCGGCCTCGGTCAGCCCCTCCGCCGTGTCGGCCAGGGGAAACTGCTTGTACTGCGGCATGTTCGCGAATCCCCCTACCAGGCCAGCGAGCGGTCGACGGTGTGCAGCACCCGGTCGAGGTCGGGGAGGTAGTCCTCCTCGAGCTTCGCCGGCGGGTACGGGGTGTCGAACCCGGTGACCCGCAGGACCGGTGCCTCCAGCGAGTAGAAGCACTCCTGCTGCACCCGCATGGCGATCTCCGAGGTCAGCGACGACTCCGAAGGCGCCTCGCTGACCGCGATCAGCCGGCCGGTCCGCCGGACGGACTCGAACACCGGGTCCAGGTCCAGCGGGGAGAGCGTGCGCAGGTCGATGACCTCCAGCGAGGTCCCCTCCTCCTGCGCGGCGGTGGCCGCGTCCAGGCAGACCTTCACCGACGGCCCGTAGGCGACCAGGGTGGCCGCGTCACCGGGACGCACCACGCGCGAAGCGAACAGCGGGTCCGGCGTGGCCGTGGTGTCGACCTCGGCCCGCAGGTTGCCCGAGTGGTAGAGCCGCTTGGGCTCGAACAGCAGCACCGGGTCGTCGCACTCGATGGCCTGCCGCGTCATCCAGTACGCGTCGGCCGCGTTCGAGCACGAGACCACCTTGAGGCCCGCGACGTGCGCGAACAGGGACTCCGGGGACTCCGAGTGGTGCTCGACCGCGCCGATCCCGCCGCCGAACGGCACGCGGATCACCATCGGCACCTTGACCCGGCCCTGGGTGCGGTAGTGCAGCTTCGCCACCTGGCTGACGATCTGGTCGAAGCCGGGGAAGATGAAGCCCTCGAACTGGATCTCGCACACCGGCCGGAACCCGCGCACGGCCAGGCCGACCGCGGTGCCGATGATGCCGGACTCGGCCAGCGGCGTGTCCAGCACGCGCTGCTCGCCGAAGTCCTTCTGCAGGCCGTCGGTGATCCGGAAGACACCGCCGAGCTTGCCGACGTCCTCCCCGAGCACGATCACCTTGTCGTCGGCCTCCATGGCCGAGCGCAGGGCGAGGTTGATCGCCTTGCCGATGGTCAGGTTCTGCACGGCGCCCGCGGCCCCGTCCGCCTTCGCCTTCACGGGTGCGGCCATCAGTGCTCACTCCCCGCGAAACCCTCGAGGTAGGACAGGTACTCGCGCCGCTGGGCCTCCAGGACCGGCGACGGCTCGGCGTAGACGTTCTCGAAGATCCGCTCGGGCGGCGGATCGGGCATGTTGAACACGAAGTCACGCAGTTCGGCGGCGAAGCTGTCGGCCTCGGCGTCGATCTTGTCGAAGAACTCCTGGTCGGCGCCGCCACCGCGGGCCAGGTGCGCGCGCACCCGCTCGATCGGGTCCTTGAGCTTCCACTCCTCCAGCTCGTCGGAGAGCCGGTAGCGGGTGGGGTCGTCGGTGGTGGTGTGCGCGTCCATCCGGTAGGTGAACGCCTCGATCAGCACCGGGCCGTTGCCGTGGCGGCACTCGTCCAGCGCCCAGCGGGTGACCGCGAGGCAGGCGAGCACGTCGTTGCCGTCGACGCGGATGCCGGGGAAGCCGTAACCGCGGGCGCGCTGGTACAGCGGCAGGCGCGACTGGCGCTCGGTGGGCTCGGAGATGGCCCACTGGTTGTTCTGGCAGAAGAACACCACGGGCGCGTCGTAGACCGCGGACCAGACGAAGCCCTCGTGCACGTCGCCCTGGCTGGTGGCGCCGTCGCCGAAGTAGACGATGGTGGCTTCGCCGTTGTCGTCACCGACCTTGCCTTCGAACTTCTGGCCCATCGCGTACCCGGTGGCGTTGAGCACCTGGTTGCCGATGACGATCGTGTACGGGTGGAAGCCGTGGTGCTTGAAGTCCCAGCCACCGTGGTCGGAGCAGCGGAAGATGCCGATCAGCTCGCGGAAGTCGACCCCGCGGGTCCACGCCACGCCGTGCTCGCGGTAGCTCGGGAAGGCCATGTCGGACGGGCGGAGCGCGCGGCCGGAGCCGATCTGGGCGGCCTCCTGGCCGAGCAGCGGCACCCAGATGCCGAGCTGGCCCTGGCGCTGCATGGCGTTGGACTCGCGGTCGGCCCGCCGGACCAGCACCATGTCGCGGTAGAGGTTCCGCAGCGCTTCGTCGTCGACGTCGGAGACGTAGGGATCGAACTGCGCCGAGGGCACGCGTTCGCCTTCGGGCGTCAGCAGCTGGGTGAGTTCGGACCCACCTTCGGTCGTTGCGCGCAAACCCGCGATCACCTGCTCCGGTGTTGGTTCCGCCGCGGTCGCGGCGGGCCCGGCACCCGGTTCGGGATGCGTCCACTGTTCCGGGGACGACATTCTCGTTCTCCTCAGTTCGGTGCCGCGCAGCCGCTTGTGGCAGCCGCCGCGACTTCGCCGGCGGCACTGGGAACTCGGTCGAGCACCCGGCCGTCAGCGGTGACGGTCTTCGCGCACATCCTGGCACGAGAACCGGCTCCAGGTGAGTACCGGAGATTGATTTGTTGCCGCGAAGGCGGGGCTGAACAGGGGAAACACTAGGAAACCCGATGATGGGGCCGCCAAAAGTAGGGCGCACTGGTACGTCTGGACCAGCGGGGGACGGGTGCGGGAACCACCCCGCCCGCAGCGGAACGCACCGCCGCTCGCCCCCTGTGATGTACCCCACTCCCTCTGTCAGGATCGACGCATGGACCAGCGACTGCTTCGAGAGACGATCCAGGAAACCTGGCGCACCGACGCACTGGCGAGCCTCTCCGAGTTCGTCTCGATCCCCGCGCTCTCCCCGGCCTTCGACGCCTGGTGGGCGAGCAACGGGCACCTGCACGCGGCGGTCGAGCACGTGCGCCGGTGGCTGGTCGCGCGGGAGCTGCCCGGCGCGGTGGCCGAGGTGGTCAAGCTGCCCGGCCGGACCCCGTTGCTGCTGGTGGAGATGCCGGCGAGCGGCGCGGCCAACGACGAGACGGTGGTGCTCTACGGGCACCTCGACAAGCAGCCGGCCGCGGGCGAGTGGTCGCCGGGGCTCGACCCGTGGACACCGGTGGTCAAGGACGGCAGGCTCTACGGCCGCGGTGCCGGCGACGACGGGTACGCCGGTTACGCCGCCGCCACCGCGCTGGAGGCGCTGCACCGCGCGGGCGGCAGGCACGCGCGCACGGTCGTGCTGCTGGAGACCTGCGAGGAGTCCGGCAGCCCGGACCTGGCCGCCTACCTCGACCACCTGCGCGACCGCATCGGCCGGGTCGGCCTGGTGGTCTGCCTGGACGTGGCGGGCGGGGACTACGAACGGCTGTGGCTGGCGACCTCCCTGCGTGGCATCGCCTTCCTCGACCTGACCGTGCGCGTGCTCGACGCGGGCGTGCACTCCGGGCACTCGAGCGGGCTGGTGGCGAGTTCGTTCCGCATCCTGCGGCAGCTGCTCGACCGGCTGGAGGACTCGCGCACCGGGGAGGTGCTGCTGCCCGAGCTGAGCGTGGCGATCCCGGAGGACCGGCTGGCCGAGGTGCGGCTGGCGGTGGCCGAAGGCGGCCTGCGGCCCGAACTGCCGATCACCGAAGGTGTGCGGACCGCCACCGACGACCCGGTCGAACTGGTGCTGAACAACACCTGGCGCACCACGCTGTCGGTGACCGGGGCCAGCGGGCTGCCGCCGCTGGAGGACGCGGGCAACGTGCTGCGGCCGTTCACCGGCCTCAAGCTCAGCTTCCGGCTGCCGCCGACCGCCGATCCCGGCGCGGCGCTCGAAGCGATCAAGCGGGCGCTGACCACCGACGTGCCGTACGGCGCGAAGGTGGAGATCGGCCGGGCCGCCGCGGCGGCGGGCTGGAACGCGCCGAAGCTCGCGCCCTGGCTGGAGACCGCGCTGGACAAGGTGAGCGTCGACGTGTTCGGCGAGCCGTGGCGGGCGCTCGGCCTCGGCGGCACCATCCCGTTCCTCGGCCTGTTCGCCGAGACCTATCCGGACGCGCAGTTCGTGGTCACCGGGCCGCGTGGCCCCGGCAACAACGCGCACGTGCCGGACGAGTGGCTGCACCTGGCGCAGACCGAACGGGTGACCGAGGCGGTGGCCGGGATTCTGCACGCGCACGCCACCGAATGACCCGGTGGCAGGATGGGTGGCGTGGACCAGACTGTGAATGCGACCGCGTTGCGTGAAACCGTGCGGCGGCTCTGGGCGGACGACATCCTGCCGAGCCTGTCGGGACTGGTGGCCATCCCCGCCCTGTCCCCCGGTTTCGACCCGGACTGGGCGTCGAACGGCCACCTGGCCGCCGCCGTCGAGCACGTCCGGGACTGGCTCGGGAGCCGGGCGATCCCCGGTGCCTCGATCGAGGTGGTGGAGCTGCCCGGCCGCAGCCCGGTGCTGCTGCTCGACGTGCCTGCCACGGCCGGTGCCGAGGACAAGGGCACCGTGCTGCTCTACGGGCACCTGGACAAGCAGCCGCCGCTCGGCGGCTGGTCCGATGGGCTCGACCCGTGGAAGCCGGTGGTCAAGGACGGCAAGCTGTTCGGCCGCGGTTCCGCCGACGACGGTTACGCCGGTTACGCCGCGACGGCCGCGCTGGAGGCGTTGCGCGCCAACGGCGGTGCCCACGCGCGGGCCGTGGTCCTGCTGGAGACCGGTGAGGAGTCCGGCAGCCCGGACCTGCCCGCCTACCTGGAGCACCTGAGCGACCGGCTCGGTGACGTGACCTTCGTGGTGTGCCTGGATTCCGGCGGCAACGACTACGAGCGGCTGTGGCTGACCACCAGCCTGCGCGGCATGGTCCAGCTGCACGTGACCGTGCGCGTGCTCGACTCGGGGCAGCACTCGGGGCTGGCCAGCGGGGTGGTGCCCAGCTCGTTCCGCATCCTGCGCGAGCTGCTGGACCGGGTGGAGAACGCGCAGACCGGGCACCTGCTGCTGGACGAGTGCTACGTGGACATCCCGGCGGACCGCGCCGCCGAAGCCGAGGCCGCGGCGGCCGCCGCGCCGGGCGCGATGAAGCGGGCGTTCCCGCTGCACGGGGGCACCACCACGGTCGACGAGGACGACGTCGAGCTGCTGCTGAACAACAGCTGGCGGCCGACGCTGTCGGTGATCGGCGCGACGGGCTTCCCGGAGCCGATCGACGCGGGCAACGTGCTGCGCACGCACAGCACGCTGGCGCTGAGCTTCCGCCTGCCGCCCACCGCCGATTCGACGGCCGTGCTCGGTGCCCTGGAGAAGGTGCTGACCACCGACGTCCCGTACTCGGCGACCGTCGAACTGGCCGGCCTCGAACACGCCGACGGCTGGAACGCCCCGGCCAGCGCCCCCTGGCTGGCGGCTTCCCTGGAGGAAGTCAGCACCGCCGTCTTCGACGCCCCCTGGCGAGCCATGGGCCTGGGCGGCTCGATCCCGTTCATGGGCCTGCTCGGGGCGAAGTACCCGAACGCGCAGTTCCTGGTCACCGGCGCGCTGGGGCCGGACTCGAACGCGCACGTGCCGGACGAGTGGTTGCACCTGGCCCAGGCGGAGAGGGTGACGGCGGCGGTGGCGCACATCCTGAACGCCCACGCGACGAGCTGAGCACCCCGACGCCCCATTGTGCCGACGGTCGGAATTCCCTTGTCCAGGCGGGAAAGAGTACCTTGACAAGGGAATTCCGACCGTGGTTTTGGCTTCGTGTCGGGGAGCAGGGTAGGGGCTGGGCTGCTGGGTGTGGCTGGGTGGCCCGGCTTCCTGTTGGCATCACCCCTGGTGCCTTTGCTGTCAGGCGACTCGGGTCAGTTCTACGGAGACGTCCAGGGTTGATTCCCCACCGCCGGTGAAGATCCCCTTCAGCGGAGCGACGTCGGCGTAGTCCCGGCCGGTGGCGACCCAGACGTGGCGCGGGCCCACCGGGATGGCGTTGGTGGGGTCGTGCGCCCACCAGCCACCGGTCCAGGCATCGATCCAGGCGTGCGACTCGCCCTGCACGGTTTCCCCGAGTTGCGCGTCGGGTTGGGTGTGGAGGTAGCCCGAGACGTAGCGCGCGGGTACGCCGATGGAGCGCAGCATGGTCAGGGTGACGTGGGCGAAGTCCTGGCAGACGCCCTCCCCGGCCTGCCAGGCGTCCGTCGCGGTGCTGTGCACGCCGGTGGTGCCCGGCTGGTACTTCAGCTGCTCGTGCACCCAGTTCGACACCGCCAGCACGGTGTCCGCCGGGTCCTTGCCCTTCCGCAGGTCCCGCGCCACCTTCGCCAGTTCACGATCGTGCGGGGTGTAGTCGGTGGGCGTCAGGAACTCGGTGTGCTCGTCGAGCACCTCGTCCGAGTGCAGGTCCGCCCAGCTCGCCTCGTGCACCGGCGAGGCGGCCTCGGCCGTCTCCACCAGCGAAGTCGCCACCACGGTGAACTCCGTGTGCGGCGCGTGCAGGTCGAACGAAGTCACCACCGTGCCCCAGTAGTCCGAGTACCGGTACGCCCTGGTCGCCGGCTCGGTCTCCAGCCGGTTCGCCACCAGCGTCTGCCGCCGGTCCGAGCGCGGCGTCAGCCTGGCCTCGTTGTACGACTGCATGGCCGGGGTGGCGTAGTGGTACCCGGTGCGGTGCACCACGCGGACCTGCCAGCTCACAACGACACCTCCGCCCCGCGCCAGGCCACCCACGGCGACGAGTGGAAGTACTGCACCGACACCGCTTCCCCGATCTCCCGGATGGTCGTCTGCAGGCTGCCCAGCCGCTTCGGCAGTTCCTCCAGCAGGTCCGACGGCCGCAGGAACTCCAGTTCGCTGCGGGCGCGGCCGAGCAACCGCAGCGCCTCGGCCTGCTCGTTGCCCCGGCCGAGGCTGCCCTTCTGCAGCTTGCCGAGGCAGTACTCCGCCTGCCGCAGCGCGTGGAACACCGAGCGCGGGAACAGCGAATCACGCAGCAGGAACTGCACGATCCGGCCCGCGTCCAGCGCACCGCGGTAGGTGCGCAGGTAGGTGTCCTGGGCGCCGGTGGACCGCAGTACGGTGATCCAGCCCGGCGACGACGCGCGGTCCTGCACCCGGGACAGCAGCAACCGCACCACCATGTCCGCGCGCTCGATCGACCGCCCCAGCACCAGGAACAACCAGCCGTCGTCCCGGCTCATCGTCGAATCGGCGAGGCCGGCGAACATCGCCGCCCGTTCCTCCACGAAGGACAGGAACGAGTGCGGTCCGGCCCGGCGGGCGTGGCGCTGCCGGTCCGGCACCGCGTTCCAGGTGGCGTTGAGGCACTCCCACAACTCGGTCGAGACCACCTCACGCGCGCCACAGGTGTTCTCGCGGGCGGCGGTGATCGAGCCGACGATCGAGCTGGCGTTGTCCTTGGCGTAGGCGACCAGTTCGGTCAGCTTCCACACGTCCAGCTCACCCGGCTCCTCCGGCTGGATGCCGAGCACGGTCAGCAGCTGGCGGCTGGCGTGGTCCGGGTCCACGGTGGCGTCCTCCAGCAGCTGGTGGACCGACACGTTGAGGATGCGCGCGGTGTCGTCCGCGCGTTCCACGTACCGGCCGATCCAGTACAACGATTCGGCGTTGCGGGCGAGCATCGGTGCCTCCTCGTGGGGTTCACTGCTGCTGCTGCTGCTGCTGTTGCTGGGCGCTGGTCAGCTCCGGCCCCTGCTCGGCTGCCAGCCCGTCCAGCTGCGACTGCTCGGCCAGCGCCGGCTCGGCCAGTTCGCGGTCGGCCGCGGACGACCGGCTCGCCAGCACCCAGGTGTCCTTCGAGCCGCCGCCCTGCGAGGAGTTGACCACCAGGCTGCCCTCCGGCAGCGCCACCCTGGTCAGCCCGCCGGGCAGGACGAAGACGAAGTTGCCGTCGTTGACCGCGAACGGCCGCAGGTCCACGTGCCGCGGCGCCAGCCTGCCCTGGTCCACTTTGGACGGGACGGTGGACAGCTGCACCACCGGCTGGGCGATCCAGCCGCGCCGGTCGGCCTTCACCCGGCGCCTGAGGTCGGCCAGCTCCTTCGCCGACGCCTCCGGCCCGAACACGATGCCGTACCCACCGGAGCCCTCGACCGGTTTGACCACCAGCTCGTCCAGGTGGTCGAGCACGTGGTCGAGCTCGTCCGGCAGCCAGCAGCGGTAGGTGTCCACATTGGGCAGCATCGGCTTCTCGCCGAGGTAGTACTTCACCATCTCGGGCACGTAGGTGTAGACGAGCTTGTCGTCGCCGACGCCGTTGCCGACCGCGTTCGCGATCACCACGCCGCCCGCGCGGGCGGCGTTGAGCACCCCGGCGATGCCGAGCACGGAGTCCGGCCGGTAGTGCAGCGGGTCGAGGAACTCGTCGTCGATCCGCCGGTAGATCACGTCCACCGGCCGCTCGCCCTCGGTGGTGCGCAGGTAGACCACGTTGTCGCGGCAGAACAGGTCCCGGCCCTCGACCAGTTCCACGCCCATCAGCCTGGCCAGCAGCGAGTGCTCGAAGTAGGCGGAGTTGTGGATGCCGGGGGTGAGCACCACGATCATCGGGTCGGCCACGTTCGCCGCGGCCGCCGCCCGCAGGGAGCGCAGCAGGTGGGAGGCGTAGTCGCCGACCGGGCGCACCCGGTGCTGGGCGAACAGGTCCGGGAACACCCGCGCCATCGTGCGGCGGTTCTCCATCACGTAGGAGACGCCGGACGGGTTGCGCAGATTGTCCTCCAGCACGCGGAACGTGCCCGCCTCATCCCGCACCAGGTCCACGCCGGCCACGTGGATGCGCACGCCGTTGGGCGGGCTGATGCCGAACGCCTCGCGCTGGAAGTGCGAGCACGAGGTGATCAACCGGCGGGGCAGCACCCCGTCGGCGAGGATCTGCGCGTCGCCGTAGACGTCGTCGAGGAACGCCTCCAGCGCGCGCACCCGTTGCGCCACACCGCGTTCGAGCTTGGCCCACTCCGCCGCGGTGATCACCCTCGGGACCAGGTCCAGTGGGAACGGGCGTTCCTGGCCGGACAGCGAGAAGGTGATGCCCTGGTCGACCAGCGCGCGGTCGAGCGCCGCCGAGCGCGCGGTCAGCTCGGCGGCGTCGTACCCGGCGATCGACTCGTAGAGCGCGCGGTAGGGCGGGCGGACCGTGCCGTCCTCGGCGAACATCTCGTCGTAGGCCCCGGCGTGCGGCCGGTCACCGGCGAGGTAACCGTCGAACTGCGCTCCCGCCCGGCCGTTGGTGGTCGCCCGCGCCGTCCTGGCCCGCATCCCGGTGGGCGGCAGCTTGGGCGGCGCGTGCTGGTTCATGACCATCATCGTCGCTCACGTTCGAGTGGTTTGCGACACGCAGGAGTGATGTCGTCCAGGTCGCCACCAGGAAGACAATGGAAAGACCCAGTCGAAACGGCGCTGTAACGTCCCAATGCTGGGCAGTTGACCCCAGCGGGTGGCAGGATGCGAAAATCTCGCCGAGATCTGACTACTAGGAGTGACACCGTGGCGCGTCGACACACACGCAGAGCGCTCACCATCTTGCCGGCGCTCGCCTTGGCCGTTACCGCGGCCGGTTGCGCCGAATCGGTCAACACCGGGGGCGACACCCAGGCCGGGGGCCAGATCACGCTCAAGGAAGCGGGCAAGCTGACCACCTGCACCCACCTGCCCTACGCCCCGTTCCAGTTCACCGAGGGCGACAAGACCGTCGGCTTCGACGTGGAGCTGGTGGACCTGGTCCTGCCCCTGGTCGGCGCGAACGAGCAGAAGATCTTCGACACGCCGTTCGAGGGCATCAAGTCCGGCGAGTCGCTGAACATCGGCCAGTGCGACGTGGCCGCCGCGGCCATGTCGATCACGCCCGAGCGGCAGGCCGTGATGGACTTCTCCGACCCGTACTTCAACGCCAAGCAGGCGCTGCTGGTGAAGAAGGGTTCCGGCTACGACAGCCTGGAGAAGCTGCGCGGCAAGAAGCTCGGCGTGCAGCAGGGCACCACCGGCGAGACCTACGCCAACGAGAACAAGGAGAAGTTCGGCTACGAGGTCATCCAGTTCGAGGACCTCGCGCTGGAGCAGACCGCGGTGCAGACCGGCCAGGTCGACGCGGGCATCAACGACGACGTGGTGCTGCTGGACTTCCTCAAGGCCAACCAGGACGTGGAGGTGACCGCCACCTTCGACACCGGCGACAACTACGGCATCGCGGTGAAGAAGGGCAACGGCGCGTTGCTGGCCAAGGTCAACGAGGCGCTGACCAAGGCCAAGAGCGACGGCACCTACGACAAGATCTACGAAAAGTGGTTCGGCAAGAAGCCGACCGCCTGATCCGCGACTGAGGGGAACGGCCGCCACGGCGGTCGTTCCCCTTGGTTCTGCCAGCCACTTTCGAGGAGCCTCCCCCCATGGCCATGTCCAAGCGGCAGCGCCGGCAGACGGTCCAGCTCGCGCAGTACGCGCTGCTGGTGGTCGTCATCGCGGTGCTCGCCCTGATCGCGGACTGGGCGACGATCCAGCGCGCGTTCTTCAACCTCGACGCCGCGGCCGAGCAGTTCCCCGGCATCATCACCATCGCGCTGAAGAACACCATCATCTACACCGTGCTCGGCTTCCTGCTCGGCCTGGCCCTCGGGCTGGTGCTGGCGCTGATGAAGCTGTCGTCGGTGCCGCCGTACCGGTGGATCGCCACCGTCTACATCGAGTTCTTCCGCGGCATCCCGGCGCTGCTGGTGTTCATCGCGCTCGGCTTCGGTGTACCGCTCGCCTTCGGCATCAAGTTCGACATCTACTCCACCGCCGCGCTCGCCCTCGGCGCGGTCGGCGCCGCCTACATGGCCGAGACCATCCGCGCCGGCATCCAGGCGGTGCCGCCGGGCCAGGTCGAGGCGGCCAGGTCGCTGGGCATGAGCCAGGGCCGGGCGATGGTCACCATCGTCATCCCGCAGGCGTTCCGGATCATCCTGCCGCCGCTGACCAACGAGCTGATCCTGCTCACCAAGGACTCCTCGCTGATCTACCTGCTGGGCCTGGCCAGGGACCAGTACGAGCTGACCAAGTGGGGCCGCGAGGGCCTCAACGCCACCGGGTCGATGACGCCGATCCTGCTGGCCGGGCTGTGCTACCTGATCATCACCATCCCGCTGGGCTACCTTTCGCGGTATCTGGAGCGCAGGACCGGCCGGAAGCAGAACCGTGGCCTGGAGGTCGAGGCATGAGCGACGTGATCGTCGAGGTTTCCGGACTGCACAAGGCGTTCGGTGAGCTCCAGGTGCTCAAGGGCATCGACCTGCGGGTCGAGCGGGGGCAGGTGGTCTGCATCATCGGGCCGTCCGGCTCGGGCAAGTCCACCCTGCTGCGCTGCGTGAACCTGCTGGAAGAGCCCAACGAAGGCCGGATCGTGGTCAACGGCCACGAGATCACCGACCCCGACGTCGACATCGACCACGCGCGGCAGGGCATCGGCATGGTGTTCCAGTCGTTCAACCTGTTCGCCCACCTGTCCGTGCTGGACAACCTGACCATCGCCCAGCGCAAGGTGCTCAAGCGCGACAAGTCCGAGGCGGAGCGGGTCGCCCGCGACAACCTCAAGAAGGTCGGGCTCTCGGAGAAGGCGAATTCGCTGCCGATGCAGCTCTCCGGCGGGCAGCAGCAGCGCGTGGCGATCGCACGGGCGCTGTCGATGAACCCCGAGGTCATGCTGTTCGACGAACCCACGTCGGCGCTGGACCCGGAGCTGGTCGGCGACGTGCTCAGCGTGATGCGCCAGCTCGCCGAAGAGGGCATGACCATGCTGGTGGTCACGCACGAGATGCAGTTCGCGCGTGAGGTCGCCGACGTGGTGCTGTTCATGGACGGCGGTGTCGTGGTCGAGCACGGTGCGCCGTCGCGGGTGATCGGGGCCCCGCAGCACCAGCGGACGAAGACGTTCCTGTCGCGGGTGCTCAATCCGACGCACGTCGACGACTAGGCTGGCGCGGAGCGTCCGTTGAGGGTGGCGGTGGGCGACGGGAAGGGCGTCTGATTTGGTGGTTTTTCGCCGGGGAGGGGCTCGTGACGACCACGAGCCCGGCGACCCACTCGAACCAGCCGACGCCTTCGACCCGTTCCAGGACACCCCGGACAAGCGGTTCGAGATCCGCGCCGAGGACCTGATCAAGCCGTTGATCGTGCCGGAGGCCGGTGGGCTGCTCCGGTTGCGCAAGCAGCCGACGAACGCCCCGCTGGTGCAGGTCGAGGACGCCTACATCACCGGCCGCTTCGACCTGCGCGCGCTCGACCTGGAGTACCTGTTCCGCTTCGAGCGCTGCCGGTTCGAGGAACCGCCGGACGTGCGTGAGGCGACCCTGCTCGGCCTGGTGTTCCGCCGGTGCTGGCTGCCCGGGCTCAAGGCCCGCAACATGCGCAGCCGCAACGACGTCCGGCTGATCCGCTGCGAGGTGGAGGTCGAGCACACGGTCAAGGGGCACAGCGAGACCGCCGTCCAGCGCGGCGACGACCGCGAACGCGGCCGTCCCGACGCGGCGATCAACCTGACCGACGCCGCCATCGAGGGTTCGGTGGTGCTCACCAGGACCCGCATCCGGCACGCCCGCGGCAAGGCCATCCAGGCCGACCGGCTGGAGATCACCGGCGCCCTGCTGGCCTACCGCCTCGAAGCCGACGGCGAGATCCGCGTCCCCGGCCTGAAGACCGGCGGTAACGTCAACTTCTCCGGCGCCACCCTGCACAACCCGGACGGCTTCGCGCTCAACGGCAACGGCCTGCACATCGGCGGCAGCCTGCTCTGCGAGGTCGACACCTACGGCCCGCCGAAGGCTCGCCAGCGCTTCTCCGCCAACGGCATCATCTACCTGCCCAGCGCCAAGGTGGACAGCGACATCGTGCTGCGCGGGGCCCGGCTGCACACCAGCCAGCACGGCCCGATCGTGGTGGACCAGTGGAAGTCCCGCGACCCCTACCTCGACCCGCGCCCGGCGATCAGCGCCGACCGGCTGCGCGTCGACGGCAACGTCGAGCTCAGCGACGACTTCCGCGCCACCGGCACCATCCGCATGGTCAACGCGCACATCGGCGGCACCCTGCGGCTCGCGCACGCCGAGATCTCGGTGGCCAGGGGATACGTCGAGCCGTACTACGACCGGGCGTTGCACATCGACGGCACCGAGATCAGCGGCGACATCGAGGCGACCAACCTGAAGGTGCCGATGGGGCAGTGCCGCCTGTCGGACGTCACCGTCGGCGGCAACGTGCTCGCCTGGAACGCCACCCTGCTGCACCACGAACGCGACGTGTTCTCCGCGCGCCGCGCGAAGATCGCCGGGAACCTGCACCTGACCGACGCCACCGTGGAGGGCACGCTGCGGCTGCAGGGCATCGAGGTCGGCGGCAGCATCGACCTGTACGGCACCGAGGTGACCAAGCCCGCGGTCCGGCCGAGCACCAGCTTCTCGGTGGACGTGCGGGCCGGGCGGATCGGCCGCGACCTGGTGTTCACCGCCAACCGCGAGCGCCGGTTCCACGCCGAGGGCGGGGTCAACCTGGACGGCGCGGTGGTCGCCCGGCGGGTCGACCTGACCGGTGCGGTGCTCCAGTCCAGCGACCGCGACGGCATCGCGCTCGACGCCGGTTCGGTCACCGCGGACGAGTTCGCGCTGGTGCCCGACATCGCACCCCGCGGTGAGGTGGTGCTGGCCGGGGCGCACTGCGTCACGCTGAACGACAACCCGGAGCTGTGGGAGGCCACCGGCGGGCTGGACCTGGAGGACTTCCGGTACGACTCGATGAAGGTGCCGATCGGCATCAAGGACGACGCCGCGGTCGCCCAGCGCATCCGGCTGCTGCGCCGGGCGATGGGCGGTTACCGGCCCGGCCCGTACGACCAGCTCGCCGAGATGCTGCGGACCAGCGGTAACGAGGAGCACGCCTCGACCGTGCTGTTCAAGAAGCAGCAGTTCCGCTACGAGTCGCTGGCCGACGGCTACCGCTTCATGGGGCCGCTGGTGCGGTTGTGGAGCTGGCTCCAGCGGTCGATGGTCGGCTACGGCTACCGGCCGGGCCGCGCGGTCGGCTGGCTGCTGCTGTTGCTGATCGCGGGCAGCGTGTGGTTCGCCGCCGGGCACACCGACCACCCGTGCCTGACCGACACGCAGAACTACGCGCAGAGCGGTGGCCGGTGCGCGGTGAACAGCGACGACAAGGGCCTGGAGTGGAGCCCGGTGCTCTACACCGTCGACCTGCTGGTGCCGATCGTGGACTTCGGCAACAAGGGCCGCTGGTTCATGGAGGGCGCCGACAAGTGGGTGGCGGTGGGCTTCACCGCGATGGGCTGGACCCTGGCCACCACCGTCGCCGCGGGTGTCACCAGGGCGCTGCGCCGCAGCTGAGCTTGTTATCTTGCCAGCTATGGCGGAACCGAACGCGACGGCGAAGATCGAGGTCAGCGCCAGCCCGCAGCGGGTGTACGAGCTGGTCAGCGACCTGCGGGTGCTGGCGGAACTGGCCGAGGAGTACTCGGGCCACAAGTGGCTCGACGGCGCCACGAAGGCCACCGTCGGCGCCCGGTTCAAGGGCACCAACCGCCGCGGCCTCCGCCGTTGGAGCACCACCTCGGAAATCACCGATGCCTGGGCGGGCCGCCGGTTCGCCTTCGAGGTCACCTCGGTGGCCGGGTTGCCGGTGTCGCGGTGGCAGTACGACATCACCGCCACCGAGACCGGCTGCGTGGTGACCGAAAGCACCTGGGAGCGGCGCCCGTCCTGGTTCCGCCTCCCGACTTCGGCCGTCACCGGCGTCTTCGAACGCGACGAGCAGAACCAGCGCAACATCGAAGCGACGCTGCGGCGCCTGAAGGCTCGAGCTGAGGCTAACCGGTAGGTGGTTTCCACCGGTTGGAGCACACGGCGAGCCCCGTCGACCAACTGCTTGCAGGTCATCGCGTCGACGCGGCTCAGCTGGCCGTTGTAGCTGCGCGGGGCCTCGTCGACCGGCCGCTCGCTGAACGCGGTGCCGAGCATCGGACGGCCGATGACCACGGTCCCGCCGGCCCGGCGCGCGTCGATCCCGTACCGGTCGGGCAACGCTGTCCGCGGCGCCGGCGAACTCACCACCGAACAGCCAGGGCGACTTCTCCACCAGTTGCTGAAGGTGCCGCTCCTTGGTGGAGGGGTGCGCCACGGCTTGCTCGATCTCGTCCAGCTCGGCAGGAAGGTCTGCGCTGCCGACCCCCGCGCAGCGTTCGATCGTCCGGAGATCGTACTGGCCCGACCCGTTGTACCTCCGGTATTTCACCGTGGGGTCGTTACCGAGTCCGTGCGGGTGTGCACTGCATCTCCTGGGGAGAGCGGCTGTGGTCCACATCGTGGACATCGGGGCCTGACGGTGTTAGCTGTGGGGCGTGAGCAAACGTTTGGCCCGCGTCCGGGCGCCCGAGCTGGCCGGTCGCGAGTGGATCAACACCGGCGGTGAGCGGCTCCGCCTCGCCGACCTGCGCGGCAAGATCGTGCTGCTGGACTTCTGGACCTCCGGCTGCATCAACTGCCTGCACGTGCTGGACGAACTGCGCCCGCTCGAGGCCGAGTTCGCCGACGTGCTGGTGACCATCGGGGTGCATTCGCCCAAGTTCCTCCACGAGGGCGAGGCCGCCGCCATCGAGGCCGCGGTGCGCCGCTACGAGGTCCACCACCCGGTGCTCAACGACCCCGACCTCACCACCTGGTCGCAGTACGCCGTGCGTGCCTGGCCGACGCTGGTCATCGTCGACCCCGAGGGGTACGTGGTGCACGTCGCCGCTGGTGAGGGGCATGCCGAGGCCCTGCGCCGCGTGCTCACCGAACTCACCGAGCAGCACCGCGACACCTTGCGCCGCGGCGGCAGCCCGTACGTGCCGCTCGAGGAGTCCGAGAGCCTGCTCCGCTTCCCCAGCAAGGCCGTCGCCGCGCCCGGCGGGCACCTGCTGGTCGCCGACACGGGCAACCACTCCGTCGTCGAGCTGGACGGGGAGCGCCTGGTCCGCCGCTTCGGCACCGGACGGCGCGGCGAGCCGTTCACCGAGCCGTCCGGCGTCGCCGTGTTGCCGCCGGAGGTGGCCGAGCGGGCCGGGTACCACGTGGTGGTCGCCGACACCGCCGCCCACCGGCTCCAGGGGCTGAACCTCGACACCGGCGAAGTCACCGTCGTCGCGGGCACCGGCGAGCAGTGGCGCGACGGCGACTCCGGCGGCGACGCGCTCAAGGTCGACCTGACCAGTCCGTGGGACGTGGTCTGGTGGGCCGGCGAGGTGGTCGTCGCGATGGCGGGCAACCACACGCTGTCCGCCTTCGACCCGGTCGCGGGCACCATCCGGCGCTTCGCGGGCACCACCGTCGAGGGTCTGCGCGACGGCGACGCGGGCGAAGCCTTCTTCGCGCAGACCTCCGGCTTCGCCGTCACGCCCGGCAAGCTGTGGCTGGCCGACGCCGAGACCTCCGCGCTGCGCTGGATCGACGAAGCGGCCACTGTGCACACCGCGGTCGGCATCGACTTGTTCTCCTTTGGACACCGCGACGGCGACGCCGCCGACGCCCTCCTCCAGCACCCGCTCGGCCTCGCCGCGCTCCCGGACGGTTCGATCGCGATCGCCGACACCTACAACGGCGCCGTCCGCCGCTACGACCCGCGGACGCGGCAGGTGTCCACTGTGGCCACCGGCCTCGCCGAACCGTCCGGCCTGCTGGTGCGCGGCGACGAGCTGCTGGTCGTCGAATCCGCCGGGCACCGGATCACGCCGATCGCCGCCGACGGCCTGGAGAGCGTCGAGGGCGGCGCGCACGCCGTGCGCCGCCCGCCGACCGTGCTCGCCCCCGGTGAGCTGGAGTTCAGCGTGGTGTTCACCCCGCCGCCCGGCGAAAAGCTCGACGACCGCTACGGCCCGTCGACCCGGCTGGAGATCAGCGCGTCCCCGCCGGAACTGCTGGTCGACGGCGCGGGCGTGGGCACCGACCTGACGCGGCGGCTCCGGTTCGCCGACGGCATCACCGAGGGCGTGCTCCAGGTGGTGGCGCAGGCGGCCAGTTGCGACAGCGCCACCGAGCACCCGGTCTGCCGCGTCACGCGTCAGGACTGGGGCGTGCCGGTGCGGCTGGAGCCGGGCGCCGACCGGGCGCTGGAGCTGATGATGGCGGGTACCCCGGCGGAGTGAATTTCGCCGCGTAGCATTCGGGGCGTGTCCGAAGAATCCGCGGCCAAGCTCGAAATCCAAATGCTGCACGACCGGGTGCTGGCCAAGCTGTCCGGGGAGGACGGTGAGCGCCGCAGCAGCGGTGGCATCGTCATCCCCGCCACGGCGCAAGTCGCGCGGCGGCTCGCGTGGGGTGATGTACTCGGAGTCGGCAACAATGTGCGCAACGTGAAGGTTGGCGACCGGGTGCTGTTCAACCCGGAGGACCAACTCGAGGTGGAGATCCAGGGCGAGGGGTACCTGGTGATGCGCGAGCGCGACATTCACGCCATGGCGAGCGAGCGCACGGAGCACGGCACCGGGCTGTACCTGTAGGCGCTCGCCGCCGCCCGTCGTTTTCGGGAGGTGGTGGGCAGTGCAGGAGGAGTTGGACCGTCCTACGGCGGTGACGCGGGGCACAGCCCCCGAGCACTGCTGGCCGGAGTTCGACGCCGACGCGGTGGAGGTCGCGCCGCCGTCGCCCCGGCAGCACGACGAGGGACTGGCCGACTCCCTGCTCGACAAACCCGTGGTGCTGGCGCGCCCGCGCAGCCGGGCCACCCGCCGCCGGTTCGCCGTCGGCAGGTTGTTCGTCGGCATCGGTGCCTTCCTCGCGGTGTTCGTGGCGGCCTACGCCGCGGACCTGATCATCAGCTCCGGCACCGTGCCGCGCGGGGTGACCGTGGTCGGTGTGCCCATCGGCGGGATGCAGCGCGACGCGGCCGAAGCGTTGCTGCGCGCCGAGCTGGCGGCACGGCTGATCAAGCCGATCCCGGTGCGCGCCGGTGACGTGTCGGCCGAGCTGGACCCCGTCGAGTCCGGTTTCGCGGTGAACTGGCAGGAAACGGTGAGCAAGGCGGGCATCCAGCCGCTGGACCCGTTCACCCGCATCGCCTCGTTCTTCACCACCCGCGAGGTCGGCGTGGTGACCAGCAGCGATCCGGACGAGCTGAAGCAGTCGGTGACCCAGTTCGCCGCCGACCACCTCAACCACGACATGACCGAGGGCGGCATCCGCTTCGAGTCCATCCCCGGCAGCGACGGCGGTGTGACGGCGATCGCGGTGGAACCGCGCAACCGCCAGGAACTGACCGACGTGGCGACAGCCACCGACCTGCTCAAGGACAACTGGACCGACGGCGGCCTGATCGAACTGCCGATGCAGGTGACGCCGCCGAAGGCGACCAGCGAGGGCGTGCACGCGACGCTGGCGCAGATCGTGCGACCGGCGATCGCGCAGCCGGTGCGCATCCGCGGCGACGGCGGTGAGGCGGTGCTCAAACCGGACGGGATCGCCGGGGCCATGCGCTTCGCGCCGGTGGACGGCGGTGCCATCGAAGTCCGGCTCGACCAGTACGCGCTGCAGTTGCTGGCGCAGCCGCAACTGGCGGGAACCGAACGGCAGCCGGTGAACGCGAAGATCACCTTCGACGGCCCGGTGCCGGCCGTGCAGCCGTCGGTGGACGGCCGGAAGGTGGCCTGGGTGCCGACGCTGGCGCCGTTCCTGGAGGTGATGAAGCGGCCGGACGGACGCGAGCTGCCGGTGGTCTACGAGCCGGTCCGGCCGGACATCCCCACGGAGGTGGCGAACGCGCTGGGCATCAGGGAGGTCGTCGGCGAGTTCACCAGCGAGGGGTTCACCGCCAAGGACGTGGCGCGGAACGTGCGGACCATCGGGGGCAAGGTGACCGGGGCGATCGTGCGGCCGAACGAGACCTTCAGCCTCGACGGGTACGTGGGCCCGCGGACCCCGTCGCAGGGGTACCTCAAGGCGCCGGTGCACGAGGACGGCACCGGGCCGGAGGTCTACGGCGGCGGGATCAACCAGTTCACCTCGACCCTGTACAACGCGGTCTACTTCGCCGGACTGGCCTTCGCCGAGCACAGCTCGCAGACCTTCCACCTGGACCGCTTCCCGGTCGGGCGGGACGCCAAGTCGCTGGAGGAGGACGGGGCCGCGATCGACCTGCGGTTCACCAACGACGCCCCGACCGGGGTGGCGATCCAGACGCTGACCAGCGAGAAGTCGGTGACGGTGAAGATCTGGGGCACGAAGCGGTTCCGGGTGGAGAGCCAGACCGGCCCGCAGTCCGATCTGGTCCAGCCCACCGTGGAGCGCAAGACCACCCGCGGTTGCCGGGCGGTGAAGCCCGTGCCGGGGTTCACCGTCACGGACACCCGCCTCTTCTTCGACCCGGTCACCGGCGCCGAACTGGGCCGGGAACCCCGGGCGGTCACCTACCAGCCGCGAAACGGCGTCGAATGCATCCGGCCGCCGAAACCCAAACCGCCCGTCCGGGACCGCCCCAATCCACGCCCCTGATCACCGCAGGACGACGCAGTCCTTGGCCTCCAGTTCCGGCAACCAGTCCGGCACGCGCAACCGCTTGTTCCACCGCAGGTCGAGCTTGGCCAGCTTCGGCAGGTCCAGCAGCGAGTCCGGCAGCGAGGTCAGCAGGTTCTCCCGCAGGTCCAGGTGACGCAGGTCGGCGAGCGAACCAACGGACGAAGGCAGCGAAGTCAGCTGGTTCCCGCGCAGGTACAACTCGCGCAGCGCGGCCAACGAACCAATCGATTCCGGCAGCGAAGTCAGTTGATTGTGGTAAAGCCGCAATTCACGCAAGGAACGCATGGCGCCGATAGCCGCGGGCAGCTCGGTCAGCTGGTTGTCCGTGGCTCCCAGGTAGCGCAGCTTGTCCAGGTTGCACAGTGCATCCGGCAAGGCGGTCAACCGGTTGTCGCTCAGGTAGAGGTACTCCGTGAGGTTCGGCAGCGAACCGAGCGAAGGGGGCACCGAGGTGAGCTGGTTGTGCCCCAGGTCCAGGGTGTGCAGATCGGCCAGCGAGCCGAGCTCGTCGGGCACCGAAGTCAGCCGGTTGTCCGCCAGGTTCAGCACCCGCAGCCCCCGTGCCGACCACACCTCGCCGGGCACCTCGGTCAGGCCGTGCTGGTAGAAGTCGAGTTCCACCCGCCGAACCTACCGCCCTATCGAGTAATTGCCCTTCGCCCGCAGCTGGCTACGGTGGGTGAAGATCGGTCACGCACAAAGGAGGTCGGGTGTCCAGGTTCGCGAAGGTGCTGGCAGTGAGCGCGGCGATGGGGATGGCGGTCGGATTCGCGCCGGCGGCCGGGGCCGGGGAGACCCCGGCGCTGGTCCGCGCGTCGGTGACCAACCAGTGCAAGCTCAACGTGCGGGCCGAGCCACAGCTGGGCGGAACGCCGCTGGCCACGCTGACCTGCGACAACTACACCACCTGCGTGAAGCTGGAGACCGGGCCGGACGAGCCGTGCGGCAAGCCGGTGACCGGCGGGGAGTACACCTGCGTGGGCGGGAAGAACACCCAGGTCAAGGACAACCAGTGGGTCGAGGTCTCCTGGCGGATGCCGAAGCCCGCCTACGTCGCGGCCGCCTGCGCCTCGTTCCGGAGCTAGGCAGTCCGGTGGGCGGCGCGGGGATGGACCCGCCGCCCACCGGGCCTCGGCTAGTGCGTGACTCGGCGCCTGCCGTACAGCCCCGCAGCCAGCGAAACACCGATGGCCGCGACGATGACCTGGGTGAGCAGCTCCAGCCAGTCGAAACCGTTGGTGTCCGCGTAACCCAGTCCGCGCGCGATCGCCGTGCCGATGAACGCGGCGATGATGCCGACGATCAGGGTCAGCCAGATCGGGATCCCCTGCTTGCCGGGGGCGACCAGGCGGCCGAGGACGCCGATGATCAGCCCTACGATGATCGCGCTGATGATGCCTGCGATTTCCATAGCCCGTCTCCCTTGTACCGTCTTGGGCGCGGGGTACCTCGGCTGGGAAACCGCAAACCACAAAAAGGGCCGAGCGGGTGAACCCGCCCGGCCCCTTTTCTCGGCGGACCCAGCTCAGAAAGCGGCTTCCGGCACGTCCATCAGGTCGTTGTCGGCCGCCTCGACGATCGCGCGCCGCGAAGTCAGCTCCGGCAGCACGGTCTTGGCGAAGAACGAGGCCACGGCGATCTTGCCCTCGTAGAACGGGGTGTCCTTGGCCGGCGCGCCCGCGTCCAGCTTGGCGATGGCCACCTCGGCGCCGCGCAGCAGCTGCCAGCCGACCAGCAGGTCACCGGCGGACATCAGCAGGCGCACGGTGTGCTGGCCCACCTTGTTGATGTTCTTCGGGTCCTCCTGCGAGGAGGTCAGCTGCCCGATCATCGCGCCGAGCATGCCCTGCGTGTCCTCCAGGGCCT
Organism: Amycolatopsis sp. NPDC045836; assembly: GCF_056431745.1. Classification (NCBI taxonomy): domain Bacteria; kingdom Bacillati; phylum Actinomycetota; class Actinomycetes; order Pseudonocardiales; family Pseudonocardiaceae; genus Amycolatopsis; species Amycolatopsis sp. NPDC045836. Next base: position 44,800 of record NZ_JBWKKF010000009.1, on the reverse strand, counting down.
GCTTGAGCAGCGCGCGCTCGTTCTTGAGCCGGCCGTTGCCGCTCTCGGCGTCGATGAACTTGGTGATCTCGTTCGCGATGTGCGCCAGCGCCTGGCCCTTGTCGCGGACGATCTTCCGGAAGAAGAAGTCCAGCGACTGGATGGCCGTGGTGCCCTCGTACAGCGAGTCGATCTTCGAGTCGCGCAGGTACTGCTCGATCGGGTAGTCCTGCAGGAAGCCCGAGCCGCCGAGCGTCTGCAGCGACTGCACCAGCTGCTCGGTGGCCCGCTCGGAGCCGACGCCCTTGACGATCGGCAGCAGCAGGTCGTTCACCCGCGCCGCCAGCTCCTGGTCGCCCTCGCCGGTCCAGAGCTGGTCCTGGTAGGAGGCGGTGTACAGGTACACCGCACGCAGGCCCTCGGCGTAGGCCTTCTGCAGCATCAGCGAGCGGCGGACGTCCGGGTGGTGCGTGATGGTCACCCGCGGCGCGGTCTTGTCCAGCATGTTCGGCAGGTCGGCGCCCTGCACCCGCTCCTTGGCGAACTCCAGCGCGTTCAGGTAGCCGGTGGACAGCGTGGCGATGGCCTTGGTGCCGACCATCATCCTGGCGTACTCGATGACCTGGAACATCTGCGCGATGCCGTCGTGCACCTCGCCGAGCAGCCAGCCCTTGGCGGGTACGCCGTGCTGGCCGAAGGTCAGCTCGCAGGTGGTGGACACCTTGATGCCCATCTTGTGCTCGACGCCGGTGACGAAGGCGCCGTTGCGCTCGCCCAGCTCACCGGTCTCGCTGTCGAAGTGGAACTTCGGCACCAGGAACAGCGACAGGCCCTTGGTGCCCGGCTTGGTCTCGATGCCGGGCCCCTCGGGGCGCGCCAGCACCAGGTGCATGATGTTCTCGGTCAGGTCCTGCTCGGCGGAGGTGATGAACCGCTTCACGCCGTCGAGGTGCCAGGAGCCGTCCTCCTGCAGCACCGCCTTGGTGCGCCCGGCGCCCACGTCCGAACCGGCGTCCGGCTCGGTGAGCACCATGGTGGCGCCCCAGGACTTGTCGATCATCAGCTGCGCCCAGCGCTTCTGCTCGTCGGTCCCGTTCTTGTTCACGATCATCGCGAAGTTCGGGCCCGCCATGTACATGAACAGCGGCGGGTTCGCGCCGAGGATCAGCTCCGAGGCCGCCCACTGCACGGTCGGGGGCAGGCCGAAGCCGCCGAGGTCGTTGGTCAGGCCGAGGCGCCACCACTCGCCCTCGTACAGCTGCTCGTAGCTCTTCTTGAAGGACTCGGGCAGCTTCACCGAGAAGGTCTTGGGGTCGTACACCGGCGGGTTGCGGTCGGCGTCGGCGAAGGACTCGGCCAGCGGGCCGGTGGCGAGCTTGTTCAGCTCGCCGAGCACACCGCGGGCGGTCTCCTCGTCGGACTCGGCGAGCACGCCCTTGCCGAGGCGCTCCTGCACGCCGAGCACCTCGAACAGGTTGAACTCGAGGTCTCGGACATTGCTCTTGTAGTGGCCCATTTAGTCGCTCCGTGTCGCTCGGGGTTTCCGGTGGGCACGCCCTTAGCCGCTCACTGCCCTACTGGCCGGTAACATCAGGGTATTACCTGTCGGTAACCGACGGCAAGTGCCTCCGTCCAGATGTGATCGACGATCCTCGCCAGTGGGTGTGACGCCGGTCACCTCAGGGGATTGGCGGGGTCCGGGAGCTGGGCGCAGTCGTCCGGGTGCGTGATCAGGATGCCGGTGCGGAACGCGGTGGTCACCGCGTGCGTCCGGTCCCGGGCGGCGAGCTTGCGCAGGATGCTCTTGACGTGCGTGCGCACGGTCTCCACCGACAGGTAGAGCACCTTCGCGATGGCCGAGTTCTCCATGCCCTCGGCGATCAGCTGGAGCACCTGGTACTCCCGGCGGGACAGCGGCATCTGCGCCCGCGGCCCGGTGGCCGGCCGCCCGTCGGCGGGGGTCTGGCGCTTCGGCCGGGCGGCCAGGGTGGCCAGTACCGGGTCGAGGTAACGCGTTTCGAGGTGGGCGCGGCGCATCGCTTCGAGCACGCGTCTCGGCTCGGCCGACCGCGGCACGGCGGCGCGGGCCCCGGCCGCGATGGCCGAGTTGAGGTAGCGGGAGGTCCGGGTGGCCTCCCGGATCAGCACCACCACGTTCGGCGAGTGCTCGCCCGAGGTGAGCAGCCGGGTCAGGTGGCAGTTCGGGTCCAGGCCGGAGTCGAGCAGGATCATCTCCGGCCGCAGTTGCTCGCACAGCTGCAGCGCGGTGTGGTGGTTGGCCGCGTGACCGACCCAGGTCATCCCGTGGGACCGCTGGATCAGCGCCGACAGCCCGTCCCGGAAGATCGGCACCGCCTCCACGGCCGCGACGGTGAAGCCGCGACCACCGGTGACCGGGGGGATCGGCGGGGCGGTCGGCCCCGGTGGATGTGCCCGGTTGGGGTCGGTGCTGCGGGTCATGCGATCTCCATCTTCGTGCGCACCGCCGCCCGGTGCCGCCCGGCCCCCCAGCCGCGCGGCACCGCGTGCCGGTCCCCCCTGCCGGGACCGGCCGGCGATGTCCCTCCTGGTTGTGTGAGTTGCCGCCGGAGGCCTCGTGACGCCGGATCCCCCTCATGGCCGCATTCGTGTTTGCGGATTCGACTGTCAGTAAGTTACCCGGGTGACCTGTCCCACGACGGCCCGAGATCGGCAAGGGGTGCGGGCACCGGGTGCTACCGGGGGTGGTCCTCCTCCTCGCCGGCCACGCGCAGCCGCCGGAACTCCTCGCCGAGCGCGGCGGGCGTCCAGTGCGCGTTCAGCCCGCTGGGGTTGGGCAGCACCCAGACCTTCGAACCGGCGATGGTCTCCGGCTGCCTGCCCACCGTCGCTTTCGGCCTGCGGAACGCGGTCCGGTAGGCGGTGATGCCGACCACGGCCAGCCAGCGCGGCCGGTAGCGGGCCAGCTTCTCGGTGAGGATGAGCCCGCCCCGGTGCAGTTCGTCCTTGGCCAGCTCGTCCGCCCTGGCCGTGGTGCGCGCGGCCAGGTTGGTGATGCCGAAGCCGAGTTCGAGCAGTTCGTGCTGCTCGTCCGGCCGGAACCGGCGCGGGGTGAACCCGCCCGCGTGCAGCGCGGGCCAGAACCGGTTGCCCGGTCTGGCGAAGTGCAGGCCCACCGCGCCGGAGTAGAGGCCGGGGTTGATCCCGCAGAAGAGCACCTTCAGCCCGGGGGCGATGACGTCGTCGATCTCACCGCCGTGGGCCGCGGTGAGTTGCTCGGGGGTGGGTCGCACGGCAACAAGTGTGCACGGCGGACCAGTTGGATACCCCGGTGCGATGTCCACCAAAGTTCTCGCACTGACCGTCGACTGCCACGACGCCGACCGGCTGGCCGGGTTCTGGTGCGCCGCGCTGGACTACCGGGAGGTCGACCGCTGGAAGGACGCCGTCGGCGTCGAGTACCTGACCATCGGCGACCCGGCCCGGCCGGACGGGCTCCGGCTGCTCTTCCAGCCGGTGCCGGAGGACAAGGCGGTGAAGAACCGGCTGCACCTGGACCTCGGCCCGGTCGAACGGGACCAGCGCGCCGAGGTCGACCGCCTCGTCGGCCTGGGCGCCTCCCTGCTCGACGAGGCACCCGAACACCCGTGGATCGTGCTGGCCGACCCCGAAGGCAACGAATTCTGCGTGTTGCCGCGTCAGGACCACTGATACTTCGGCCTGTTGCCTGAATCACCTTCGAATGCGTAGGCTGTGTGACTTGACGCACAGCGGCGTGTGGAGGTGGCGTGGTGGAGCTGGTTCTGGTGGTGACCCTGGTACTGGCGATCTTCGCGGCCGCCGCGTTCCTGGTGTCGAGCGAGGACAAGCGAGCCGCCCGCCGGCGCGCGGCCCAGCGCCGGGCGCGCCTGGCGCGGCTCGGCGAGGTGGACCCGCTGGCGCCCGGCCGCCTGGCCGCCACCGTGGGTGACCGGCGCTTCGACCGCTGAACCCGCCCGCAGGGTGAGGTAGAGCGCGGCCAGCACCCAGCCCAGCGCGGCGCCGGTGGTGTTGGCGAACAGGTCGTCCACGTCGAAGATGCGGTAGACGAACGGCGCGGTGCCGAAGTTGGCGGTCACCTGCGTGACCTCGATCAGCAGCGAGACGCCGAGGCCGATCGCCGCGGTCCCGGCGAACCCCCGCCGCCAGACCAGCCCGGCCACCACGCCCAGCGGCACCAGCAGCAGCACGTTCATCGCCAGCTGCTGGAAGGTCTGCGTGCCCAGCGCCTGCCAGCCCGCCGCGCCGTGCTTGGCCAGTTCGGCGCCGATGTCGGCCACCCACTGGAACGGGACCAGCTGCACCGTCTGGCTGAGCCGCGGGGTGTCCGGGCCCGGCACCGGCAGCAGCACCACGGCCAGGCCGAGGCAGGCGTACAGGGTGAGCACCGCACTGGCCACCAGCCCCTTCGGCCGGACTCCGCCGTGCCGCGCGTGCTGCACGATCGCCTGCGGGACGACCAGCGTGCCCCACACGGCGAGGAAGGCGAGCAGTCCGTACTCGAGTGCGGTGACCTGTGCGTGCGTCATGCCCCGAACGTTAGGTATTCGCAGGTCCCGCCCACTTCGGTCGAAGAGTTGCCCGGCCGGGGGTCCGCCTCGGCCGAATGGCCGAGGCGCGCACCGGCCGGGTGGCCGGTCGCGCACGCTCGGCGATTTTACCCGCTGGCCGCCTTTTCCCTCTGGTGGAAGCCCTGCCGAGCAGGCAGACTCCCGGCTCGAAACGGAGGAGAAATGATCCTGTCTACCCGCCTGCGCAGGCGAGCTGGCACCCTCGGGGTGGCCGTGCTGGCTTCGCTCGGCCTGGTCGCGGCGGGTTCACCCGCGTCCGCCGCGCCCGCCGCCACCACCGACGTCCGCCTGATCACCTTCAACGACCTGCACGGCAACCTCGAACCGCCGTCCGGTTCGTCCGGCCGGGTCACCCTGCCCAACGGGTCCACCGTGGACGCCGGTGGCGCCGCCTACCTGGCGTCGCACGTGCAGCGGCTGCGCGGTGAGGTCGAGAACTCGGTGGTGCTCTCGGCGGGTGACAACGTCGGTGCCTCGCCGGTGATTTCGGCGTTGTTCCACGACGAGCCGACGATCGAGTTCCTCAATTCGCTCGGCGTGCGGGCGTCGGCGGTCGGCAACCACGAATTCGACGAGGGGTACCGGGAACTGCAGCGCATGCAGTTCGGCGGCTGCCACCCGGACGACGGCTGCCAGTTCCGCGACCGCTACCGGGGTGCGAAGTTCCCGTTCCTCGGCGCGAACGTCACCTTCGACAACGGCGTTCCGGCGCTGCTGCCGTTCAGCGTGGAGTTCTCCGGTGGCGTGCCGATCGGGGTCATCGGCGCGACGCTGAAGGACCTGCCGACGGTGGTCACGCCGGAGGCGATCAAGGGGCTGGAGTTCGGCGACGAGGTCGAGGCGATCAACCGCACCGCGACCCTGCTCGACCGCCTCGGCATCAGGGCGCAGGTGGTGCTGCTGCACCAGGGCGACAACACCGAGGGCGGCGGCCCGGACGACTGCAAGGCGCTGCCGGGTCCGGCCACGAAGATCGCCGAGAACGTCAGCCCGTCGGTCGACGCCATCTTCACCGGGCACAGCCACCAGCAGTACAACTGCACGGTCGACGACCCGTCGGGCAAGCCGCGCACGATGATCCAGGGTGCCTCCTTCGGCCGCCTGCTCTCCGTGGTGGACCTCAAGATCGACCGCCGCACGCGGGACGTGGTGCGCGAGCAGTCCAAGGCGCACAACGAGATCGTCACCCGCACGGTGACCCCGGACGCGGCCACGCAGAAGCTGGTCGAGGAGGCCGAGGTCAAGGCGGCCCCGATCGCGAACGAGCAGGTCGGCACCATCTCCGGCGACCTCCTGCGGGCCGCGGCGCCGTCCGGTGAGATGCCGCTGGGCAGCGTGATCGCCGACGCCCAGCTCGAAGCGACCAGGTCGAACGGCGCGCAGATCGCCCTCACCAACCCGGGCGGCGTGCGCGCGGACCTGGTGTACGCGTCCTCGCCCGCCGGTGAGGGCGACGGCGTGGTCACCTACGGCGAGGCGTTCACCGTGCAGCCGTTCGCCAACATCATGCAGACCATCACGATGACCGGCGAGGACCTGAAGGCCGTGCTGGAGCAGCAGTGGCAGCAGGCTTCACCGCGGATCCTGCAGATCTCGTCGACGCTGAAGTACGCCTACTCCGCCTCGGCGGCGCCCGGTTCGAAGGTTTCCGACCTGACCGTCGAGGGCCGGCCGGTCGACCCGGCGGGCACCTACCGGGTGTCGGTGAACAACTTCCTCGCCGCCGGCGGCGACGGGTTCACCGGGTTCACCAAGGGCACCGACCTGGCAGGCGGCCCGGTCGACCTGGACGCGCTGATCGCCTACTTCGGCGCGCACCCCGGCATCGCCCCGCCCGCCGCGGACCGGATCACCGTCAAGCCGTAGTGCGCCGAAATAGCTCCGGCCCCTCGTTCAACAGAACGGGGGGCCGGAGCGTTTGAGCGGGGTGAGCCCCACTTTCGACGAGTTCGTCGCCCAGCGCCTCGATCCGTTGCTGCGGTACGCGACCGTGCTGACCTGCGACGCGCACTTGGCGCAGGACGTCGTGCAGGAGTCGTTGCTGCGTGCCCAGCAGCGTTGGCCGCGGATCGCCGCGACGGGTCAGCCCGCCGCGTACGTGAAGCGGATGGTCACCAACGAGTACCTGTCGTGGCGGCGCCGCCGGGCCAGGACGGAAGTGTCGTTGTCGCACGCCGACCTGGAACCGCTGGCCCGCCGCGAGGATCCCGCGGGTGACTACGACGAGCGGGACGCGATGCTCGCCGGGATCGCGGCGCTGCCGGCGAAACAGCGGGCGGCGGTGGTCATGCGGTACTACGAGGACTGCTCGGACGCCGCGATCGCGACCGCGCTCGGCTGCCGGGAAGGCACCGTGCGCAGCCACATCTCCCGGGCGCTCACCACCCTGAGAGCGATCAAAACGGAGGCGGAGCGAACATGACCGAGGAGCTGATCAGGGCCGCGCTGGGCAAGCAGGCCGAGCGCGCGCCACACCCGGGTCCGGTGCTGCACGCGCTGGCCGGACCACCACGGCGAACCCCGCGGCGGTGGGCACTGGCCGGTCTCGCCGCGGCCCTGGTGGTCGCGTTCGCGGTGGGCGCCACGGCGTTGCTGGCGCCCGCACCACCGGCGCCGGTGGGGGCGGCGCGGCCGCTGACCGCGTTGCCGATGCGGTACGACCTGACCTGGCTGCCGGACGGCTACGTCGAAACCGAGCGGTCCAGCTCGGCGGACGGGCAGTCGCGGACGTGGACGCTGGGCACGTCGGCGATCACCCTCCACCTCATGGCACCGGACGATCGGATCGACGATTTCACCCCGCTGCCGGAGGACCGGGTGACGGTGCTCGGCCAGCCGGGTGAGTTCTACCAAGGCAGTCGTGAGGCGCTGACCGTGCTGGAGTGGCAGTCGCCGGAGCCGTTGCGGAAACTGAGGCTGCAGCTCGAATCCGTGGCTGGCGGCCGGGTCACCGCGCAGCGGCTCGCCGAGTCCGTGCGGCCGTCGGCGGACGTGCTGACGCCGGCGTTCGAACTGCCGCGACCGCCGTTGCCGATGCTGGTGTCCGCTTCCGGAGCAGGCGGAAAACTGGAAGGGCTGCACCCGGCGGGCTACGGGCCGGAGCTGGAAGTGGTGACCGCCCCGGCGCCGGACGACCCCACCGGCGGGCACGAGGTGCGCGCGCGCGGCACCACGGCGACCCACGTCCCGTTCCGGGCGGAAACCGGTGCGGCTTCGCTGAGCGTGCCGCTCGACAACGGGGAGTGGCTGGTGCTGCGGGCGTGGACGCTGGACGAGAGGGGGGAACGCAGCGCGTCGGAACTGGATCTGGTGGGACTGGCCGAGCAGCTCGTGTTCAACTCGGCGACCGACTTCTCGTGGGTGGGCACGCGTTAACGTCCAGCGCATGACGATCGTGCGTTCGCTGGCCCTGTTCGTGGTCGCCGCGCTGGCCGAGATCGGTGGTGCCTGGCTGGTCTGGCAGGGCGTGCGGGAGCAGCGGGGCTGGCTGTGGGTGGTCGGCGGGGTGGTCGCACTCGGTGCGTACGGCTTCGTCGCCACCCTGCAGCCGGACGCGCACTTCGGCAGGCTGCTGGCCGCGTACGGCGGGATCTTCGTGGCGGGCTCGCTGCTGTGGGGCGTGGTGCTGGACGGCTACCGCCCCGACCGGTACGACCTGCTCGGCGCGGCGATCTGCCTGGTGGGTGTCGCGGTCATCATGTACTCGCCGCGCTCCTGAGCGACGGCCCCACTACGACGGCTGCGGCCCCCGTCCTGGTCGTGGACGCGGAGCAGTTGGCCGAACGGGTTCCGTCCGCGCCGTGAACAGCGGATGAGTCCACTTGCCGTAGTGGTAACGGCAGGCGGCGATGCGAACCTCGTCCTCGGCGACCTTGTACACGAGCCGGTGTTCGTCGGTCATCCGCCGCGACCAGTGACCCTGGAAGCCGTGCTTCAACGGCTCCGGTTCACCGATGCCCTCGTTGCCGTTGCGGCGGACGTCCTCGATCAACTCGTTGATGCGCTTGAGCACCTTGCGGTCCTCGGTCTGCCACCAGAGGTAGTCCGCCCACGCGAACTCGTCCCAGACCAGTTTCCTTCCGTGAGTTTGTGCTGCTGACCACGGAGTCGAGCGTCTCGGCGTACTTCGCACGAGACTCGGAGTAGCTCATGGTCTTCACGGACACCCCCCTCGACGTACAAGATCGTGTACGTCCGCGATCGGGGTCAGACAAGGGGTGGAAGCCGCCGATAATCGGTTTGGGGTTGGTGGGGTGGTCGCCATACTCGGCGGCATGGAGTTCGACAGCTTCGACTCGCGTGGGTACCGCACGGTCGACGTGCGCACCGGGTACGGCGAGTGGGTCAGCACGTACGAAGACACCGTCCAGGACGAAATGGACATCGCCGTGCTCGACGAGTTGCGGGTGCCGCGGTGGTCCCGGGCGACCAGGGCGCTGGACCTCGGGTGCGGCACCGGGCGCACCGGCGCGTGGCTCCGGCGGCACGGCGTCACCGCCGTCGACGGCATCGACCTGACCCCGGAGATGCTGGCCGCCGCCAAGGAACGGGGCGCCCACGACCGGTTGTTCGAAGGCGACGTCACCAGCACCGGCCTGCCGGACGAGACCTACGACCTGCTCATCGCCTCCCTGATCGACGAGCACCTGACCGACCTCGCGCCGCTGTACCGGGAGGCCTTCCGCGTCGCCGCGCCGGACGCGCACTTCGCGCTGGTGGGGCTGCACCCGCACTTCATCATGGCCTCGGGCATGCCGACGCACTTCACCAACACCGACGGCGAGTCGATCGCCATCGCCACCACGGTGCACCTGGTCAGCGACCACGTCACCGCCGCGCTGGGCGCGGGCTGGCGCCTGGCCGAACTCCGCGAAGCCGTGGTGGACGACCGGTGGATCGCCCTGAAACCGAAGTGGGCGAAGTACCGCAACCACCCGGTGTCGGCCGCCTACGTCTTCCACAAGGAAAAATGACCCGAAAAAAGGGCTGGTGCGCAATTCGAATTGCGCACCAGCCCTTTTCGCTGAGCGGATGACGGGAATCGAACCCGCGTATTCAGCTTGGGAAGCTGATGTTCTACCATTGAACTACATCCGCAGTACTCGACCGAGCATACACGGGGCTGAAACCCCGCCTCGCTCCGGCCTCCCCGAACTTACCGCCTTGACGGGGCGCCCGGCAAGTGACAACACTTGTTGTCCGAAGGTGGTGAGGCGCGTGGACGAGCCCGAGTTGTTCCGCCAGGGCGGGTTCCGGCTGGCCAGGTGGGCCACCGGCGACCTCCGCGGTGACGAGCGGCAGGTTCGCCGGTTGCGCGAGTTCGCCCAGGCCGAGGACCCGCTGGCCGACGCGGTGGTGGCGATGATGCGCGAGCGCCCCGGGAGCCGGGAGCTCTTCGAGCGGGCGCTCCAGCGGGGGATCGACAGCGTCGAGGAGCCGCCGCCGGAACTCGAAGCCTTCTTCCGCAGCGTCGAGGCGACGCCGTTCTGGGTCGACCAGGCGCGCGTCGAGCGCGGGGCGCGGGCGATCGTGCGCACCGGCTTGCTCGGCCTGTTCCCCCTCGGCGACATGGCGCTGATGGGCGGCTACCTCGCCTCCCGGGCGACGAAGTCGCTGGTCGGCACCGGGGCGATCGAGCACCGGGCGACCAGGCGGCTGGTCGAGACGGCGACCTGGTGGCTGGAGGTGACCAATCCCGGCGCGCTGCGGCCCGGCGCCGAGGGGTACGTCGCCGCGCTGCGGGTGCGGATCGTGCACGCGCACGTCCGCGCCGCGATGAACCGCCGCCCCGACTGGGACTACGCCAACTGGGACCGCCCGGTCAACCAGGTGCAGACCACCGGCACGCTCCTCCTCTTCTCCCTGGTCTTCGTCTTCGGCACGCAACTGCTCGGCATCCGCTACACCGCCCGCGAGCGCGCCGACATCCTGCACCTCTGGCGCTACGCCGGCTGGCTGATGGGCGTCGACGAAGAGCTGCTGCCCGCCGGTGAGCGCGACGCCTGGCGCCTGCTCTGGCTGCTCGCCGCCACCGAGTTCATCCCCGACGAAGATTCGAAGCGGCTGGCCAAGGCGCTGCTCGAGTCGCACGCCGACGTGGGGCGCGGTCGCGGGGCCGTCGGCAAGGTGCTCTCGCACGTCTCCGTCCGCGTGCACTCCTCGATCAGCAGGCTGGTGCTCGGCAAGGCCAACGCCGACTTCCTCGAACTGCCCGACGACCGGATCGCCCAGGGTGCCGTGGTGGCCGCGGCCGGGGCGATCTTCGCCGCCGAGACCGTCCGGCGCACCGTGCCCGGCCTGACCGCGCTGCAGGAACGCATCGGCCTGGCCGAACGCCGCGCGTACGGCGCCCACCTCGCGAAACTGTTCGACCTCGACCCCACCTACGCCCAGCACGCGCTGCGCCCCGGCTAACCTGGGCCCGTGCTGCTCAGTGACCGCGACCTCCGCAAAGACGTCGAATCCGGACGGCTCGGGGTCGACCCGTTCGACCCGGCGATGCTGCAACCGTCCAGCATCGACGTCCGGCTCGACCGCTTCTTCCGGGTCTTCAACAACACCAAGTACACCCACATCGACCCGCGTCTCCAGCAGGACGAGCTGACCTCCGTGGTGGAGAAGGAGGGCGACGAGCCGTTCGTGCTGCACCCGGGCGAGTTCGTGCTCGGCTCCACCTTCGAAAGCTTCAAGCTGCCCGACGACCTGGCGGGCCGCCTCGAGGGCAAGTCGTCGCTGGGCAGGCTCGGCCTGCTCACCCATTCCACCGCGGGCTTCATCGACCCGGGTTTCGCCGGCCACATCACCCTCGAACTGTCCAATGTGGCCAACCTGCCGATCACGCTGTGGCCGGGCATGAAGATCGGCCAGATGTGCTTGTTCATGCTGAACAGCCCGGCCGAGCACCCGTACGGTTCGGCACAGGCCGGTTCCCGGTACCAGGGCCAGCGCGGGCCGACGCCGAGCCGCGCTTACCAGAACTTTCACCGGATCGACACCAAACGCTGACCAACCACGGAAAGCGCCCCCATCCGTGTAACGAAATCCCCCATTCCGGCGAATAGTCGGCAGTATCTTCTTGGCTCCGATGGGGGTTTCGTGCGCAAGGCCGGGCTAGGCGTGGCGATGGTGTTGGCCCTCGGCGGCCCGGCGGTGTTCGCGGTGACCCCCGCGACCGCCGCCGACGAACCGGGCATCGAGCTGACCAAGGAGGTCGTCGGCGGGCCGTTCCGCACCGGCGACCAGGTGACCTTCCAGTTGACCGTGCGCAACACCGGCAACGTGCCGCTCGCCCGCGTCACGGTGTCCGACCCGCGCACGCCCGAGTGCTCGCAGAGCCGCGCCGAACCGCTGGAGCCGGGTGGCACCTGGGGTTACGGCTGCTTCGCCGCCGCACCCGCGCAGGACTTCACCAACGTCGCGACGGTGACCGCGCGCCCGCCCGCCGGCCGCCGCGCGGAGGCCACCGCCGACGCCGCGGTGGACGTCATCCACCCCGGGCTGGCGATGAAGGTCAGCGGCGCCGAGTACGCCCGCAAGGGCGAGACCACCGACGTTTCGGTCACGCTGACCAACACCGGAGATTCCCCGTTGCGGGACGCCAAGGTCGTCGACCCGAACTGCACCAGGAACTTCGGCACGCTCGCGGCCGGGGCGTCGAAGACCGAGACCTGCACCTTCAAGGCCACCGAGAGCATCGACAAGACGATGCGCGCCAACGCCACCGACGGCACCCACCGGCTCGTGCCCGCCTCGGCCGGGCACCGGCTGGCGGTGATCAACCCGGGGCTGTCGCTGACCAAGAAGGCGCTGGGCGGCCCGTACCGCGTGGGCGATTCCGTGGTGTTCGAGGTCGACGTCACCAACACCGGCGACGAGGACCTGGAGAACGTCCAGGTCACCGACACGCAGGCACCCGAGTGCGCGCGCAAGATCAACCTGCTGCTCGCCGGGACCGCCGAGGGCTACCGGTGCGCGATGACCGCCACCGAGGACGCCGAGGTGAAAACCGTGGCGAGCACCGTCGCCGCGGACAAGAAGCCGCTGACCAGCCAGGCGACCGCGTCGATCGACGTGATCCACCCGTCGCTGGAGTTCACCCACGCGGCCACGCCCGGCCGGACCTACCCGGGTGAAGAGGTGACGGTCGAGCTGTCCGTGCACAACACCGGTGACGTGCCGTTGACCGCGATCGAGGTGACCGACGACCGCGACCCGTCGTGCGGGTTCACCGTCGAGACGCTGGACCCGGACACCACCGAAACCCGCACCTGCACCTTCGTCGCCGAACAGGATGTGACCAGCACGGCCGCGGTGACCGCGGTCGACCCGCTCGGCGGGAAGCTCACCGAGGAACAGGACGCCGCCGTCGACGTGCTCGGCCCCGGCATCACGGCGAAGCTGGCCGGACCGGACAAGCCGGTCAACCCCGGGCAGAAGGCCGCGCTGACCGTCGAGGTGACCAACACCGGTGACGCGGTGCTGACCGACGTCGCCGTCGAGGACCCGCTGACCGGCTGCGCCGCCTTCCTCGGCACGCTGCAACCCGGCCAGCGCCACGACGTGCCGTGCGAGTACACCCTCGGCGAGCAGGACGTCGTCTACTTCGTGAAGGTGACCGGCTTCGACCCGCTGTCCAAGGACTTCACCTCGACGGACGAGCTGATGCTCCGCGCCGCCAAGCCCGGCCTGGAGCTGACCAAGGACGCGGGCGCGGAGCGGGCGTCGGCCGGTGCCACCGTCACCTTCACGCTGACCGCGAAGAACACCGGCAACACCGTGCTCGCCCCGGTCACCGTGACCGATCCGACGCTGGCTGCCTGCGACCGGTCGTTCGATCGGCTCGGCGTCAACGAAACGCGCACCTGGACGTGCACCACCCCGGCGCCGCAGAGCGGGGAGCTGAGCAACACCGCGAACGCCGAGGCGACCCCGGACACCGACCGGGCCGGGGCCGAGCTGACCGACTCCGACACCGCGGTGGTGCAGGTCGGCGGCGGTGCGGCCAGCCAGTCGGGTGGCAGCGGCACGCCGAAGCAGTCGCCGGCGAAGGCGCTGGCGTCCACCGGGGTCGACGCCCTGCCGACGGCGGTCGCCGGGCTCGGTCTGCTGCTCGCCGGGGCCGCTCTGGTGCTGGTTTCTCGACGTGGCCGAAAGCACGTGAACTAAATACGCCCCGCTTACGTAGGGTCCACATGACCATGCTTTGGTGGTAATTTCCCGGCTCGTGTCAGCCGTGAACTCGCGTAAGAAGTCACTTTCCGTGATGCTTGGCGTGCTACTGGGTGGCGCGCTCGCCGCCGGGGGTTACCTGACGCTGGACCGGCCCGCCGAGGTCGGCGCCGTGGCGGCCCAGCAGCGGGTCACCGGGGACCTCACCGCGTTCCGGGCGGCGCAGCAGACGACCACGAGCGCGCCGGTCACCACCACGACGAGCGTCGCGCCGCCGTCGTCGTCGACCGCGCCGCCCAGCAGCAGCGAGGCGCCGACGAGCAGCAGCGCCCCCACTTCGCCGGCCGAACCGGAGGAGACACCGAAGGCCAAGCCGGTCGACGGCTCACCCGGCGCCCAGGTGGTCGCGCTGGTGAACCAGGAGCGGGCGAAGGTGGGCTGCGGGGCGATCGGCGTGGACGACCGCCTGGTGCGGTCCGCGCAGGCGCACAGCGACGACATGTCGGCACGCGGCTACTTCTCGCACACCACCCCCGAGGGCGTCACCTTCGACCAGCGGATCAAGAAGGCGGGTTATCCGAAGCCCGGCGCGGAGAACATCGCGAAGGGTTCCACCACCGCCGCGCAGACGATGAAGATGTGGATGAACTCCGAGGGGCACCGGCGGAACATCCTCAACTGCGACCTGACCAAGCTCGGTGTCGGCGTGGCCACCGGGGGCTGGTACTGGACGCAGAACTTCGGCTACTGACGCACAGGAACGCCGGCGGGCTCACCGCCGCCGGCGTTCCTCCGTGCACTCGGTTTGAGGGGTGTCCGTCCCTTCCGGCCGCCGAACCGCAGATCCACCATTCGTTCGCACCCCCTGCGGGGCGGCGTCCGCCGGACACCGGGAGCTATCTACCCCGGCCCGGCGTGGTCCAAACCAGTTGTGTGCCGTGTCACAGGGCACCGTGGCGACCGGCACCCGAGGCGAACCGCTGGGCACCCGCCAGCGCGTCGGCGGACAGCGAGGCGAAGCCGTGCCGCAGTTCGCCCGCCATGGCGTCCGCTTCGGACAGACCTTCCTGCTCCAGCACCGACAGCCGGTCCTCACGCAGGCAGGTCTGCGGGAACGCGGCGAGCTGCGCGGCCAGCCGTTCGGCCTCCGCCCGCGACTGCCCGCTGGGCACGACCCGGTTCACCAGGCCCATCCGGTGCGCTTCGTCGGCGGACACGCCCCGGCCGGTCAGGATGAGGTCCATCGCGTTGCTGGTGCCGATCAACCGCGGCAACCGGACCGTGCCGCCGTCGATCAGGGGCACGCCCCACCGGCGGCAGTGGACGCCGAACACCGCGTCCTGCTCGGCCACCCGCAGGTCGCACCAGATCGCCAGCTCCAGCCCGCCGGCGACGGCGTACCCGGCGACCGCCGCGAGCACCGGTTTGCCCAGCCGCAGCCGGGTCGGCCCCATCGGCCCGTCGCCGTGCTCGATGACCCGGTTGCCGTTCTCGGTGCCCATGGCCTTCAGGTCGGCACCCGCGCAGAACGTGCCGCCCTCCCCCCACAGCACGGCCACGTGGGCGCCGGGGTCGGCGTCGAAGGCGCGGAACGCCGCCGCCAGTGCCGCGGCGGTCGGCCCGTCGACCGCGTTCCGCTTCTCCGGGCGGGACAGGATGATCGTGGTGACCGGCCCGGTGGACTCGACCCGAACCGCGGTCACACCCGGGCCCGCTCGATGATGGCCCGCACGTCGGAACCGGCGGGCAGGGTGCCGAAGGCGGCACCCCAGTCCCCGCCGAACCGGGAGGCGCAGAACGCGTCGGCGACGGCCGCGGGTGCGTGCCGCACGAGCAGCGAACCCTGCAACACCAGCGCGAGCGCTTCGACGATGCGCCGGGCGCGGTATTCGATGTCCGCGAAATCGGTGAGTTCCTTGCGCACCGCGGCGACGGCATCGTCCAATCGGGAATCCGCACCGGCGGCCGTTTCGACTTCGGCGAAGAACGCCTCCACCGAATCCGGTTGCTTCGCCATGGCGCGCAACGCGTCCAGGGCGGCGACGTTTCCGGAACCCTCCCAGATGGACATCAACGGCGATTCGCGGAACAGCCGGGGCATGCCCGATTCCTCGATGTAGCCGTTGCCGCCGAGGCATTCCAGCGCTTCCGCGGCGTGCATCGGCGCCCGTTTGCACACCCAGTACTTCGTCACCGCGAGGCCGAGGCGCCGGAACGCCTGTTCCTCGGGGCGGTCGGTGGCGCCGGCCAGTCGCATCGCGACGGTCGTCGCCGCTTCGGCCTCCAGCGCCAGGTCGGCCAGCACGTTCGTCATCAGCGGCTGCTCCACCAGCCGCCTGCCGAACGCGCTGCGGTGCTCGGCGTGCTGCACCGCGCGCACCACGCCGTACCGCATGCCCGAGGCGCTGCCCAGCACGCAGTCCAGGCGGGTCATGTTGACCATCTCGATGATGGTCCGCACCCCGCGCCCCTCCTCGCCGACCAGCCAGCCGACGGCGTCGTCGTACTCGAGTTCGGCGGAGGCGTTGGACCGGTTGCCCAGCTTGTCCTTGAGCCGCTGCAGGTGGATGCGGTTGCGGGTGCCGTCGGGCAGCACCCGCGGCAGCAGGAAGCAGGACAGGCCGCCGGGGGCCTGCGCCAGGGTCAGGAACAGGTCGGACATCGGCGCCGAGGTGAACCACTTGTGCCCGGTGAGCAGGTAACCGCCTTCGGCGGGCCGGGCGGTGGTGGTGTTCGTGCGGACGTCGGACCCGCCCTGCTTCTCGGTCATCGACATGCCCGCGATCAGCCCGCGCTTCCCGCCGGGTGCCCGCAGGCCGAAGTCGTATTCGCGGTTGGCCAGCAGCGGTTCGTAGACCGCGGCCAGCTCGGGGTTGTGCCGCAGCGCGGGCACGGCGGCGTAGGTCATCGAGATCGGGCAGCTGTGCCCGGCTTCGACCTGGCCCCAGGTGTAGAACTTCGCCGCCCGCGCGGCGTGCGCACCGGCGCGGTCGTCCCGCCACGGTGCGCCGTGCAGCCCGTGCGACACCGCGACGTTCATCAGGTCGTGCCAGTGCGGGTGGAACTCGACCTCGTCGACGCGGTGGCCGACGCGGTCGTGCGTGCGCAGCTTCGGCGGGTTCTCGTTGGCCAGCCTGCCCCATTCCTGCGCCTGCTCACCGCCCGCCAGCGCGCCGAGTTCACGCAGCTCCGGCTCGGCCCAGCCGGCGCCTTCGCGGTGCAACGCGGCCAGCAGCGCCGGGTCCTCGGCCGCGTTGTAGCCGGTGAGCGCCGGGACCTGGTTGGTGACCTCATGGGTGGGTGGCATCGGAACCTCCTAGAGCACGCAGGACGAAGGTGCGCAGTGCGGGCAGGGCGTCCCCGCCCTGTGCGGTGAGCGGGCCGATCAGGACCTCCGCCGCCGCGCCGACCAGTGCCGCCGCGGTGACCTCGGCGTCCTGGGGCGGCAGCGCGCCGGCGCTGACCCCCTCGGTGATCCGGCGGGCGACGACGTCGCGGAAGGCCCGGCGGAACACCAGGCGCTCGGCCTCGATCGGCACGTCGACCGGTTCGGCGAGCAGCGCGTAGGCCAGCCGCGGCGCCTTGAGCGCCCGGGTGGCGAAGGTGTCGAACACGGCGAAGATCCGTTCGACCACGTCGTCGGCGGAGGCCGCTTCGACGGCGGCGACCTCGCGGGTCACCACCTCGCGGAACACCTCGACCACCAGCTCGGCCTTGCCGGGGAAGTGCCGGTAGACGCTGCCGGTGGCCACCCCGGCCCGGCGCGCCACGGCCGCCATCGAGCAGCCCGCGTACCCGTGCTCGGCCAGCAGTTCGAGCGCGGTGGCCAGGATTCCCGCGCGCTGGGCGTCCAGGCGGGCCTGGACCTGCGGCGTGCGGCGGTACGGCATGGAAGGATTGAACGCCGATTCATTCCTTCGCGCAAGACCCTCAGCCGGACGGCCGCCAGTCGCCGTACCGCTGCAGCACCGCCGACCGCAGTGCCGCGTCGGTCCGCGGCACCGGTTCCAGGAACACCTCGGTGATGTCACCGAACTCGGCTGACAGCTCACCGGCCAGCCGCACGCAGAGGCGTTCCAGTTCCCCGGCGGTGATCGAGTCGACGAAGTCCAGCCGCGCGCAGACCAGCACCTGGTCGGTGCCGAGCAGCATGGTCTGCAGATCGACCAGCGCGTCCACCTCCGGTGCGCCGGCCAGGTGGTCGCGGACCCCGCGGACCAGCACCGGATCGGCCTGCCGCCCGATCAGCAGCCCGCGGTTCGTGCGGCCGAGCAGGTAGGCGACCACGGCCAGCAGCAGGCCGATGGCGATCGAGGCGAGCCCGTCCCAGATGGCCGAACCGGTCACGTGGTGCAGCCCGATGCCGGTGAAGGCGAGCAGGATGCCGAGCAGCGCGGCGGAGTCCTCGAACAACACCGTCTTCGGCGCCGGGTCGTCGACCAGCCGCAGGTGCTCGGCGATCGAGCGGTGCTCCTCCTTCGACTCGCGGCGGACCTGCCGCAGCGCCTGCAGCCACGAGACGGATTCGAGCGCGAACGCCAGCGCCAGCACGCCGTAGGCGAGCAGCGGGCTCTCCTGCTCCTGCGGTTCACCGAAGACCGTGGAGAACCCCTCGTACAGGGCGAACATCGCGCCGGAGGCGAAGATCGACACCGCCGCCAGCAACGCCCAGAAGTAACGCTCCTTGCCGTACCCGAACGGGTGCACCCGGTCGGCCGGCCTGCCCGAGCGGCGCAACGCGGTGAGCAGCAGCACTTCGGTGATCGTGTCGGCCACCGAGTGCGCGGCCTCCGCCAGCATCGCCGAGGACCCGGTGATCAGCCCGGCGATCAGCTTGAGCACCGCGATCGCCAGGTTCACCCCGCCCGCGAGCAGAACGGTGAGCGTGCTTTCGCCGCCGGATTCGCTAGCCACCGGCCGATGGTAAGGGCGGTTCAGAGCCGCCGCAGGCCGGTGAGCACGCGCTCCATCAAGGCCAGGTCGGGCCGGGTGCCCGGGGTGGCCATCGCGCCGTGCACCGCGACCAGCCCCTGCTCGGCCATGTCCCCCAGCAGCACCCTGGCCACCCCCAGCGGCACGCGCAGCCGAGCCGCGACCTCGGCCACCGAGCGCGGCTCACGGCAGACCGCGCGCACCGAGTGGTACTCGGCCCCCAGCCGCGCGTCCCGCCACTGGGCGCAGGCCCTGGTCGAGATCATCGTCTCCAGCCCCAGTTGCCGCTTCGGCTTGGTCCGCCCCTTGGTCAGCACGTACGGCCGCACCAGCGAGCGCTGAGCCGGCACCGGCTCCGGGATCATCCGCGGCTCGCGAAACGGCTGCACCCGCTCGTGCGGAATGGTCCAGCCGTTAGGTCTGCCCGATGAATGGTTCACAATCCGCCGCCCCTCCGCTCCGCACAAATGTGCCTCACCGGCGACGTCGGCAGTGAGGAATCTTCATGCTACTGCCCCTGTCTATCCGCCAAATGGGAAATTCCAGGTGGGCTCGATTTCAGACCCCCAGTTGTCCTGCTCGGACAATGCACGTGCAAATTGCACATCCCACTGCATTCGGCGACGGGCGAACACGGCCAGCGGGGTCGGGGCCGAGGTCGACCACACCGCGGCGTCCACTGTGCCCCGCAGCTCCCGGTGCTGCGTGCTGAGCAGGAACAGCGACAGCGGGATACCGGTGGTGTGCGAACCGGGCGCGGCCCGCGCACCGCGCGCTGCCCGAAGGCCGCGGCGAAACCGGGGTGGGTTCGGGTTTCCGGCGTGGATCGCGGCAGTGCGGCGCTGACCAGCGCGGCCGCCGCCGTGACGAGCGCGGCGGCCAGCAGCGGACCGGCCAGCTCGGGCAGGCCGAGCACCTCGGCGGTGCGCGCGGCCGGGGCGATCAGCGGCGGTCTGCCCAGCGCGCCGACCGTGCCCGCCCAGACGGTCGCCGACAACGCGCGGCCCTGGCGCTCGTCCGGATACAGCTCGGCCGCCGCGTACCGGGGCAGCTGCGCACCGCCGCTGCCCAGCCCGAGCACCAGCGAACCGGCCGGCAGCAAGGGGAACAGCCCGGCCACCGCGCCCGCGGGCGGCGAGCAGCGAACGACGCCGCCCGCGGGCGGCGACCAGCGGGGCCGAGCGCCCCGGCGGCGGTGCCGAGCACGCCACCGACGGCACCCCGCTCCAGCCCGGCCCCGGCGACTCCGTCGCGATCAGCGCACCGGCCGTGGCGGCCCGGCCATCGCGGTGTTCATGCACGCCACCCCGGTGAAACAGGGCGGCCACCACCCGACGCCGGGCACCGGCCCCTCGAGGGCGGTCACGGACCCCAGGCGAGGGGCCCGGACCGGAAAGCCCCTACTTGTCCTCGTCGGGCAGCGGGGTGCCGGTGGGCACCTTGTCCGTCGGGGTGTCGGCCTTGCCATCCGGCTGGGCCTCACCGCCCGGCTCCTCCAGCGGGTCCGACCCGTTGGCGGGCAGCGAAGTGTCCACAGTGGACGGGACCGGGGCCGGCTTCCGCTTGACCGCGGTGAGCAGCAGCTGCGCCACGTCCACCACCTCGACCTTCTCGCTGGCCAGGCCGTCGCTCTGCCGCGAGGTGACCCCGTCGGTCAGCATCACCCGGCAGAACGGGCACCCGGTGGCGATCTTCGACGGCGCGGTGCCGAGCGCCTCGTCCACCCGCTCCACGTTGATCCGCTTGCCGATGCGCTCTTCCATCCACATCCGCGCCCCACCGGCACCGCAGCACATCGACCGGTCGCCGTGCCGCGGCATCTCCCGCAGCGAGGCACCCGAGGCGCCGACCAGCTCACGCGGCGCGTCGTAGACCTTGTTGTGCCTGCCCAGGTAGCACGGGTCGTGGTAGGTGACGTCCTCGGCGATCGGCGCCACCGGCACCAGCCGCTTCTCCCGCACCAGCCGGTTCAGCAGCTGCGTGTGGTGCACGACCTCGTACTGCCCGCCCAGCTCCGGGTACTCGTTGGCCAGGGTGTTGAAGCAGTGCGCGCAGGTCACCACGATCTTGCGCTTGAGCGGCTCCACGTCCTCGAACACCGAGTTCAGCACCTCGACGTTCTGCTGCGCGAGCATCTGGAAGACGAACTCGTTGCCCGCGCGCCGCGCCGGGTCACCGGTGCAGGTCTCCTCCGGGCCGAGCACGGTGTACTTGACGTCCGCCATGTGCAGCAGCTCGGCCACCGCGCGGGTGGTCTTCTTGGCGCGGTCCTCGAAGGCACCCGCGCAGCCCACCCAGAACAGGTACTCGGTGTCGCCGAACTCCCCGTCGAACACCGGCACCTCGAAGTCCAGGTCCTCCGCCCAGGCCAGCCGGTCCTTGGCGTTCTGGCCCCACGGATTGCCCTTGTTCTCCAGGTTCTTGAACATCCCGTTCAGCTCGGACGGGAAGTTCGACTCGATCATCACCTGGTAGCGGCGCATGTCGACGATGTGGTCCACGTGCTCGATGTCCACCGGGCACTGCTCCACGCAGGCCCCGCAGCTGGTGCACGACCACAGCACCTCGGGGTCGATCACACCCAGCTCGTCCGGACCGCCGATCAGCGGGCGCTCGGCCTCCGCCAGCGCCAGCACGTCGATCCCGGCGTGCGGGTTGTCCCCGGTCAGGCCGACCTCTTCCCCGGTGACGTCCTTGCGGCCGCCGGCGAGCAGGTACGGCGCCTTCGCGTAGGCGTGGTCGCGCAGCTGCGTGATCACCAGCTTCGGCGACAGCGGCTTGCCGGTGTTCCACGCCGGGCACTGCGACTGGCAACGGCCGCACTCGGTGCAGGTGGTGAAGTCCAGCCAGCCCTTCCAGCTGAAGTCCTCGATCTTGCCCGCCCCGAAGACGTCCTTCTCCGGGTCGGCCTCCTCGAAGTCGAGCGGCTTGCCGTCGCTCATCATCGGCTTGAGCGCGCCCAGCGCGACCCCGCCGTCGTCCTCGCGCTTGAAGTAGATGTTGGGGAAGGCGCTGAACCGGTGCCAGGCCACGCCCATGGTCATGTTCCTGGCCACCACCCAGACCCAGACCATCGCGCCCATCAGCTTGATGAAGGCGAACACCGAGACCAGGGTGGGGCTGGCGGGCAGCAGGTCGCCCAGCGGCTCGGAGACGAAGGCCGCCCAGGTCGGCAGGTCGTGGGAGCCGAGCGCGGACTTGGCCGCCCGCACGCCGAGGATGCCGATGCCCTCGAAGACCACGATGAACTCGACGAAGTACGCCTGGCGGAAGTTCGAGCCGGCGAACCGGGACACCCGGTCGGCGCGGCGGGGGTGGTTCCGCTGGCGGATGACCGCCAGCGCCAGCCCGCCGACGATGGTGCCGACGCCGAGGACCTCCATCAGCAGGTGCCACAGCGACCAGTGGTCCAGGATCGGCCAGCCCCAGGTCGGCACGAAGACCTCACCGTAGGCTTCGAACAGCGCCATCGAGCCGATCAGGAAGCCCCACATCACCAGCCAGTGCCACGGGCCGACGTGCTTGAGCTTGTTCATCCGCGTGTGCGCGGCGAACTCCTTGACCAGCGTTTTCATCCGCGGCCCGAACGGCCCGTTGCGGGTCGGGTCCGGCTGGCCGAGGCGGATGATCCTGACGAAGCGCACGATCGTGACGACGAACATGCTCCAGGCGACCAGGCTGACCGCGACGGCGATCAGCCCGAGCGTGAGCTGTACAGCACCCATGTCGGGGGCCTCCGGGGTTCATCTGGCGTGTGGTGGTGCGAGGAGGGTAGCGCTGATTACTCATCAGTAACCAATTGGCGCGCGAGAAGTCCCACTGATGTGGCGCAGAACTCGCTGGTTACCGGGACGATCGTTCCGGTAGTTTTGCCGACATGGGCGCGTACCTACTCCTGGCCATCGCCATCGTGGGCGAGGTAACCGCCACGATCTCACTGAAGCTCTCCGACGGCTTCTCGAAGCCGATCCCCTCGGTGATCGTCGTGGCCGGCTACGGGCTCGCCTTCGCGATGCTCGCCATGGTGCTCAAGGCCGGGCTGCCGATCGGCGTCGCGTACGCCATCTGGGCCGCCGCCGGGGTCGCGCTGGTCGCCCTGATCGGCGCGATCTTCCTCGACGAGGGCTTCAACTGGACCATGGGTGCCGGGCTGGTGCTGGTGATGGCCGGTGTGGTGCTGCTGGAACTGGGACGGGCGCATTGACGGCGGTGAAGCGGCAGACGGACGGCCGGAAGGCACGCGGGGAGAAGCGGCGGGCGGAGCTGATCGACGCCACGCTGCGGGTGATCGAACGCGACGGCGTCGCCGGGGTCACCCACCGCACCGTGGCCGCCGAGGCCGGGGTCCCGCTCACCTCGACCACCTACCACTTCGACAGCCTGGACGACCTGCTGATCGCCACGCTCATCTCGTGCGCCCGCGACATGGCCACCGAGGTGTACTGGATGATCGACCGCGCGCGCTCACGCGGCAGCCGCGGTGCCGAGGAGGTCGCGTCGCTGCTCGCCGAGGCGCTCGGGCCGCGGCGCGGGCGCACCATGGCCGAGTACGAGCTGTACCTGCTCGCCGCGCGCCGCCCGGAACTGCGCCCCGCCGCCCGGCGCTGGCTGGACGTGCTCACCTCGATGGTCCGGCACGATGACGAGGTGGCGTTCAGGGTGTTCCTCGCCGGTATCGACGGCCTGCTGGTGCAGGGGCTGATCGACGACGAACCACCGTCGGCCGAGGAGCTGCGGCCGGTGGTCGACTACCTGCTGAAACCGCACTGATGGAGATCGACGAAGCGGTGCGGCGGCACGGTTTCTCCGGCGTGCTGCGGGCGGACCGGGGCGGCGAGACGGTGTTCGCGGGGGCCTACGGCTTCGCGCACCGGGCGCACCGGGTGCCGAACACGCTGGCGACGCGCTTCGCGCTCGCCAGCGGTACCAAGGCGTTCACCGCGGCGACCGTGCTCTCGCTGATCGAGGCGGGTGCGTTCGACGAGCGGACGACGGTGCGCTCGGTGCTGGGCGGCGAACTCCCGCTGGTGCACCCCGGGGTGACCGCCGGGCACCTGCTGCGGCACACCGCCGGCATCGGCGACTACTGCCCGGACGACGCCGGCCCGCCACCGGGCCAGTGCCTGCTCGCGTCCACTTCGGACTACCTGGCGGCGATGGCCGGGCTGCCCGCCGACTTCCCGCCCGGCGAACGGGTTTCCTACAACAACGGCGGTTACGTGCTGCTGGCCGTGCTCGCGGAGCGGATCACCGGGACGCCGTTCCCGGAACTGGTCCAGCAGCGGGTGTGCGGCCCGGCTGGGCTCCGCGACACCGGTTTCCTGCGCACCGACGACCTGCCGGGCACCGCGGCGACCGGATACCTGGCCGACGGCCGGACGAACGTGCTGGAGGTCCCGGTGCACGGCCACGGTGACGGCGGCCTCTACTCGACCGCCGGCGACATCCACCAGTTCTGGCGGGCCCTGCTCGGCGGCCGGATCCTGGCCGACCCGGAGTACCTGCTCTCCGAGGGCCTCGGCTGCCGGCCGGTCGACGGTGGCGCGGCGATGCAGGGCGGCGACGCGGGCATCAACTTCCGCAGCGTGCACCGGCCGGCCGCCGGGACCACCTGCACCGCCATCGCCAACGCGGGCGGGGTCATGGCGCTCTCGGCCCTGCTCGCCGAAGCCGTGGACGCGGCTCCCGGCGGGGAGGACCGCGTCCACGGCTGACGAACGGGGGCTCAGCCCCTGTTCTCGTGGGTGCCGGTCAGGTGGGCCCGGCCGACGGTGTTCGAGAACAGGTTGAAACCGAGGAAGGCGGGGGTGGCGGTGTCCGGGATGTCCAGTGCTTCCACCCCGACGGCGTGCACGGTGAAGATGTACCGGTGCGGCCCGTGCCCCGGCGGCGGGGCGGCCCCGAGGAAGCGGTTGAGGCCGCCGTCGTTCTTCAGGGTCACCGCGCCGGGCACGGGTTCCGGGTGCTTGCCCGCGTCGGTGGGCAGGGAGGTCACCGTGGCCGGGATGTTGAACACGGCCCAGTGCCAGAACCCGCTGGCGGTGGGGGCGTCGGGGTCGTAGCAGGTGACCGCGAAGCTCTTGGTCTCCGCGGGGAAGCCCTCCCACGACAGCTCCGGCGAGACGTCGTCGCCGCCGGCCCCGAAGATGCCGCTGAGCTGCGGCGTGGCCAGCGCGGCGCCCTCGGCCAGGTCGCCGCTGCGCACGGTGAACCCCGGCACCGCGGGCAGGAAGTCGTACGGGTTGGGCGGTTGAGGCATGCGGATCCTCCTCCTACGTCGGCAACGGCCACAGGCTATCGGCGCCACCGCCCCCGGGCGGGGTAGGGACAACCTCAGGGGACATTAGGGGGTTCACCCGGATGCCCCGCGGCCCCCGCGCGCCTTAGCGTTTCCCGCAGAAGAAACCTGCACGGGGAGGACTCAATGGCGCGGCCTGGGCTAGCCATCGGCGGTATCGCGTTGATCGTGGCCGGAGCGGCGATCGGGTTCGGGTGGTGGTGGCCGTCGACGAGCGAGGCGACGGGCCAGGTGGACGAGCGGATCCAGCGGGTCCGCATCGCCGGTGACTCGGGGAGCGTGCACATCCGCACCGCGGACGTGGCGCGGAGCACGGTGGTCCAGCGCTTCGAGTACCGGTGGGGGGAGCCGGGCGCGAGCTACTCGGTCGAGGGGGACGAGCTGGTGCTCGCCGACTGCGGCAACTGGTGCTCGGTGGACTACGACGTGACCGTGCCGGTCGGAACCGTGGTGTCGGGGCACGCGGACTCCGGCGAGATCACCCTGGCCGGGGTGGCCGGGGCGGACGTGTCCGCCGATTCCGGCCACGTCGACGTGCGGGACGTGGCGGGTCCGGTGACCGTGCGGGTTTCTTCGGGGGACGTCACGCTCGCCGGCATCGGGGCCGCGGTCAAGGTCGTGGCGGACTCGGGGCACATCACCGGGACCGGGCTCAAGGGCCGGGTCGACGCGGAGACGGATTCCGGGAACGTCGAGCTGACCATGGCCGCCGCGCAGGAGGTCCGGGCGCACGCCGACAGCGGTGACGTCGAGGTCGCCGTGCCTGCCGGGTCGTACCGGGTGGAGGGCAGCACCGACAGCGGTGACCGGGACATCTCGATCCCGACCGGGGGTGGCACCGCCACCGTGCTGCTGCAGCTCGACACCGACAGCGGCAACGTCGTCGTCCGCCAGGTCTGAACGAGAGCGAAGGGGATCACGGGGTGATCGGGAAAACGGGCCTGGTGCTGGCCGGGTTGTCGGTGTCGGCGCTGGTGCTGGCCGGGTGCGACGTCATGGAGCCGGAGGAGCGCTTCAGCGACGGCTCACCGGTGCCGGAGCAGATCAGCAAGGTGCGCTTCGACGTGGCCGCCGGGGAGGTGCGCATCCGGGTCGAGCCGGGAGCGCCGGTTTCGCTGCGGCGCGACGTCCACTACCGCGGCGGCAAGCCGGGCCGGTCGCACCGGGTCGAGGGCGACACGCTGGTGCTGGACAAGTGCGGGAACGACTGCTCGGTGGACTACGACGTGGTCATCCCGGCCGCGTTGCCGGTCACCGGCAGCGCCGCCGCGGGCGACGTGTACGTCACCGGGGCGGGGGCGACCGACGTGCGGGCGGCGGCCGGGCGGGTGGTGCTCGACCGGATCGCCGGATCGGCCGAGGTGGAGGCCTCGGCGGGGGACGTCGAGATCGGCCTGGCCACGGCCGCCGACGCTCGGGTGAAGGCGAGCGCGGGCAGTGTCACGGTCACCGTGCCGCAGGGCACGTACCGGGTCCACACGGAGTCGAACGCGGGCCGGTCGGACGTCTCCGTGCCGAGCACCCCGGACGCCCCGCACGCGCTGGACATCAAGGCGTCGGCCGGTGACGTGACGGTGCGCACCGCATGATCCGCGCCCTGTCCGGGGCGGCCGTTCTGGGGTTGACGGTGTTCGCGGCACCCGCCGCGCAGGGGGCGGCGGGTGGCCTCGACTGGCAGCCCTGCGCGACGCCGCAGACCCCGCCCGGCCTGGAGTGCGCCACCTTGCGCGTGCCGCTGGACTGGTCCCGGCCGGACGGTCCCCGGATCGACCTGGCGGTCAACCGGACCCCGGCCCGCGACCGGGGCAACCGGCTCGGTTCGCTGCTGGTCAACCCCGGCGGGCCGGGTGGCTCGGCGGTGGACGTGGTGGCCTACAACGGCATGGTCGCCGGCACGCCGGAGGGCGCGGTGCTGGCCGAGCGGTTCGACCTGGTCGGGCTGGACCCGCGCGGGGCCGGGCACAGCTCGCCGGTTCGGTGCGACCGGGCTTCGCTGCACGACCCGGCGGTCAGCCGGTTCGGCGACTTCGGCAGGCTCGTCGCGGCCAACCGCAGGGCGGGGCAGGACTGCCTCGACCGCACCGGCCCGCTGCTCGGGCACGTCGACACGCTCAGCGTCGCCAGGGACTTCGAGGCGTTGCGGCGGGGGCTCGGCGAGGAGCGGATCTCCTACTACGGCATGTCGTACGGGACCGAGATCGGGGAGCTGTACGCCGACCTGTACCCGCGGCACGTCCGGGCCATGGTGCTCGACGCACCGGTGGACCACGCGCTGCCGACCCCGGTCGCGGCCCGGGACGAGGCCATCGCCATCGAGGATTCCGCCAACCGCTTCTTCGCCACCTGCGCCGGGTGCCGCGACCAGTTCGACCGGCTGATGACCAGGGCCGATGCCGAAGACCTGACCGACGGCTTCTACGGCTACCTGAACCTCAAAGCGGCCTGGCCGCAGCTGGCGCAAGCGCTTGCGGCGGCCGACGCGGGGGACACCGGTCCGCTGCTGGAGGCCGCGCGGTTCAACGCGCCGGAGTACGGCTCCTACCGCGCGGTCGCCTGCCAGGACTTCCCCGCCGCGCTCACCCCGGGCAGCCACCGGCGGTGGGCCGAGGAGCTGCGGCGGGTGGCGCCGCGCACCTGGCGGTACTCCGAGTTGTGGGAGATGGCCACGGGGTGCGCCGGGTGGCCGGTCCCACCGCGCAACCCGCCCGCGCACCGCCGGGTGACGGGCACCCCGCCGGTGCTGGTGATCGGCGGCACGCACGACCCCGCCACGCCGCTGCGCTGGGCGGAGAGCCTGAGCCGCCGCATCGACGGCAGCCGCCTGCTGGTCGACGAGCGGGACGGCCACGCGGCCCTGCTCCACTCGCCGTGCGCCCGGCAGCGGGCCTCGGACTACCTGGTCGGCGGCACGCTCCCGGAAACCGGTGCCACCTGCCGGGAACAACCGGCGAGCCCGGTACGTTGAGCCAGCAGAAAGGTTGAGCCGCCCCCGCTCAAGTCCAGGTTGACGAAGCGGAGCGGCTCCGGTTAGAACTTGAGTGAGCACCGCTCAACCACGGCGGGCGCACGATCCAGAAGCACAGAGAGAGGGAACGAACCATGGCGCGAGCGGTCGGCATCGACCTCGGTACGACCAACTCGGTCGTCGCCGTCCTGGAGGGCGGCGAGCCGACGGTCATCGCCAACTCGGAAGGGTCGCGGACCACCCCGTCCATCGTCGCCTTCGCCAAGAACGGTGAAGTGCTGACCGGGCAGCCCGCGAAGAACCAGGCCGTCACCAACGTCGACCGGACGATCCGCTCGGTGAAGCGGCACATCGGTACCGACTGGAAGACCGAGATCGACGGCAAGCACTACACCTCGCAGGAGATCAGCGCGCGCGTGCTGATGAAGCTCAAGCGCGACGCCGAGTCCTACCTCGGTGAGGAGATCACCGACGCGGTGATCACCGTGCCCGCGTACTTCGAGGACGCGCAGCGGCAGGCCACCAAGGAAGCCGGCCAGATCGCCGGGCTGAACGTGCTCCGCATCGTCAACGAGCCGACCGCGGCCGCCCTGGCCTACGGCTTGGACAAGGGCGAGAAGGAGCAGACCATCCTGGTCTTCGACCTCGGTGGCGGCACCTTCGACGTCTCCCTGCTGGAGATCGGCGAAGGCGTGGTCGAGGTCCGCGCCACCTCCGGTGACAACCACCTCGGTGGTGACGACTGGGACGAGCGCATCGTCAGCTGGCTGGTCGACAAGTTCAAGTCCTCCAGCGGCATCGACCTGACCAAGGACAAGATGGCGCTGCAGCGCATCCGCGAGGCGGCGGAGAAGGCGAAGATCGAGCTGTCCAGCTCGAACAGCGCCAGCATCAACCTGCCCTACATCACCGTGGACGCGGACAAGAACCCGCTGTTCCTGGACGAGACGCTGTCCAGGGCGGAGTTCCAGCGGATCACCAACGACCTGCTCGAGCGCACCCGCCAGCCGTTCAACAACGTCATCCGCGACGCCGGCATCAGCGTCGGCGACATCGACCACGTGGTGCTCGTCGGTGGTTCCACCCGCATGCCCGCGGTGTCCGACCTGGTCAAGGAGCTGACCGGCGGCCGCGAGCCGAACAAGGGCGTGAACCCGGACGAGGTCGTCGCGGTCGGTGCGGCGCTGCAGGCCGGTGTGCTCAAGGGCGAGGTCAAGGACGTCCTGCTGCTCGACGTGACCCCGCTGTCGCTGGGCATCGAGACCAAGGGCGGGGTGTTCACCAAGCTCATCGAGCGCAACACCACCATTCCGACCAAGCGCTCGGAGATCTTCTCCACCGCCGACGACAACCAGCCCTCGGTGCAGATCCAGGTATTCCAGGGTGAGCGCGAGATCGCCGCGCACAACAAGAAGCTCGGCATGTTCGAGCTGACCGGGCTGCCGCCGGCGCCGCGCGGGGTGCCGCAGATCGAGGTCACCTTCGACATCGACGCCAACGGCATCGTGCACGTGACCGCGAAGGATCTCGGCACCAACAAGGAACAGTCGATGACCATCACCGGCGGCTCCGCGCTGCCGAAGGAGGACATCGACCGCATGGTCAAGGACGCCGAGGCGCACGCCGAAGAGGACAAGAAGCGCCGCGAGGAGGCGGAGACCCGCAACCAGGCGGAGACGCTGGTCTACCAGACCGAGAAGTTCGTCAAGGACAACGAGGACAAGCTGCCCGACGAGCTGAAGGGCAAGGTCAAGTCCGCGATCGACGAGGCGAACGAGGCGCTCAAGGGCACCGACACGGCCAAGATCCGCGAGTCCATCGAGAAGCTGAACAGCGCTTCGCAGGAGCTGGGCACCGCGCTCTACGCCAACGCGAACGCCGCCCAGGAAGCCGCCGGGGACGCGGCTGGTGCCTCCGCCGGGTCGGCCGGGTCGGCCTCCGGCAAGGCGGACGACGTGGTCGACGCCGAGATCGTCGACGAGGACGACAAGAAGGGCGCGGAGGGCGAGAAGAAGTGACCCACGCGAATCGCGAAAACTCCGAGGGTCCCCGGCACGGGACCGGCGCGGAGCCAGAGGAGCCGCGAGTCGTGGTGCGCGATCGCCGCAAGATCGACCCGGTGACCGGTGAGCTGCGGGAGCAGCCGGTGCTCGAGGAGGAGGAAGCGCCCGTGGCTGGCAAGCACGCCGGTCCCTCGCTCGGGGAGTCACTGGTCGACGAAGCCGTGGCGCCGGTGTCCGACCTGGAGAAGCAGCTGGAGGAACGCACCGCGGACCTCCAGCGGCTCCAGGCCGAGTACACCAACTACCGGCGCCGGGTGGACCGCGACCGCGAGCAGGTGGTCAGCGGGGCGAAGGCCGCGGTGGTCGGCGACCTGCTGCCGCTGCTCGACGACCTCGAGCGGGCCGAGCAGCACGGCGACCTCACCGGCGCGTTCAAGGCGGTGGCCGACAAGCTGGTGGCCAGCCTGCAGCGGGCCGGGCTCGAGCCGTTCGGCGCGGAGGGCGAGCCCTTCGACCCGAGCGTGCACGAGGCGGTGCAGCACAACACTTCGTCCGAGGTGGACGGTCCGACGGTGACCCTGGTGATGCGCCGGGGCTACCGCTTCGGCGAGCGGGTGCTGCGGGCGGCGCTGGTCGGGGTCACCGACCACGAACCAGCCGCGGCCCCGGCACCGGCCGCGGAGCCGGTCGCCGAAGTGGCGCCGGAGCTGGACGCCACGCAGTCCGGTGAGCTGCCCCTTGATGAGAACAGTCGCTAGCGACGACCCGGAGGGAGGAGACGCCCGATGAGTGCTCGGGAGTGGATCGGCAAGGATTTCTACCGTGAGTTGGGCGTCTCCTCCGACGCCTCCGCGGACGAGATCAAGAAGGCGTACCGCAAGCTGGCGAAGGAGAACCACCCCGACGCCAACGCGGGCAACGCCGAGGCCGAGAAGAAGTTCAAGGCGGTGTCCGAGGCCTACGGCGTGCTCTCGGACGGCACCAAGCGCAAGGAGTACGACGAGGCCAGGCGCCTGTTCGGGGCGGGCGGCCCCGGGGGTTTCGGGTTTCCCGGAGGCGGCGGAGCCGGTGGCACCGACTTCGGCGACATCTTCGGAAACGCCGCCGGGCAAGGCGGGGGTTTCGGTGGCCTCGGTGACATCCTCGGCGGCCTGTTCGGCCGTCGCGGGGCCGCCGGTGCCACGGCGAACCGCGCGCAACGCGGCGCCGACGTGGAGACCGACGTCCGGATCGACTTCGTCGAGGCGGTCAAGGGCGCGACCCTGCCGCTGCGCCTGTCCAGCCCGGCGACCTGCGGCACCTGCGGTGGCAACGGCGCCAAGCCCGGCACCACCCCGCGGACCTGCGGCAACTGCGGTGGGTCGGGGCTGGTCAGCCGGAGCCAGGGGGCGTTCGCCTTCTCGGAGCCGTGCCGGGAGTGCCGTGGCCGCGGCACCATCATCGACAACCCGTGCGGTGAGTGCGGTGGCGAGGGCATCAGCACCCGCACCCGCACGCTGACCGTGCGGATCCCCGCCGGGGTGGACGACGACCAGCGCATCCGGCTGGCCGGGCAGGGCGAGCCGGGCCGGGGCGGCGCGCAGCCGGGCGACCTCTACGTCCGGGTGCACGTGGCACCGCACGCGGTGTTCGGCCGATCGGGCAATGATCTGACCATCACCGTGCCGGTGAACTTCACCGAACTGGCGCTGGGTGGGACCATCACGGTGCCGACCCTCGACGGCAAGGTCTCGGTCAAGGTGCCGGCGGGCACCGCGAGCGGGCGGGTGCTGCGGGTGCGCGGCAAGGGCATCACCAAACGAGACGGCACCCAGGGCGATCTGCTGGTCACCCTGCAGGTGGCGGTGCCTGCCCGGCTGGACGACCAGGCGCGGGCGGCACTGGAGAGTTACGCGGAGGTCTCCGCGCAGCACGACCCGCGCCCGGAGATCACCGCGCTGATCAGGGAACGGAGCTGAGATGTTCGGTTCTTCGCCGCCGGGTGGCCTGCCACAGGACGAGGACACCCCGGTCTTCGTGATCTCCGTGGCCGCCCAGCTCTCCGGGCTGCACGCGCAGACCCTGCGGTCCTACGACCGCCAGGGCCTGGTCTCCCCCGGCCGCACGGCCGGGGGCGGCAGGCGGTACTCGCTGCGGGACATCGCCCTGCTGCGCGAGGTGCAGCGGCTCTCGCAGGAGGACGGCGTCAACCTCGCCGGGATCAAGCGCATCATCGACCTGGAGAACGAGGTCGATGCCCTGCGTTCGCGGGTCTCGGAACTGACCGAGGAACTGGCCGCCGCCTACGCCGCCGCGGAACAGGCCGCTGCCGCCGTGCACGCCTCGTACCGCAAGGACCTGGTCCCCATGCGGAACCAGACCGCCCTGGTCGTGTGGCGCCCCAGCCGCCCCCACCGCTGACCGACTCTCGGCTCCGCAAACCCCACCTTCAGGCCATCGAGTTCCCCGCGTCACCGGCCGAAGGTCACAGTGGTGATGCCGAAACCCCAGTCCAGCGGCGGCGACCCGATCCCCCGGGGTCGCCGCCGTTCAGTCGATGGTGAACGGGTCGTACTTGATCTGGTCCAGCGCCGTGCCGGCGACCAGCATGCGCGAGACCGTCGCCCGGATCATCGCGGGCGAACCCGAGACCAGCACGTCGTGCTTCGGCCACGCGCCGTACTTGGTGACCACCTCGGCCAGCGTGCCGTGCTCGAAGCCGGGCAGGCCGGGGTTGTTCTCCACCACCGGCACCACGGTCAGCCACGGGTTCACCGCGGCCAGCGAACGCAGTTCCTCCAGGTCGTACAGGTCCTCGCGGTCGCGGCCCCCGTAGAACAGCTTCACCTTCGGGTTCTCACCCCACTGCGCCAGCTCGTCGAGCATCGCGCGCAGCGGGGCCACCCCGGTGCCACCGGCGATCATCAGCACGTCCCGGCCGGACTCCCGGTCGACGGTCAGCCGCCCGAGCGGCGGGCCGAGGCGCCACCGGTCGCCTTCGGCGGTGTGGCTGACGATGGCGCGGGACACCCAGCCGCCCTCGACCGCGCGGATGTGGAACTCGATCGAACCGTCGTCACGCGGGGCGTTCGCCGGGGACAGGTACCGCCACAGCCGCGGCCGCTGCGGCACTTCGACGCTGAGGTACTGGCCGGCCTGGTACGGCACCGGGCTGTCCGGCTCCACCAGCACCAGCGCCAGGTCCCAGGTCAGCCGCCGGTGCCCGGCCACGGTCGCGGTCCACGAACCCGGGTGCCGGTCGGCCGCGGCGGCCTCCTGCATGGCCCGCGCGATGATGGTGAACGCCTCCGCCCACGCCCGCTCCACCTCGGGCGTCCAGTCCGGCCCGAGCTGCGTCTTCAGCGCGGCGAGCAACGCGGTGCCGACCGCCTCGTAGTGGTTCGGGATGACGCCGAACTTGCGGTGGTCGCGCCCCAGCTGGCGCAGGAACGGCACCAGGTCGTCCGGCCGGTCCACCATCTGCACGATGTGCACCAGCGCGCGCACCAGCCGCCCCCGCTGGACCTCCATGTTGATCGGGAAGAAGTCCCTGGTGGCCGGCGCGAGGGTGAACAGCATGCCGTAGAAGAACTGGGAGATCTCCGGTGTGTGCGGCTCGGCCTTCGCCCAGGTGTCACGGATCAACCGCACCATCGCCGCGACGGCGGGCGGTGCCTCCCTGGTGGAGGAGGTCCTGGGTACTGGGCTGACCGGTTCTGCTGTCATCGCTGGCGGGTGTCGGCTCCTGGTCCGGTTGCGGATCGTGGTCGGCGGTGGCGGCGGGGACCGGTGGTCCAGTGGTCCGCTCGCCGATTGTGGCCTGGATTATTCATTAATGCGCGCAGCTCTGGGTTCCGCCGACCGGGGCAGGCCAGCGGCCTGACCCAGGGGTGTCGACGTAGGGAATATTCCCCCTTTCGGAATAAGTCGATCGAGGTAAACGGGCCAGTGGTCTCTGTCGGAGGGTAGTCACAACGCGGGAAAAGCCGCCGGGCGTTGCTCCGTCCGGGTCAACTTGCGTCCGTCGGCCGTGTGATGGATCACTGATAAACTAGTTGCAAGATACAACTAGTAACCCCCGGATTGTTTCCCCGGCCGGGCGACGGGAAGGCTGGCCCCGATGGGTCCCTCAGATGAGGCCGCACTCGAATTGGTACGGCAACTCAAAGTGAACGCGCAGTTGCAGCAGGCGTGGACCACGCACCTGTGGCAGGCCCAGCACGGGCTGCACCCCGCCTCGGCCTGGTTGCTCGCCGAACTCGCCCAGCTCGGGGAAACGCGGCCGTCGGAGCTGGCGAAGCGGCGCATGGTGGACGTGTCCGTGGTCAGCCGCCAGGTGGCCCAGCTGACCGCCGCCGGCCTGATCGAACGCCGACCGGCCCCGGAGGACGGCCGCGCGGCGTTGATCCGCGTGTCCGAACGGGGCGAGGAGGAACTGGTGCGCTGGCGCCGCCAGTACACCGACTTCCTCACCGACGCGCTGGCCGACTGGGCCCCCGGCGAGCTGGACGCGCTCACCGAACGGCTGAAAGCCGCCAACGAGAGCCTCCGCGACACCCTCGCCAAGCGTTCCGCGGCCCGCTGACCTGGAACTTCGTCAAAGTCGGGGTTGAGCGGAACAGACTCAAGTTTCTTGACGTTGTGCATGTCGAAGACTTTTTGGGAAGGCTGGCGTCAGGCGACGCACGACATGAGGTGAGGGATGGACGCTTTCAACCCGACCACGAAGACCCAGCAGGCGATCTCGTCCGCGGCGCAGGCGGCGACGGTCGCCGGCAACCCGGACATCGCGCCGGCCCACCTGCTCGGCGCGCTGCTGGCCCAGGGCGAGGGGCTCGCCGGACCGCTGCTGACCGCGGTCGGGGCGGACCCGGAGCAGGTGCACAAGGAGCTGGAGCCGATCACCCAGGCGCTGCCGTCCGCGGTCGGCGCCACCGTTTCGCAGCCCCAGTTCGACACCCACGCGGTCAAGTCGATCACCCGCGCGCAGAAGCTGGCCACCGAACTCGGCGACGAGTACGTCTCCACCGAGCACCTGATGGTCGGCCTGGCCGCGGAGGGCGGGCAGGTGGCCGACCTGCTCAAGCGCCACGGCGCCACGCCGGACGCGCTGCGCGAGGCGTTCACCGCGGTCCGCGGTTCGGCCCGGATCACCAGCCCGGACCCGGAGGGCACGTTCAAGGCGCTGGAGAAGTACGGCGTCGACCTGACCGCCCGCGCCCGCGCGGGTGAGCTGGACCCGGTGATCGGCCGCGACACCGAGATCCGCCGCGTGGTGCAGGTGCTCTCGCGCCGGACCAAGAACAACCCGGTGCTGATCGGTGAGCCGGGCGTCGGCAAGACGGCCATCGTCGAGGGGCTCGCCCAGCGCATCGTCGCCGGGGACGTGCCGGAGTCGCTGCGCGGCAAGCGCGTGGTCGCGCTCGACCTCGGGTCCATGGTGGCCGGTGCCAAGTTCCGCGGTGAGTTCGAGGAACGGCTCAAGGCCGTGCTCAAGGAGATCACCGACTCGGCCGGCCGGGTGGTCACCTTCATCGACGAGCTGCACACCATCGTCGGCGCCGGTGCCACCGGTGAAGGCGCGATGGACGCGGGCAACATGATCAAGCCGATGCTCGCCCGCGGTGAGCTGCGCATGGTCGGCGCCACCACGCTGGACGAGTACCGCCAGCACATCGAGAAGGACGCCGCGCTGGAGCGCCGGTTCCAGCAGGTGCTGGTCGGCGAGCCGTCCACCGAGGACACCATCGGCATCCTGCGCGGGCTCAAGGAGCGCTACGAGGTCCACCACGGCGTGCGCATCACCGACGGCGCGCTGGTCGCCGCGGCCACGCTGTCCGACCGCTACATCACCGCCCGGTTCCTCCCGGACAAGGCGATCGACCTGGTCGACGAGGCCGCGTCCCGGCTGCGCATGGAGATCGACTCGCGGCCGGTGGAGATCGACGAGGTCGAGCGCGCGGTGCGGCGGATGGAGATCGAGGAGATGGCGTTGTCCAAAGAGGACGACGCCGCGTCGAAGCAGCGGCTGGCCGCGTTGCGCGCCGAACTGGCCGAGAAGCGCGAGCAGCTGTCGGCGCTGACCGCCCGCTGGCAGAACGAGAAGGGCTCCATCGAGCGGGTCCGCGACCTCAAGGAGCAGCTGGAGCAGCTGCGCGGCGAGTCGGAGCGGGCCGAGCGCGACGGTGACCTCGGCCGGGCCGCCGAGCTGCGCTACGGCAAGATCCCCGCGCTGGAGAAGGAACTGGACGCCGCGACCGCCACCGAGAAGGCCGTGCAGGCCGAGGTGATGCTCAAGGAGGAGGTCGGCGCGGACGACGTCGCGGACGTGGTCAGCGCGTGGACCGGCATCCCGGCGGGCAGGCTGCTCGAAGGCGAGACCGGCAAGCTGCTCCGGATGGAGGAGGAGCTGGGCAGGCGGGTGATCGGCCAGGAGGAGGCGGTCAAGGTCGTCTCCGACGCGGTCCGCCGCACCAGGGCCGGGGTGGCCGACCCGGACCGCCCGACCGGTTCGTTCCTGTTCCTCGGCCCGACCGGCGTCGGCAAGACCGAGCTGGCGAAGGCGCTGGCGGAGTTCCTGTTCGACGACGAGCGCGCGATGCTCCGGATCGACATGAGCGAGTACGCCGAGAAGCACTCGGTGGCCAGGCTGGTCGGCGCGCCGCCCGGGTACGTCGGTTACGACCAGGGCGGGCAGCTGACCGAGTCGGTGCGGCGCCGGCCGTACAGCGTGGTGCTGCTCGACGAGGTGGAGAAGGCGCACCCGGACGTGTTCGACGTGCTGCTCCAGGTGCTCGACGACGGCAGGCTGACCGACGGCCAGGGCCGGACGGTCGACTTCCGCAACACCATCCTGGTGCTCACCTCGAACCTCGGTTCGCAGTCGATCGCCGACGCCGCGCTGGACGAGCGGCAGCGCCGGGACGCGGTGCTCTCGGTGGTGCAGCGGCACTTCAAGCCGGAGTTCCTGAACCGGCTGGACGACCTGGTGGTCTTCCACTCGCTCGGCACCGAGCAGCTGACGTCCATTGTGGACATCCAGGTGGACCGGCTGGCCCAGCGGCTGGCGCAGCGCCGGCTCACCCTGGAGGTCACCGACGGGGCGCGCGAGTGGCTGGCGCTCAACGGCTTCGACCCGATCTACGGGGCCAGGCCGCTGCGGCGGCTGGTGCAGTCCGCGATCGGCGACCAGCTGGCGCGGCTGCTGCTCGGCGGTGAGGTGCTCGACGGTGACACGGTCCGGGTGGACATCCCGGACGAAGCGGGCGACGCCCTGAGCGTGACCCGCGCCTGACCCCGCGGAGGTCGCCCCCACTCGATCGGGTGGGGGCGACACGGCGTCCTGATCTCGGCCTTCCGGCCCAGGGCGATACGCTGGTGTTCGTGGGAATACCGGCGTGGATCTGGTTCGTCGTGGCCGCCGTCGCCTTGCTGGCGGGGCTCGGGTTGCTCGCTGCCGACCGGGCCCGTGAGGGCTCGCGCAACCGGGAGCGAATGCGCTGGGCCGACCTCAGAGGCTGGGAGTTCGTCGAGGAGGACGAACGCCTGCCGCGGCAGTGGTCGGGCGGGGCGATCGGTTACTTCGGCGCCGAGGCCGCGGTCAACGTGGTGGGCGGGTCCACCTTCACCTCGGACGGCCGCCGCCCGGTCTTCGTCTTCGACATCGAGTCCGACGGGCAGATCCCGGCGGTGATCGTGGCCGTGCGCTGCAACCGCGTGCACCAGGTGCTGGTGGAGCTGTGGCTGGCCAGCGTGCCGTTCCAGCGCGCGGAGATGCCGGAGCTGCTCGGCCCGGTCGGCCAGCGCTACGCCTTCGCCGACGACGCCGAGGGGGCCCGCGCGGTGATCACCCAGGAGCTGGTGGACGCGGCGGACGCGCTCGGCGGTGACGTCGGCGTGGCCTGGCTGGAGAACGAATGGGTGCTCGCCAGCGTCGCGCCGAACGCCGGGCCGTCGCGCCTGGAGCGGCTGCTGCGCGACCTCGGCGAGATCGCCGACATCGTGGACCCGTTCGACGAGGCCGTCGACCCCGCGCACGAGACCAGGCACTGGCAGAACCCGGCCACCGCGCCGGCACCCGCCGCCGCCGAGCCGCAGCAGCAGGCGGGCGAATAACGCCGTGGGCACCGCACTCGTCACCGGGGCCACCGCGGGCATCGGCGCCGCCTTCGCCCGCAGGTTCGCCACCGAGGGCCACGACCTGGTGCTGGTCGCGCGGGACGCGGCCCGGCTGGAGCAGCTGGCCGCCGAGCTGATCGAACGGCACGGGATCGGCGCCGAGGTGCTGCCCGCCGACCTCGCTTCGGCCGAGGGCCGGGCGAAGGTGGAGGACCGGGTCGCCGAAGGCGTCGACACCCTGGTCAACAACGCCGGGTTCGGCCTCGGCGGGGAACTGCAGGACGCTTCGCTGGAGCAGTTGCAGGCCCAGCTGGACGTCAACGTCACGGCGGTGCTGCGGCTGACCCGCGTCGCGCTGCCCGGCATGCTGGAGCGCGGCCGCGGCGACGTGATCAACGTGTCGAGCGTGGCCGGTTTCCTGCCCGGCCGCGGTTCCACCTACACCGCCAGCAAGACCTACGTCACCGCGTTCACCGAGGGCGTCGCCGGTTCCGTGCAGGGCACCGGGGTGCGCGTGCTGGCGCTGTGCCCGGGGTTCACCCACACCGAGTTCCACCAGCGGGCCGGGCTGGACAAGCCGGGGCCGCAGCTGTTCTGGCTCGACGCCGAGCGGGTGGTCGACGACTGCCTGGCCGACCTGCGCCGCGGGCGCTGGATCTCGGTGCCCAGCCCGCAGTACAAGGCGCTGGTGGGCGCACTGCGCGTGGTGCCGCGGTCGCTCATCCGGTTCGCCGCCGGTCGCTTCGCCGGGCGCGGCCGGACCTGAGCCGGCCCGCCGGTGCCGTGTGAGAGGCTGAGCGCCGTGGCGAATCCTGGCATTGATCAAGCGGCGAAACTCGAGCTAGCCCGGCTCATCACCGAACTGTCCGTGGTGCACGGCAAGGTGACCCTGGCTTCCGGCAAGGAAGCCGACTACTACGTCGACCTCCGGCGCGCGACCCTGCACCACGCGGCCGCCCCGCTCATCGGCAAGCTGCTCCGCCAGCTCACCGCGGACTGGGACTTCGTCTCGGTCGGCGGGCTCACCCTCGGCGCGGACCCGGTCGCCACGGCCATGCTGCACTCGGCCGCCTGCGACGGCGTGGTGCTCGACGCCTTCGTGGTCCGCAAGGAGACCAAGGCGCACGGCATGCAGCGCCGGGTCGAAGGGGTTGAGGTGCGGGGCCAGCGGGTACTCGCGGTGGAGGACACCTCCACCACCGGGGGCAGCGTGCTGACCGCGGTGCGGGCACTGGAAGAGGCCGGCGCCACGGTGGTGGGTGTGGCCACCGTGGTGGACCGCGACACGGGGGCGCGGGAGGCGATCGAGAAGGAAGGGCTGGCGTACCGGTACCTGCTGGACGCGAGTGATCTCGGTCTCTCCTGAGACCACGCCCGTGCCGGGCGCGATCAGGAAGGGACGACATGCCGCACGAGCCGCTCGACCCACCGGATCGCCCCGGCCCCAAGCCGTATTCGCGTCCGGGGAAGCCGCCGGGAGCTCCGGACCAGTACCCGAAGGAGACCCCGCAGCGCTACCCCGCGGAGAAGCCCGACGGCTTTCCGGGGGACGACCCGCCACCACCGCCGCGCTGATCACCAGCGGTTCTCCAGCGCACAGGAGTACGTTGGAGGTGTAAGGGGGACGTGAAGGGGATGGGGTGAGCTGGGCATGGCCGGATTTCTCGCCGATGTCACGGTCGCGGTACACGTTCTTGCCCTGCTGTACATCGGGTTCGGCGGGTTCGTGGCGTGGCGCTGGCCGAAGACGATCTTCGTGCACGTGTTCTTCGCGGCGTGGGGCATCCTGGTGAACGTCTTCCCGATCCCGTGCCCGCTGACCGCGCTGGAGAACCACTTCCGCGCCCAGCAGGGGCTGGGTGACCTGCCCGGCGGCTTCAACGCCTACTACATCTACGACACGGTGTTCCCGCGCGACATGATGCCGGTGGTGGTGTCGATCGCGTTCGTGGTGCTGGTCGTTTCCTACATCGGCGCGTACGTGCACTGGAAGCACCGCGACAGCGACGACGGCACCGGCGCCGAGGGCACGCGCGCCCACCCCATCGGCCTCGGCTGAACCTGACAGAATCGCGACGTGGTCATCGTTGCGGTCTTCGTCGGCATCATCCTGCTCGGCCTGGTGATCGGCCTGGTCATGCGGCCGAAGGTGCAGGCGAGAGCCAGGGCGCACGTGGACGCCGTGCAGGCGATGGCGGCGAACTTCGGCTGGCGGATCGACCGCAGCCCGGTCCCGGACCTCCGCGCCCGCCTGCCGCTGGGTGGCATGTTCAACGCCGATACCGCCATCCGGGCCACCGCGCAGCTCACCGGCCAGTGGCGGGGCGTGCCGGTGGTGGCGCTCCAGCTGACCTACGGCACGGACGGCGTGGCCACCCGCACCTGGCACACCATGACGATGCTGATGGTGCCGCGGCCGGTGCCCGGTACCGTGGTCGCGCTGACCACGCAGGGCCGGTCGTGGGCGAACTTCCTCGCTTCGGACCGGCAGATCGGCTACCCCGAGTTCGACCAGCGCTACCACGTGCACGCGAAGAACGACGAGTACGCGCGCGCCACGCTCACCCCGGCGGTGGCCGGCCTGCTCGCCACCGACCCCCGCATGCAGGACCGGATGCTGTTCTTCGGTGAGCACGACCTCGCCGCCTGCTTCCCCGGTGCCATCACGCAGCCGCAGGTGGTCGCGCAGACCGCGGACCTGCTGCTGGAGGTCTCGCAGCGGCTGGCCGTCCGATGACCGAGGCGGGGCCGACCGAGTGGGTGGCCGAGCACGAGGTCGGCGTCGGGCCGTGGCCCGGGGCGTGGCCGGCGGACGAGCGGTACGACCCGGAGCTGCTGGAGCACGGCGACCGCCGCAACGTGGTGGACGCCTACCGCTACTGGCGGCGCGAGGCCATCGTGTCCGATGTGGACAGCCGACGGCACCCGTTCCACGTGGCCATCGAGAACTTCCAGCACGACCACAACATCGGCACGGTGGTGCGCACGGCGAACGCCTTCGCCGCGGCCGCCGTGCACATCGTCGGGCGGCGCCGGTGGAACCGCCGGGGCGCCATGGTGACCGATCGCTACCAGCACCTGCACCACCACGCTTCGGTCGGCGAGTTCACCGCCCACGCCGCGGAATCCGGGCTGACCGTGGTCGCCGTCGACAACACCCCGGGCGCGGTCCGGCTGGAAACCGCGGAGTTGCCCCGCGACTGCGTCCTGCTGTTCGGGCAGGAGGGTCCCGGGCTGTCCGCCGAAGCGCAGGAAGCCGCCTCGCTGGTGGTCTCGATCGCCCAGTTCGGCACCACGCGCTCGATCAACGCCGGGGTGGCGGCGGGCATCGTCATGCACACCTGGGTCCGGCAGCACGCGGACCTCTCCGCCGCCTGGTGAAGTTCAGGCGGGCGCGATCTCGACCGGGATGCCGTTGAGCACGCTGGTCCCGGACAGCGCGTCCATCAGGGTTTCGTCGGAGAGCAGGTTGGTGTTCGCGCCGGCGTGGGCGGTGGCGACGGCGGTGCGCGTGCCGTCGGCGTGGTGGCCCCAGCCGTGCGGGATGCTCACCACGCCGGGCCGGATGCCGTCGGTGACCTCCACCGGCACCTCGATCCTGCCCGCCCGCGAATGGACCACGGCCTGACCGCCGTCGGTCAGCCCGAGCCGGGTGGCGTCCTCGGGGTGCACCTGCACCGTGCACCGGTTCTGCCCGCGCACCAGCGGTTCCAGGTTGTGCATCCAGGAGTTGTTCGAGCTGAGGTGCCGCCGCCCGATGAGGACCAGTTCGCCGTCCGGGACCTTCGCCAGCTCGGCCGCCAGGCGCGGCACGTCCGCGGTGATCGGTTCCGGGGCCAGTTCGATCTTGCCGCTGGCCGTGGTCAGGACCTCCGGGACGCGCTGCTTCAGCGGTCCGAGGTCGACCCCGTGCGGGGCGGCTTCGAGATCGGCGAGCGTCAGGTCGTACGGGCCCGCGCGCAGCATCAGGTCGACCAGGCGCTCCGGACCGGTGCGGTCCGACACCGCGGGGTCCAGCCCCGACCGGCGCGCGGCCTCGGCGGCGACGAACTCGTCCAGCGCGGCGACGTCGGCGTTCGGGCCCTGACCGGTGACGATGCCGGTCAGCCGCAGCATCGTCTCCCACTCCTGCGGCAGGTCGGTGGGCAGCGCGGCCGGTGTCCAGTTCGCCACGTCCCGGACCGCGTACTGGTACAGCGCCACGTCGTAGTGCGGCCGTTCCAGCGCGCTCGGACCGGGCAGGATGACGTCGGCCAGCCTGCTCGTCTCGTTGAGGTAGACGTCCAGCGACACCATGAAGTCGAGCTGCTCCAGTGCGCCGGTGAGCCGTTCGGCGTTCGGGGTGCTCAGGCACGGGTTGCCGCTGACCGTGATCAGCGCACGCACCCGGCCTTCGCCGGGGGTGAGGATTTCGTCGGCGAGCACGCCGACCGGGACTTCGCCGAGCACCTCGGGCAGCCCGTGCACGCGGGTCTTCCAGCGGCCGGTGCGGAACGGCTTCGGCTTCGGGGAGGAGCTGTTCGGCTGCCCGGCGGCGGCCAGCGGGAACATCGCGCCACCGGGTTCGTCGAGGTTGCCGGTGAGCGTGTTGAGCACGTCGACCAGCCAGCTGGCGACCGTGCCGAACGCCTGCGTGGTGGTGCCGATCCGGCCGTAGACCGCGGCTTGCTCGGCGCCGGCCAGCTCGAGCGCGAGCCGCCGGATCTCCGCGGCGTCGATGCCGGTCGGCCCGGCGGCGGCTTCGGGGGTGAACCGGCGCGCCAGCTCGCGGACCTCGCCGACGCCGTTGACGTGCTCGGCGAGCCTGCCCAGCCGGACGCGGTTCTCCGTGAACAGCACGTTGACCATGGCGAACAGCAGCAGCGCGTCGGTGCCGGGGCGGATGGCGTGGTGCTCGTCGGCGAGTTCGGCGGTGCGCGTGCGCCGCGGGTCCACCACGACGACCTTGCCGCCGCGGCGCTGGATGCCCTTCAGCCTGCCGCGGGCGTCCGGGGCGGTCATCAGGCTGCCGTTGGAGACCAGCGGGTTCGCGCCGAGGATGAGCAGGTGCCGGGTGCGGTCGAGGTCGGGCACCGGGATGGACAGGCCGTTGCCGAACAGGTATCCGGAGGAGAAGTGCTTCGGCACCTGGTCGACCGTGCCCGCGGTGAAGAAGTTCCTGGTGCCGAGGGCCTTGTAGAAGACGCGGCCGTAGAGCAGGTTGCCGAGGTTGTGCGCGCTGGGGTTGCCGATGTAGAGGGCCACGGCGTCCCTGCCGTGCGCCTCGATGACCGGCAGCAGGCGGGCGTGGATTTCGGCGAACGCCTCGTCCCAGCCGACCTCGACGAATTCGCCGTCGCGCTTGACCAGCGGGGTGCGCAGGCGGTCGGGGTCGTGGTGCAGCGCGCCGAGCGAGGCGCCCTTGGGGCAGATGAACCCGCCCGAGAAGACGTCGGCGTCGTCCCCTCGCACCTTCGTGACCCGGGTTCCCTCGAACGTGACGTCGAGTCCGCAGGTCGCTTCGCACAGTGGGCAGGTGACGGCAGCCATCGCCTGAACATACCGACGGGTATGTCGACGGACAAGGGAGAATCGGCGGTATGACGGCGGCGGAACGGGCCAGTGCGGCGGAGTTCGCGGTGCGCGAACGGCATTTCCGGAGGGTGTGGGGGTTGCCGTCGACGGTGCTCGCCCGCAGCGGCTGGCCGCCGGATCCGGGGCAGCGGGTGCACTGGCACTGGAACTACTGGTGGCAGGCGCACGTGCTGGACTGCCTGGTCGACGCGCAACTGCGGGCGCCGTCCGAAGAACGCGCCGGGCTGATCGAGCGGTACGCGCGCTCGATCCGGCTGCGGAACTTCGGGCGCTGGACGAACGAGTACTACGACGACATGGCCTGGCTGGGGATCGCGCTGGATCGGGCTTCGCGGGTCGTGGGTGTGGATTTCGGGCCTGCGCTGGACGCCATTCTCGGGGAATTGCGGGACGGGTGGACCGAGGACGCGGGCGGGGGGATCTGGTGGCGGAAGAACGACCGGTTCAAGAACGCCCCGGCGAACGGTCCGGCGGCGATCCTGCACGCGCGG
Source organism: Amycolatopsis sp. NPDC045836 (assembly GCF_056431745.1). Taxonomy (NCBI): domain Bacteria; kingdom Bacillati; phylum Actinomycetota; class Actinomycetes; order Pseudonocardiales; family Pseudonocardiaceae; genus Amycolatopsis; species Amycolatopsis sp. NPDC045836. Next base: position 704 of record NZ_JBWKKF010000009.1, on the reverse strand, counting down.
CGGGGTGAGGTGACGCGGGCGCGGGAGTTGTTCGAGTGGATGGATTCGCGGTTGGTGGATCCGGGGACGGGGTTGGTCTGGGACGGGCTGCGGGTGGACAGCGGGGAGTTGGTGAAGCTGGTTTACACGTACTGCCAGGGGGTGTTCCTGGGGACGTGCGTGGAACTGTCCGAAGTGGAGGCCGCGGAACGGACGGTGGCGGCGGTGGCCGAGCACTGCGCGCCGGGTGGGGTGCTGGTCGGTCAGGGTGGCGGGGACGGGGGGTTGTTCGCGGGGATCCTGGCGCGGTACCTGGCGTTGGCGGCCCGGCGGTTGGCGGGTCCGGTGGCCGGGGTGGCGCGGGATCTGGTGCTCGCTTCGGCGGACGCTTGCTGGGCTGCGGCGGGGGACGGAGTGGTCTTTGGTCCTGATTGGACGGTGCCCGTCCCGGTGCCGGTGGGGGGTGCGGCGCGGGACCTGTCGGTGCAGGTGGGGGCTTGGCTGCTGCTGGAGGCGGCGGTGACGGTGGAGTGAGTGTGGCGTGGGGGCCACCCCGCCGTGTTCTTGCTGCGGATCGGGGTGGGGCGGGGGGTGTGGGTGCCCCTCCTGCCGAGCTGTCCGGTTCCGGTGGGGGGGTGTCCCTATGTGGTTGTCAAGCCGCAGCGGGGGTTGAGGTGGGTTCGGGGTGGCGGTAGTGGGTTCGGTTGCGGAGCATGGCGTAGAGG